>JACQQM010000030.1 GCA_016207025.1 Nitrospirota bacterium | reverse complement strand
CTACGACCTCCTGCTCTACGCCACCATCAGAAAGTGGGCCAGGACCGGAGCGGCCCGCGGCTGAGGCCGTTTTGAGGGCTTTTCGAGGATTGATCTTGGTCAATAAAAGGGGTTGACCATGGTCGTATGGGGAGACGGGGCTCGCGGCGTATACTATGCCCATGAACAAGATGATTTTGAGCCTGACGGTCCTGGCGGCGCTGGTCCTTCCCGCGCGCGCCCAAGCCGAGAGCCCCGAAACCCTTTCCTTCAACGCCCAGCTTACCCTCCAGACGAGCTTCGGCGACGCGCTGGCCCTCGTCAGGAACCCCTCCCAGGCCAAGGCCCAGGACGAGATCGACGGCCGGCCGGTCCGCACCCTCCCGGCCGACCCGGTCCGCACCCTTCCGGCCCCCGAGGAGACCCCGAGCTCGCTCCAGCAGGCCCTCAAGCATTGCATGACCCCCATGGTCCTGCGGCCCATGGGCGGCGCCGAGGAGTTCATCCGCTACTACGGCCGCTGCCTCACGCAGGACGCTTCCCTCAAGATCCGCCGCTTGGAGCCCGGCTCCGAGCGCGGCACGCTCGCCGTCGTCACCGAGGCCGAGGGCCCCGCCGCCGAGCGGATGAACGGCACGGTCTCCATCCGCGGCGACCGCGGCATGGTGACCCTGCGCGTCGAGGTCCGCCGCGAGCGCGTCTTCCGCATCCTCCCCGTCCAAGCCTCCCGCTAGGCAGCCAGCCCCCATCGCCCTGTTCGCGGTGCCATTTGCGGGTAGTGGGTCAGTTTGGCAGTAGCTTCAAGATATCCTCGATTTCCCACAGATCGTTAGCGATGCCCGCCTTCATAGCAGGAGTGACCCGCAAGGACTGGTGAATCCGAACGAAGTTGTAATGCATGAAGTGCAGGGCTACGGCGTGGGCTAGGTTCTCCACCTTCTTAGAGAAGGCGTTGGTCAGCCGCGTGAACCGCCGCATCCCCATCCGCATCGTGAGGTTTTGCCGCTCCACGAAGGAAGTAGAAATGTGCCTTGGGTCGGGATTGCCGACAACCGGCTCGACCTTCGTGCCGCAACATTCCCCAGGGCTGTACTTGCCCGGCTTCCCCAAGGCAGGGCCGTAGAGCTTCACAAGCTGGCTGTAGTCAATATTGTCTCCGAAAGCCCGGTCTACAGCCGTCAGATAGGCCCTGTGGCCGTCCGTGGTGAGTTGAACGCGGTCCTTGAGCCGTCCAGCTAGGTCCTTGACGAATTTTTGCGCCGTGCAGAGATCGCGGCCGCCGATATACCATGACGGTACTAGCTTGGTATCAGCGCAGATGGCCGTCCAGGTCCAAACATCGCCGTAGCCAAGCCCGCGCTTGTTGGCGGGCACATGATCCTCCTTGGCGTAGCAGAAGGCCCAAATCTCGTCGCACTGGATGCGCTTGCAGACTAGGCCGCGAAACATCCTGTCCTGATACTCCGCGCAAGCTTGGCCCACATCAGCAAGGAGCTTAAGGACGGTCCCCTTCGCAACGCCAGTCATACGACAAGTGGCGCGGATGGAGTTTCCCTCGACGAGGCAAGAGATAACTCGAACCTGCTTTTCTCGGATTAACCTGTTCATGGTACTAGTATACTTGAGCGGTCAAGTATAGTCAAGGGCTCCCGTGTCAACTCACGTAAGAATGTTCCCGAAATAGTCGTCGTCGGCCGGTCCTTTCTCTTTTTGGCTACTTTTTCTCTTTGTGGACGGCGGTGGATAAGGGGCATAACTCAGCGGGTCCCGAAGTACCGGTCCTTCCACGCGCCCCTGCGTATCCGGTCCACGTCGATGTTCTGCGCCCGCTCGTAGAGCGCCGCGGGAAGATTGTCCTCGAGCGCGAGCTCGTCCCAGCGGGGCTTCGCGGCGGGGACATGCGAGGCGGGAGCGGCCTTGATCAGGCCCCGCGACGCCAGCTTCCAGATCCCCCGCAGCTTGCGGTCCACCGTCTTGGAAAGCTCGAAGGGATCAAGCCGCCCCCTGAGCCGACGCAACTCATCGAGCTTGTCACGGTCGCCCTGTCCCGACTCGAGCAGGCGGTCCAGCGGCGTCTTGGCCTCCTCGTAGACCCGCTTGATCTTGGAGCCCACGCGCACCTTATTGGCCAGCTTCACCGACGGCAGGAACAGGTTCGCCAGAAGCCGCCACTCGCCCTGGTAGAGCGCGTTCATCGCCTCCACGGCCTCCCGGCTGTCGTAGCGCTCCCACCCGATCAGACGCCGCACGTGCGTCCCGTTCTTCTGCTCGATGTGCGCCTGGTCGTCCTTCTTGTAGGGACGGCTTCGGAACCGCTGCACGCCGGTCTTGCGGCAGTAGCGGTCGAGCTCATAGTTGATGAACTCCTCCCCGTTGTCGGTGTCCATCCCCTTGAGCCCGAAGGGCTGCGCCCGCCGCATCTCGTCGGTCAGCTCCACAACGGCCTCGGCGCTCTTGCCCAGCATCGCCCGCATCTCGACCCAGCCCGAGAACAGGTCGACCTGATTGAGCGTGTAGGCGAACAGCCCCGACGCGCTCGGTCCCGAGTGGCTGACCGTGTCGACTTCCAGCCACCCAGGTTCAGGCACGTTCCACGAATCGGTCTGGATGGGGATCGTCTGCCTCAACCACCGCCCGGGCTTGGTCTGGCCGTAGAGCCGGCGCCCGAGCCTCCTCTTGCTCGGGCTCAGCCGGCGGTCCATCGTCGCCGGACTCATCGCCAGCAGCAGCCGTTCCTCCTCCACGCTCAGCGTCCAGCGCTTCTTGATCCACCCCATCCACAACGGCAGCGCGGCCTTGAGCCGCACAGACCACAAGTGCTGCGTCGCTTCCCAGACCGCATCGAGGATCTCGATGAGGCGCTCGGGATAGACCGGCTCGCGCTGGCGCAGGGGCCGCTCCAGGCGCGGCGGCCGGCCTCGCATCAGCCGGCCCGCGTGCTTGCGGTGGCAGTTGAGGGTCCCGCTCACCTGGCCCAGCAACCCCATCCTGGCCTTGCGTCCTTTCGCGTCACGATACTGCACTTGCATGTCCCTCACGTACTCCCTCCTCGCCGACGGATTCATCCCGGGTCCCTCCAAAAGGAGCGCTATATCGCTCCGTTGGGGAACATCTTAGGTGAGTTGACGAGACCCGCTTCGGGAACATCTTACGTGAGTTGATGCG
>JACQQM010000033.1 GCA_016207025.1 Nitrospirota bacterium | reverse complement strand
GAGATTGGGGTCAGGTCTTGCAATCATACATTCTGGGCTTCAGCCCGTTTCAGCCGCCGACTCACGGTCGCGTAGTGCACCCCCAGATGCGCGGCAATCTCCGCCAGCCGATACCCATACCGCCGATAGGCCTGCAGGACGGCTCGCTCGGAGGCCCTCTTTCCCACGAAGAGGGTCGTTAAGGTTGGCCTGTGGGCCTGGGTCTGCTGGCGTGGGACTTCCAGAATTCGACGACCCGGCTGATGGCGAGTGACAAAGGCCTCGCTCCCCAAATAGATTTGCCCCGTGACCTGCTCCCACGGGCGCGTTCCGCTGATGCCCTCTGCGACAAAGGTGCGATACTTCTCTTGGGCCACTCCCACTCGCTGTCCAAACTGCCCCAAGACCCAGTCGGTGGTCAACCACTCGGGTGCAGCGGTGTCCCCAACCGTCGCCCGATAGCTGCTCCAGCCCCAGCGTCGGGGATGGGCCACGAGCTTTGCGCGCACCGGATTGAGCACGACGTATCGGCAGAGCTCGAGCAGATGGGCGTCCTTCTCGACCAAAATCGCCTTGAACCGCCCCTGCAATAGATGGCCCACGCGATGATGCCGTCGGTTGTACGCCTGCGTATAGCGGCCGTTGAGCTGGCGCATCCCCTGCGACAGATTCGGCTGCGGGGTCTCAATGAGGAGATGATAGTGGTTGTCCATCAGGCAGTAGGCATGGCACAGCCAGCCGTAGCGGTCCACGACGTGCGAAAGGATCGAGAGGAACTGGATCCGGTCGGTGTCATCGGTCACGATATCCTGGCGCGCGTTGCCCCGACTGGTGACATGGTAGACCGCGCCAGGAAACTCGATGCGGAGCGGACGCGACATGGATGAAGGATGTACCACATTGACTGTGTGATTGCAAGACCTGACCCTATATGGATACTATATGTCCTTGACCCTATATGTCCTATATGCGTCCGGTAGCTACAGGTAGGGCGACCACCCGGTGTCGGTGTCAATCAACTCGACGTCAACTTCGGCGGCATACTGCCCCTCGTGGACCAGTTTGGTATGGCGACGCCTGTTCATGGTTTCCTTCGTCAAAAGCGAATTCTTAGCTGGCCCCCTTCAACCGCTTCCTGATCCACGATGGTTTCCTGCGACAATCCATCACAGCATGTATGCGAACGAATTCTCCCTTCACGTCGTAGTAGATCGCAAACGGAAAACGCCTGGCAAGGGCACGGTGATAGGAAAACACCAGCGGGTGGATGCCGGGATGCAATAGAAGCGCGTCGATATCCGCAAGCAACTGGTCTCGAAAATACGACCCGAGTCCGGCTTCCTGGCCTTCGTAGAAGCGGAAGCCCTGATCTAAATCCTCCAGGGCTTCCTCCAGTATCTGGACTCTCACGAGAGCTTCTTGCGAAGAGCCTCCTTGGCCGTCTCCCAATCAATAAATTGGGTTTTCCCCTCGGCAAGCCGCTGCAGGCGTTCTTCAAGGACTTCCTTGTGCCATTCAGGAGACTCAATAGCCTCTGGGGTGCGCGCAAGATCCTCCCACAGCGACTCCATCGCCGCGAGCTTCTCCTGGAGGGTCATGTCTTTGAGTGGAAGACTGTACGGCATGGCCTTAGTATACCGAAGCCCTGAACGGATTCAAAACTATTTTTCCTCAGAGCGGATTTAAGTGGTCAGCCCTCCTGGTTTCTTCCGAGAAACGGGGACCGGTCTATGAGCGACCGGTTCCCGTTTTCACTCTCTTTTTTGTGGCCGGGTGGAACGGATGCGCGCTGAGAGCCGTGGCATAGTGGGAAACTGCCTATCGAGAGCAGTAAACGGTGCCGCGCCCCGTTCTGCTATTCCGAAGAGGGGCGCGGCCAACAGTAGGGCGTCGACCGGACATCCAGCGGCAACGCATTATGACGCAACCGAACGCGTGCGCCGTTCGTCACCCGGTCTCTGCCGTCGACGCAACTCATGGCAAACCCGGTCGCTCACACCGACCGCAGCACCTCCACCGTCGCCTGAGCCGGAATCCGTCCGATCATGGACTCCCGCTCCTTTCGGCCCTTGTGCACGATCTGATCGATCCTCACGATCGCGCCCCGGTGCCAGTCGTCCATCGCCTCGTTCGTCGCCGACCGCTCGCGGTCCAGCCGCCCGACCTCAGGCCTCCCGGTCTCATTGCAGAGCCAGGCCCGCTTCTCACCCTTCATCTCCCGCAGCTCACTGACCACCCGAAAAACGGTGGGTGCCCGTGGCACAATCGTCTGACCATCCTTCCGCAGGAGGAGATACGAAAACTTCAGGGCGTCCTTGATGAATCCCACCTGCCGGTCAACCATGGCCACGATCGGAGGCGGCGTCCACGGCCGTTCTTCGTGACACCAATCATCCGGCTTGACCAGCGCCGGGCAGGATCGCTCGTGCAGACAGGGGCTGTAGACCGTGCAGGCTCCTTCCGCCACCAGCAGGTCCCGCAGCCGGTGCAGGTCGCGCGAGGGCTCGCGCAAGGCTGGCTCCACGATCATGAGCGTCCCGTTTGGCTGCAACCGCCCTAGCAGCTCCCGGACCAAGTTCGCCCGTCGCCGAACCGGATCGCGGACTGACCGGAATAGCTCGGTGAGACAGTTAGCGAGGATGATCAGGTCATAGGGCTCTCCCTTTCTCATCTGCAGGGGCCGCTCGAGATCGGCCTGCTCCGCGATCAGGCGCGCGCCCGGCACCGGTTCGATCCGTTGATAGGTCCGCCAGAGCCGCTCGCAGGCCTCCAACGCCGTTGCCGCCCGGTCCACCACTGTGATCGTCACTGGCTGTGCGGTACGATCAGCCGACTGCGCCAGCCAGTCCAGCACCGCCAGAGCACCGGTCCCAGGTCCACCGCCCAGATCCAGGACCGACAAGGGTCGCTGGCTGTCGTCGGCTTGCATGGTCGGCATCTCCGCCAGGAGAGCCTGCACCTTGACCAGGTTCACCGGCAGGTAATAGGCTTGATAGGCCGCTCGGAGTCCGTCGTCATCCAGGTAGGACGGCAACGGTTCGTCTGTCTCGCACGTGAAGAGGCGGGACAGCTCGACGACATCGCGACACAAGGCGGGTGTCGCCTTGGCACCAGCCACACCGGTCACACCAGTGACCTCGGCAAGTGCGTGTGTCAATGACTCGGAGAGCCGACGGTACGGTGGTATCGCCATGTTGACCGTCAAAAAGACCGTGGTGTATGCTGAGCCATTACAGGAGCACAACCATGACTGACGTGATCATGCAAGCCTATCGAGAAGTCGAGCGCGCCATGGAACAGTACAACAAGGTCCTGCAGGACCATGTGGCGTTTCTCCGATCGTCCGAATCAGTAGACGCGACCAAGCTGGAGCGGATGACGCACGGCGCGAAGGCCATGCGCGACAGCAGCATGATCTATCTCTCGTACGCCAAGTTCATCGCGTATGGGATGCCGGACAGCGAAGAGATTATCCAGGACGACATACAAGAATAATCATAAAACAGATCAAAAACGAAGAGCCCGTCCGGACTCCCGGACGGGCTCTTCTGTTTTCGGCCACGGACCCTCGGGTCAGATATTCTGCATGAAGTGTGCGACCGCCGCCTGGTCCACGTCGGTGCCCATGATCGCGGACATCGGGACATTGCCGGACTTCTTCCCGGTCAGCCCGCCAGTTACCTCATCGACAATCATCTCGACCGGCATAGACATGCCGCCATACACGTGCGGGCCGGCCACGATCTTGGCCTTGGAGTACCCGTAGATCGCCGCGGCCACGTCCTTGGCTAACCAGGCCACGTAGTTGAACTCGGGAATGACAATCAGCTTGGCTTTCGCGCAGAGCTGCCGCAATTCGGGAATCGGGAAGGGCCGCAGCGAGCGGATCTTGATCAGCCCGACCTGAATGCCTTTGTCCTTACAGAGCCGGATGGCTTCGCGGGACTGAGCCACCGCGCTGCCGGAAGCGACCAGGATGGCATCGGCTCCCTCGACATTTTCGGCCGTGACGAGGCCGCCCATGTACTGGTTGATGTATTTGCGTGAGCGCTCGACCGCCGCCCAGACCTCCTGCTGCCAGACCGCGTGGATGTTGTAGGCCATGAAGTTGGACTTCTGCACGGGCGCGTCGCGCGATAGCCGGGCCGGCGGGTTCTCCGCGTCCAGCACCGGGACCGCGCCCCGCCAGGCCTCCCGGGGCGGCAGCTTGATCCCCTTCTCCTGCATATGGACGTAGCCGCGGGCATGGGTGACGAAAAAGCCGTCGCAGGCCACCCCCACCGGAAGCGTCACATCGTTCTTTTCGCTGATGATGAATCCTTTCATGATGAAGTCGAACAGGTCTTGCTGGTTCTCGGCGTGAAAGACAATCATGCCGCAGTTCAGCAGGTACGAGACCTCGATATTGTCCGGCTGGATGGCCAGGGGCGCGTTGACGACCCGACAGGTGAACATGGCCAACGCTGGCAGCCGATGGCCGGGCCACGACGCGATCGGCTCGATCCCGCGCAAGGTGCCCGGTCCCGCGGTAGCCGTGAAGCAGCGCACGCCCGCGCGGGAGGCGCCGGCGATCGCCGACATCACGCCATACTCTTCTTCCCCGCGGTAGTATTCCTTCACATAGCCTTCACCGTAGAGCACCCCGATGAGCTGCATGGTTTCGCTCTGAGGGGTGATCGGATAGGCAATCGACAGGTCCACATTGGAGCGACGCACCGCCTCTTTGGCGGCTTCGCTTCCCGTAATAAACTCCTTCGTCCGAGGCGCTTCGAAGAACATATACTCGGGCGTGACCATCCGCTGCTTCTTGGCCTCAGCGTGCGGGTCTTTCTTCACATCCACTGTTTTCGGAGCGGCCACGCTGGTGATTGGATCACCCTGTGGGTTGGTTTTCTGTTCGGGCTCCATGCTGGTGATCGGATCGCCTTGTGGATTGGTTTTGACTTCGGCTTCCAGCGATTCGCTCATCGTTCTACCCCTATAATGATGAGGCGAGAGGCACGTGGCACGGGGCTATAGGTGAAATGCCTCCCCTATTCCCCATCGCCTATCGCCTCTAGCCAATAGCCTCCGATTTACGCTTCGCGCTGCATCTGCTCCGGCTTGTGTCCGAATGCCGCCGCGCCAGCCAATCCTGCCGCGGTGGGCAGGAACTCCAGCGGATTCGTGTGGGTCTTCCCGCCGTGCACCTTGGACTGGATTCCGGTGAAGCGCACGTTCTCCCCCTTCTCCGGCAGCTTGATGCCCATCTGCTCGCGTACTCGCTTGAACACCTGGGCCACATGCTGGAGCTTGGCCTTGTCTGCGTCCCGGATTGTGAGCATGGCATCTTCGTGCCCCTGCTCCGCGCAGATCGCCATCGTGCAGCAGTTTGTGCCGGCCCGGATCATCTTCAGCGTGAGGTTGGCGTAGTGGCAATGCACGCCCACGAAGATGCAGGCTTCGATCCTGTTCCCCCAGATGGTCAGGTTCGGATGGTTGGGGTTTATCACTTCCTCCGGATTGATTGTCGGGTACTTGGGGCGGTAGTCCGGCATGGGGATGATCAGCACATCGGGAATCTGGGCGGCGATCTCCAGCACCGCCTTGGCCTTCTCCACCGCGTGCTCGTTCCAAGCCCAGAGCACCATTGGCCCCGGGAAGATAGTCGCGTTGGGGCTGGTCAGCATCTTTCTGGCCATCTCCTCGATGACCTTTTCTTCATTGGGCTCCAGGATTCCGTACATGAGCCCCTGACCGGGGTCCGGGAGCATCACCCCCAACTGTGCAGCCGAAGGGGGTAGGAACCCGGCCGGCCCGGGGACGATAATTCGCTCTTGTGTCTGCTGGGTGCTTTTCACTCGTCCCGTGCTCCCCTCTTTATCCGATCACCGGGCTGGCCAGTTGCGCGGTCGTGCTCTTCTCGCCGTAGGTCACGTTATCGGTGATGGCCGCATTGGGAAGCTGGTCGATCATCACCATCTTGATCGCGTGATGCTTGGCCATATTGTCGCAGACCCAGACGCACTGCGCGCAGCCCTTGCAGCGGTCCACCGCGACATAGGCGGACCCGTACTTGTACCCCTTCTCTTTCCCGGCCTCGTTGTTGTAAAGGATCGTGTTGGCCTCGGGACAGAACTGGGTGCAGAGCCTACAGCTCGTTGCAGCACAAATTTCAACGCTGATATTGGCTACAAGATACATTGACGCCTCTCCCTTAGTTAGACTTTCGCCGCGGCGGCTGCGGTCGCTTCCGCCTTCTTTGCGGCCTTGCTCACTTCATCCCAGCCGTTCTTTTCGGCGAAGTCCCACCCGGCTTTGATCACCGCCACGTTTTTGTCAATCAATTCCTGCTTCTTCTTGAACTTCCGTTCTACGACGCTGTCCAGGGCCGCCGTGCCGCCAGACACCACGAATCCCTTGCCGAGGAAGCGGTCCTTCACGGCCTGGGCCAGCGCGTCAATGGTCGTCAGGCCCGTGATGCACCCGATCGCGCCCATCAGCGCCATGTTGGTAGCCAGATCCATCCCCGCGACCTCCAGCGAGAGCCGGGTGGCCGGCAGGTAGAACATCCGCGCGCGGCGCTCCTCCAGCTCCCGCGCCTGGTCCTTTTGCAACTTCATCGGTCCATCGTGGTTGATGAGGCACACCCCATCTTCCTTCAACCCGAAGTAGAACGGCATCGTGTAGGACTTGCCGTGCGTGATGACCTGCGGGTGGAAGATGATGATGATGTGCGGGAAGGTGATTTCGCCGATCTCGTAGATCGGTTCGTCCGACACCCGCACATAGCTCTCGACCGGCGCCATGCGTTTCTCGGATCCGTAGAACGGGACGATCGTGCTTTCACCGCCCGCGTTGATGACGGCCGTACTGAGGATGTGTGAGCCGGTGACGACCCCCTGCCCTCCCACGCCGGCCATCCGGATGTTAAAGCGCTTTGCCATCGCCTTTCCTCCTTAACTCTCAGTCCGCTCTTGCTGCCTCGCCGACTTCCCCGCGCTCAGGCCTGGGGAATCGCAGCCGCGGCCGCCGGTTTCGGCAGGAACTCCTTGTAGCCGTACCGTTCGCTGAGGTACTGCTTGGCTTCGTCGGTGATGTATTCGGAGAACTGGTATCGATCGTTCTCGACGTTCTTCGCGTCCTCCATCACCTTGTCCGTGGGGATCGCGTACTCAATGTTGCAGGAGGTATAGGCTTGGATGTAAGTGGGGCCGACTTCGCGGGCGATGAGCACCGCCTTTTTGATCACGCTCTCCACGCGCCGCGGATTATTCGGCACGACCGTGGCGACGTAGGCGCACCCCGCCACCTTCGCCATGGACACCATGTCCATCTTTTCGAACTTCTTCCCGAGCGGCGCCATCTTGAGCACGGCGCCTTTATTCGTCATGCCGCTCTCCTGGCCGCCGGTGTTGCCGTACACTTCGTTGTCCAACATGATCGTGGCGAACTTTTCCTTCCGGAACCAGGAGTGGAGGGTGCCTGAGAAGCCGATGTCGGCCATGCCGCCGTCGCCGACCATCACGACCACGTCTTTGGGCTTGTCGCCGAACCGGAGCCGCAAGCCACGCGACAGCCCGCTGGCCACCCCGTTCTGATCGCCGTAGTTGCCGTACACGAACGGGATCGCCGCTTGCGAGATCGCGAGACGACCGCAGCCGGCCGTGCCGACCGTGATCGTGTCTTCCGGATTCGGGAACGAGATCATCGCGAGCCGGATGAACAACGTCATCGCGCAACCGGCGCACATGGGGTGCTCCTCCAGGATTTCCTTGAAGGTCCCCATCTGCGAGACCGACACCTTCCGGCCGAAAGGACCGTGCTCGACCATGTCCCGATATTCCTTCGGCATGAACTTCTCAAAACCTGTTGAGAACTTAACGTAATCAAGGCTCATCGGGCTTCCTCCCTATCTCGATGCTGGCCGTGGAAGCCAGCCGGTCGTTCTGTTGAACTGGCTCTTGTCGGATTCCAAGAAATTTCTAAAAAACCCTTGATCTTGCCCGCTTTTTAAGAGGTTGAGTCTAGCAAACAGCCTTCAAAAATGTCAATCTGAAAGTTTCGGAATCGCAGGCTCTCACAGCGTGCAGTAAATCGTATAACGTGCCGGATAATAATGCAACTTAACAGAAGGCCCACAGTAACCGAAAGAAGGCCTACCCTGCCTCTTCAGGGTAGGCCATTGGCCCTAACCCGGCCAATCGGGAACAGCAGATTTTGCAGGAGCCGTCGGGCATCAGGCGAACTATGTACCTTGACGGTCCGCCAGTACTTTCCTATAATTGCAGGAATTTACGCAACCTTGCGAGACGTGACGCATGTGGTGATCACCGCATCCTGAGTTCCGCACCCTGCAAAGAGGCTGGTCGGTATGGCTCGTACGCTCGGCGTCAAACCGCTCACCATCGAAAGCCTCGACAGGATCAAGCGCGTGGCGACGGACTTCGTCCGTGAAGCCCGCACGAAACTGCGACACTGCCGCTACGCCGACCTGCGTCTCGAAGTTATCGAGGTCAAATCCGCACGCGCCGAGAACGGTGTCGAGAAGTCCGGCCAGGACGACTATGTGTTCGGGTTCGGCGTCCGCGTGCTGGCCGGCGATCCGTTGCCCTCACCAGGCTATTTCGGCCACCGCCTCGGGAACGCAGATCTACCGCGTCTGACCGCTCTCCTGCGGGACGGTCTGCGCCACGCCTACGACCGCGCCATCGCCAACGCACGCCACAAAAACGACGCGAGAACGCGGTTCAAGGGATTGGGCGACAATCTCGCCGGTCTGACACTGGCCCCCATCGAGGTTCGTCAGGATACGGTCAAGGCCGAATATGCCATTGATCCCAGGTCGGTGCCACTTTCCGAGGTGGCCCGGCACACCGCCGAAGCCTCCCGCGCGGTCAAAGGGCTGGGCTCGCGGATCCGGTTCAACGCTATTGCCACCTCCACCAGCGTGAGTCGCGAACTGTTCACGAATTCGGAGGGCGCGGTGGTGGACCAGTCCTTCGCCACTACACTGGGCTTCTGTTCTGTGGTGGCTGCCAGCGACACGGCGGAGCAATCCCTCTTCGATTACATCGGCCACCAGCGCGGCTGGGAAGTGGTGACGGAAGGCACGCGGAGCGAATTCGTCCGGCACCTGGACCTCCTGACCTTCTCCACCAGTCTGGGCCGGGACTGCCTCAAACTGGTGGACGCGCCGCCCCTGCGCGCCACCGACAAGGAAGTCGTGGTGGTCACCGACCCGCACTACAACGCGCTCAAGGCTCATGAAATCATCGGGCACCCGACCGAGCTGGATCGAGCGCTCAAGATGGAGACCGCCTACGCCGGCCGAAGCTGGTTCTTACGCTCGCTCAAGCACATGCAGATCGGCAAGCAGGTCGCCTCCCCGCTCGTGACCGCCTACTCCGACCCCAGCCTCCCTGGCCTCGGCCATTACGCCTACGACCATGAAGGCACGCCGGCGCGCAAGGTGGTGCATATTGACAAAGGCATCTTCACCGGCTTCATGAACAGCCGGCAGACCGCGGCGATCCTCAAGGCCGAGCCCAACGGTTCGTACAAGGCGACCGAGGCGTCCATGGTCCCACTCATCCGCATGTCCAACACGGTCTTCGCAGCCGGCCCGCATGATCCGGACAAGATCCTCGACGAAGTGGACCGGGGCTACTACCTAGTAGGCCACCGCACCCCCTCCATCGCCGAGTCGCGTGAGAACTTCAGCATCTCGGCCCAGAAGGTGTACGAGATCCGCAACGGGCAAATCGGCCAGCTCTACCGGGGCGGAGGCATGACGGCCGACACGAAGGATTACCTCATGAAGGTGGATGCGGTAGGACGCGACTTCCGGCTTACCCCGATCCCTAACTGCGGGAAGGGCCAGCCCATGCAGACCAAGCGGCTCGGCAACGGCGCCCCGACCATGCGCAGCCGCGCCCGGCTTACTGGCGTATGACCTCTCTGGTTACTCTGAAAACCACCGTCCAGCGAGCGCTCCGCCAGATCGCGCGCGAGAAGGACGTGCAAGAGGCGGAGGTGTTCGCCTCCAGCACGGGCCAGCTCCTCTGCCGCCTGAACTACACCTCTGAGATCCCCTGCAACGGGGTGGAGGAACCGAAATCCTCGGAGACCTTTGGGATCGGGATTCGTGCCGTCTTTGCCGGGCCCGACGGGCCCCGCGTCGGCTTCGGGAGCGAGGCCCGCGACCTCTCGACGAACGGCGTCCGGCGCGCGCTGGAGAAAGCCCGCCACAACGCGGTGCCGGATCCCGAATTCATCTCCCTGCCAACGCCGGTCACCGGCAACGGTCGCGCGTCACGCCGATCAGCCCGCTACCATGATCGCGCCATCATGGACCTGAAAGACGGCGCGCTCGTCGAGGCCGGATGGCGGGTGCTCAACGATGCCCTGAAAGCCTTCGCGTCATCCGAGCAACTGGCCTGGATGGCGGGGTCGAAAGACAAGCTGACCTCGCTGGGCCTGATCGTGGGCGGGGACGTCAGCCTCTATCAGCAGCGGATGGCCGTGGGCTCGACCCGCATGCCCAAGGTGCAGACCGACGAGTCCACGTTTGTGACCTCCTACGCCACGTCCATGGTGGAGCGGAAGAACGCCAAGGGCAGCGGCTACGCCGCCGCGACCCAACTGGCTAAGTTCAAGGGGGAGGCTGGAGGCGAGGCGGCCCGCAATGCGATCAAGGCCGCCGGCGGACAACGCCTCCGGAGCGGGCTGTACACGGTGATCCTGGGTCCGCAACCCGTCACCGACCTGATGACCAATCTCATTCTGCCCAGCCTGAGCGCCGACGCCTTCTATAGCTGCCAGTCGGCGTTTCTGGGTGAGCTCTGGCGGGCGGTGGCGTCCCAAATGCTGACGATTTACGACCACGGCGCGGCCCGCGGCATGGTGGCGACCAAGAACCTGACCTGTGAGGGTCTGCCCACCGGCCGGACCGACCTGATCAAGGAAGGGGTGCTGCAGGGCCTGCTGTCCAATCACTATGAGACCCAGCGGCTTCTGCGCGACCCGCAGGCGCGCGAAAAACTGGGCATCAACCCGCAGGAGCATCCCGGCGCACTCGTGCCGCGGAACGGCTTTCGGCTCTCCAGCCGGGGCGGCAGGCAGTTCGACGTGCCGCCCGGGATTGCCGCGACCAACGTGTTCATTGAAGGCACCGCCCCCCACACCACCGAGAGCCTGCTCCGCCTGGTGGACAACGGTGTGTACATCGGCCGGATCTGGTACACGTATCCCATCAACGGCCTGCGCGCCGGGGATTTTACCTGCACCGTGGTGGGCGACTCGTTCCTGATCCAGAACGGACAGCTTGCGGCCCCCCTCCAGCCCAACACCGCCCGCATCACCGGCAACATCCGGCACCTGCTTCAGAATGTGCTGGGCATCACCAAGCAAGCGAGGCCGATCGTCGGATGGGGAGCCGATGAGGTGGTGTATGCCCCTGAAATCGCGGTCCG
>JACQQM010000032.1 GCA_016207025.1 Nitrospirota bacterium | reverse complement strand
GGCCGCACGCGATAACGAGCACGAGGGAAACAAGAATCAGCGCTCTGCTCAGCCACCTGTTCATGATGTGATCTCCCGCCCCACCGCGCTCTCAAGCAGAAAAACGTTGCGCTGGTAATTGAAGAGGGCTTCGATGTAGTTCTGTTGGATCGTGCGGGACGTGCGTGCCGCATCCAGCAGATCGATAATCGTGGCGCCGCCTCTTTCATACGCCCGTTCGACAATGGTGAATGTCGCGCGGGCATCCTCCAGAACGCCGGCTTGATAGGCCTCCACCAAACGACGGCTCTGTAACAGATTCCGGTAGGCAATGTCCACCTGATTCTCCACCTGGATCATCGTCTTTTGAAGGTCGGCTTCGGCCGTCTGAACCGCGACCTCGGCCTGTAAAATGCCTCCCTGGTTACGATTGAACAGCGGCAAGGGGAGTCCGAGATTGAGGATGACCTGCTGCTGGTTATCAGGACCCTGAGGCCCTTGGATTTGGTACCCAGTGCCAGCCGTCACGTCCGGATACCGATACGCCTTCGCCAGCTTGAGGTCGGCCATCCGCTGAGATTGGGCCAGCCGTCTATACCGGATGTCCGGTCTCACTTCCAGCGCCAGCCGACGTAACTTCTCGATATCGGGGTCGACGCGGTGATACTCGAGATCCGTTGTCAGTTCGAGCTGAGTCGCCGGCGAGAGGCGCAACAACACGCGGAGGTCGGCTCGCGCGGTGTCGGCCTCTTGGATGGCCTGGATCACCTGGGACTGAAAGTCCACGACCTGCAGCCGGATTCGAATCAGGTCCACTTCCGCAATATACCCCTTCTTGAACCGGATCGTATTCACCTCCAGAATCCTGGCGAATCGGTCGCGGTTCTCCTCAGCCAGGGCCAGCCGACGTTGAGCCAACTGGACCCGATAGTAGGTATCCTTGAGCGTGAAGCTCAGTTGCCGGATGGCGTCCTCAAAACTCGCCTCCGCCGATTGCGTCCCGAAGCCGGCGCTTTCAATTCGATAGCCCCGCTTCCCGGCCATCTCAAAAAGCTGTTGGACCGCGGCAGTAATCTGCCCGCTGCGCGCTATCGTCTGACCTTGGGTGTACGCACTTAGCGTCCCGATAACGAGGTAGGGATTTGGAAGGAGCCGGGCGGTGATTTGCTGGCCCTGGGCGTAATCAATGCCGAATCGGGTGATGATCAAATCCAGGTTTTGGCGAAGAAACAGCGCGAGAGCTTCATCGAGGCTGAGGCGCAGAACCGGCAGCGAGGGCGCGCCAGCCTTCATTTCTCCGCCAGCCGCAGAGGCCGTCCCGCTGCCCAGAGCCAAACCCGCGACGAGCAGAATCACCGCACAAGCCCCCGCTGTCCTCCATTTTCTTGTCGTTACGTTTGGCTTCATGGTGCACACTCTCACGTTGGGCGAGGTGACGCTTCTCGCCGGCCCTATGATCTCATCTGCCTGTCCTCTGCCGCCCGAACCGCGTGCATCATCCTAATTGAAGTTTCCATAAATGTGAAGGGAATCGTATTATTATACAGAGGGTTGGGTCATCTTTGTACAGGGCGCCGGCCCTTTACCGCATCTTCAGTTCGGTCCACGCCCGATCGTATAACCTGATCGCCTCGCCTACGTCGGCGATCCATTCCAGCCTGTTCAACGCCGAATCCGGCGGGTAGACGGCCGGATTGGCGCGAACCTTCTCGTCAACGAGCGCCTTGGCCTCCCGGTTGGACGAAGCGAACAGCAAGCGGTTGGTAGTGCGGGCGGCCACTTCGCGGTCCAACAGGTAATTGATGAAACGCATCGCCAGGTCCTTATTCCGTGAGGTCTTGAGCACCACCAGGCAATCGGCCCAAATCGTGCTCCCCTCCTTCGGAATCACGTATTTGATGGACGGACGCACGGCCATCGCACGGGCTACTGGACCGCCCCATCCGTGGGCCAAGACCACCTCCCCCGACGCCAGCAACTGATCGTAGTTGTCGCTGGTGTAGGTCTTCACCAGCGGCTTCTGGCTCACGAGTTTCGCCTTCGCCTGCTCGATCAGCATGGGGTCCTTGGCGTTGAGCGACTGCCCCATGACACGGAGCGCCGCCCCGAACACTTCCCTTTGGTCATTCAGCATGCTGATTTTCCCCTTGTAGCGCGGCTCCCAGAGCACGGCCCAGCTGTCCGGCGGAGTGGGGATGACCGCCGAATCGTAGCCGATGCCGACCGTGCCCCACAGATAGGGGACCGAGTACCGATGCTCCGGATCAAACGGGAGGCGCCGGAGCTGTTCGGCCAGCATGCTGACATTCGGAATTTTCGTGAGATCCAGTTCCGCCAGGAGACCCTGCTTGATCATGATGGACACCATGAAATCGGACGGCACCACCACGTCATAGCCGATCGCGCCGCTCTGCAACTTCGCCAGGAGTTCCTCATTGCTACTGAAGGTATCCACCACCACCTTCACGCCGGCCGCCTTCTCGAACGCCGCGATCAGCTCCGGACCGACATAATCCGACCAGGTGAAGTAATGGAGAGTTGTCGTGGTCTGGCTGGCGTCTGAAGAGCCGGCTTTAGGGGTATTCTTCGGCCCATCGTCGGGGGTCGGCTGGCACGAGATTAAAAGGTAAAAGGTCAAAGGTAAAAGGTAAAAGGTCGAAAGTCGAATATGAGCCAGATCCCTCACTTTTGCCCTTTGCCTTTTTACTTTTGCCCTTCGCGCTCACGCTGGAGCGCGAGCGACAGGCCGATCAGCGCCATGGAGACCAGCACAAGAATCGCCGACAGCGCGTTGATCACCGGTGACACCCCGGACTTCACCATCGAATAGACTTTCAGGGGCAGCGTCGTGGAACCAGGCCCGGCCGTGAAAAAGGTGACAATGAAGTCGTCCAGCGAGATCGTGAACGCCATCAGCGCGCCGCCGAGGACCGCCGGCATCAAGAGCGGCAGCGTGACGCGCCGGAACGCCTGCCAGGGCGTCGCGCCCAGGTCGCGGGCCGCTTCTTCCAGCCGAGGGTCCAATTTGTGCAGTCGAGCCCGCACAATCACGGCCACGATCGGGAGATTGAAGGCCGCGTGGCCGATCGTGACCGTCACGAGGCTCAAGGGGAGCTTGATCAGGACGAAGAAGAGCATCAGCGCCACGCCCATCATCACTTCCGGAATCACGAGCGGCAACAGCAGCGCTCCTTCCACGACCCGCTGTCCTCTGAACGGCACGCGTTCCAAACTGACCGCCGCGCTCACGCCCAGCACTGTCGCGATGATGGTGGAGATGACGCCGACGAGCAGGCTGTTCTGCACCGCCGCCAGGAGCGCCACATCCTCGATCAGCAGCCGGTACCACTGAAACGTAAAGCCCTGCCAGGTGGCCGACAACCGCGAGGCATTGAAGGAAAACAGCATCAGCACCGCAATCGGCGCGTACAGAAACACCAGGTCGGCGAGACTTGCGCTCAGGAGCCATGCGCGCCGTCCCCTCATTGCCGATCACCTCCCGCCCAACTGACCGTCTCGTCCCCCTGCCGGGCGCGCTCAACCTTGAGATAGACCAGCATGCCCAGCAAGACCAGTCCCATGAGGACAAACGAAATCGCCGAACCGAAGGGCCAATCCCGCGCCACCAGGTACTCATGCTGGATCAGATTCCCCACCATCATCGTTCGGGCCCCTCCCAGCAGGTCCGGCGTGATGAAGGCCCCCAGCGAGGGGATGAACACCAGGATGCACCCCGCAATCACCCCGGGCTTCGTCAACGGCCAGATGACCCGCCTGAACACCGCCCAGGCCGGCGCGTACAGGTCCCAGGCCGCTTCCACCACCGATCGATCCAGCCGCTCGACGGCCGCATACAAGGGAAGGACCATGAAGGGCAGATAGCCGTAGACCAATCCGATCAGGACCGCCGTGTCCGAATAGAGAATCTCGATCGGGTGCTCAATCAGCCCCATGCCCATCAAGAGGGTGTTCATCAGCCCCTCGGTCCGGAGGATGAACATCCAGGCGTACGTGCGGACCAGGAAATTCGTCCAGAACGGGATAATCACCAGGAGCAGCCAGATCCCCTGCCAGCGGGCCGGCGCCCGCGCGATGTAGTACGCCAGCGGGAAGCCCAGCAGCAGGCAGAGGGCGGTCGTGGCGACCGCCAGCGCAAGAGAGCGGAGATAAATCTTCAGGTACAGGGGATCCAGCATCGTGACGTAGTTGGCGAAGCTGAACGTCCATTCAACCCCGCCATAGGTGCCTCGAGTCGCGAAGCTGATAGCCAGCACCAGCAGCAGGGGCACGAAGAAAAAGGCCCCCAGCCATGCCAGCGGGGGCAGGAGCAGCCACGTCGGTCGTCGGGAGATCGGAGAATGATCGGATAGGGTGGTGGACGGATCGGAGGGGCTCACTCGGTCAGGACCACTCCTTCATCCGCATTCCATCGAACGAAGATCACTTCCCCAGGGAGAAAGCGTTTCCGGTCGCCGCCAGAGTTGGGGACCCGCGCTTTCCAGGAAACGCTGTCGGAGAGGCGAAGCAGATACTGCATTTCGTTGCCATTATAGATTGCCTTGCTGACCCGGGCGGGCAGGGCGTTCTCGAACCCGTTCAGATGGACATCCTGGGACAGGTGCAGGCGCTCCGGGCGCAGCAGCACCGTGACTCGGCTTCCCTCCACCGCGCCGGCCGGTCGCCGAGCCAGAATCGTCGGTCCTGTAGGCAGGTCCGGCAGGCTGACCGTGCAGCGGGCACCGGTGATCGTGACGATCCGGCCCGTCAGTCCGTTGGACACCCCGATGAAGTTGGCCACAAACGCGGAGGCCGGGGCCTCATAAATCTCCTGGGGAGTCCCCACTTGCAGCGCGCGTCCGTGATTCATCACCGCCACGCGGTCGGACATGGTCAGGGCTTCTTCCTGATGGTGCGTGACGCAGATGAAGGTGATCCCCACTTGCTCCTGGATCGCCTTGAGCTCCACTTGCATGTCCTGGCGGAGCTGCTGATCCAGCGCGCCGAGCGGCTCGTCCAGCAGCAGGCCCGCGGGACGGTTGACCAACGCGCGGGCCAGGGCGACGCGCTGCTGCTCGCCGCCGGAGAGCTGCGCCGGCAACCGGTCGCGTTTGCCCCTCAGCTTCATCATGTCAAGCGCCGCGGAGACCCTGGGGTCGATCTCCGCGCGCGACAGGCGGCGCATCTCGAGCCCGAATGCGATGTTGTCGAACACGGTCAGGTGCGGGAACAGTGCGTAGGTCTGAAAGACGAGGTTGGCGGGCCGGAGATTGGGAGGCACATCCCGCATGGAGCGCCCCTCGATCCGGATGTCACCATGATCCGGGCGCTCAAATCCGGCCAACAGCCGCAAGGTGGAGGTCTTGCCTGACCCGCTGGGGCCGAGAAGGGAGAAGAATTCCCCTGGCCGAACCTCTAGTGACAGATGGTCTACCGCGAGGGTCGCGCTGTGGTACTTGACCACGTCCTGTATTTCGACGCTATAGTCGGCCAATCTTGCCGACTCCTCTCAGTTGGTATCCCTTCCGTTCATCGTTATACGTGACTCGTCAATCTTACAAAGCCAGGATTCTCGCGGTTCACGGCTCACGATTCGTGTTCAGCGGTTCACGTTTCCTAATTCGTCAGGCCGACTTTCGAGTTGGTGGGTCGCGTGAATTTCCTCACACGAACCTTCGCCTGGTGCTCCCGAAGGAGCTCCCGCCGCAAGACATCCCGATCCTCGGCCACGATCCTGACGAGGCGGTCCGCATCTTCCGCATGGTCTCTGACCAGTTCCGAGAGGGTCTGTACTTGACGCTCAAGACGATCGAGTCGCCAGAGGATGCTCTGCAGCACGGTTTTCGCCGGGCTGACTTTGAGCACGCGCAACGCGCGCACGGGTTTCTTCGGCGTCAACCCTTTGGGCATAGGTCCTCCTATGAACGAGACTTGGTCAATACAGCTAGTATCGTCTGACACAACCCCGGTGTCAACCGCTCTCCTTGCTTTCTATTTCAGACCTGTCCTGTTACAATTCAGCCGATATGCGAGACATTCTGACCATGATCCTGGCCGGGGGCAAGGGGGAGCGGCTCTATCCGCTGACCCAGCACCGCGCCAAGCCGGCCGTCCCCTTCGGTGGCAAGTACCGCATCATTGACTTTACCCTCAGCAACTGTCTGAATTCCGGCCTCAGAAAGATCTCGGTCCTGATCCAATATAAATCCCATTCCCTGGACCGCCACATCCGGACCGGCTGGAACATGCTGAACCCCGAAGTCGGTGAGTTCATCGCCTCCATCCCGCCCCAGCAACGCATCAGCGAAGACTGGTACAGGGGAACCGCCGACGCGGTATACCAGAATCTCTTCCTGGTGGACACGGAACAGCCTAAGTTTCTCCTGGTGCTGGCCGGCGACCACATCTACAAGATGAATTACGCCGACATGTACGATTTCCTCATCGCCAAGCAGGCCGACGCTGTGGTGGGTGCGATCGAATTCCCGCTGGCGGAGGCCAGCCGGTTCGGCGCGATCGTGGTGGACGAGGAGTGCCGCATCCTGCGATTCGACGAAAAACCGGACCATCCGACGCCGATCCCGAGCGATCCCTCGCACGCGTTCGTGTCCATGGGCATCTATCTGTTCAGGACCGAGGTCATCCGCGAACACCTGATCGAGGATGCCAAGCAGGACACCGCGCACGATTTCGGACGCAACATCATCCCCCGGATGATTCAGCAGCACCGTGTCTTCGCATTCAAGTTCCAGGATGAAAACAAAAAAGCGGTGAAATACTGGCGGGACATCGGAACGCTGGACGCCTACTGGGAAGCCAACATGGACCTGGTGGCGGTGGACCCGCTGTTCAACCTGTATGACCAGCACTGGCCGATCCGCACCTACCAGGGCCAGTTTCCACCCGCCAAGTTCGTGTTCGCGCAGGACTACCAGGGCGGCCGGATGGGCGTGGCGCTGGACTCGATCGTCTGCGGGGGCTGTATCATCTCGGGCGGGCGGGTGCAGAACTCCGTGCTGTCCCCGAACGTGGTGGTCCAGGATCATGCCGAGGTCAAGGAATCCATCATCATGGAACACGTGTACATCGGTGAGTACGCCCGCATCCGGCGTGCCATCATCGACAAGGACGTAATCATTCCGCCGAAGACCGAGATCGGCTACGACCTCGCGGCCGACCACAAACGATTCACGGTCACCGAGTCCGGGCTGGTGGCCATTTCCAAGGGAATGAAGCTGAATGCCTCCCTCGATCCATCCGGTTGACCTGATCACCACGCTCCGCCACAAGCACCTCACCCCGGCCATCGTCTTCCTGACCTCACGCCGCGCCTGCGATGAAGCGATGCAGGCCTTCCAGCGCAGCCAGGCTACCCTGCCGCCCCAGCGCCAAAAAAACATCGCCGCGGTGCTGGAGCAGGTGATCGCGCAATATCCCAGCATCGCCGAGCATCCGCTCCTGCCTGTCGTCCAGCGGATCGGGGTCGCGGCGCATCACGCCGGGCACCTGCCCTCCTGGAAAATCGCCATCGAGGAACTGATGCGGCAAGGATGCCTGGATGCCGTGTTCGCCACCACCACCTTGGCGGCCGGCGTGGATTTTCCCGCCCGCACCGTGGTGCTGACCCAGTCGAGCGTCCGTAAGACCAGGGACTTCACCGACCTGACCGTCGGCGAGATCCAGCAGCTCGCCGGCCGGGCCGGTCGCCGCGGCAAGGACCAGGTCGGTTTCGCGGTGCTCACTCCCTCGCCCTATATCGACCTGGGCGTGATCACGAAAGGCCTCACCGGCCAGCCGGAAGCGATCGACAGCCAATTCGTCATCACCTACCCCATGGTCTTGAACCTCCTCAAGGCGCACCCGCTGGACCAGATCCAGGCCATCCTGGCCCGGAGCTTCGCGCAGTTCCAGCTCAACCGCCGGGCCGAGACACTCGAACGAAAACTGGACGCGCTGCACGTGCAGATGGAGCCGTACGGGCCTCGTGTCTGCGCGGACTGGATCACGCAATGGCAGGTGTTCGACCATGCCCGGAAGCAGAAGGCCCACCGCGTCCAGGTCAGGAGCCACGAACCGCCGGAGCTGGCGGCCCGCCTTCACTTTTTGACGCCCGGGCGCGTCGTGGGCTTGCCCAAGGGCCGCGGGATCGTGCTGCGGCAGTACCGGAGCCGGGGGCAACGGAGCCCCATGGTCACCGTCCTGAGGGCGAACGGTGCCGTGACCGAGTGTCCGGCCGGACTAATCACGCCGGTGTTCGACCGGACCTTCGAGGTGGAGGAAGCGCCCGTCTATCCCTGGTGCACCCCACACAGCCTGGATGAGCTGACCCGGCAGATGTCGGAACTGCCCGTGCGGATCCCGGTCCTGCCGATTCTGGTCCAGGAGGAAGCCGAAGAAAGCGAGATCGTCCAGACGCTGACGGATGAGTTCCCCTGCCCAACCTGTCCCTCGCGGCCGGCTTGCCACAAGGACCACGCCCAGGCGCTGCGCCTCCGCCAGGAGATCCACCGCCACACAAAGACGATCCAGGCGCTGCACACCGGCCTCTGGCATCGGTTCCAGGCTCGGGCCGAAGTGCTGCAGCAGTTCGGCTATCTCACGCCCACCTGCCATCTGACCGAGGACGGGGAATGGGCGCGGCTGATCCGGATTGATCACTCGCTCCTAATCACGGAACTGATCCGCGCTGACGCCTTCAGCGGCGTCGAGCCGCAGATCCTGGCCGGCGTGATGGCCAGCATCGCGCACGACGACGATCGTCCCGGCGCCTTTCCCCGCATCAGCAATGGCTTGGCCTCGCTGCTCGGGCAGGTCCGCCACCTGGCCGAGTCGCTGGCGCCGCACGAGGACCCGCCCCTGCTGCGTGCCGACGTGGCCGCCTTGACGGAACGCTGGGTGGGCGATCCCGCCCTCACCTGGATCGGCCTGTGCCGCACCACCACGATGGCGGAAGGGGACATCTACCGCCTCTTGGCGCGGACCCTTGAATACCTGTCCCAGCTCCATACCTTGAACGCCTCTCACCCGGGCCTGGCCGACACCGCCAGCCGGGCGATCAGGGCGTTGCGCCGGGGCGTGCTAGAGGAACTTCCATGACCACGGATGAGCTGGAAAAATTGCTGGCGCAGCAACCGGTCGGTTTCCTGCACCGGTTGGCGAGCGGGCGCATCCACCGGCACTTCCGGCTGGGGAAGCGACGCCTGATCGACGCGCTCCTGAGGCATTCGGCCGACAATCGGGCAGGCATGGAATCAGACCTGCAGACGTTGACGAAGGAACGGCCCAGGTACGAACAGTCGGTGGGCCACCGGCAGCACCCTGAACCTGCCGCCCACCAGGCCAAGCGACCCGGCCACGGCGAGAGACATCCAGCCAAAGCAGGTCACGAGGGATCAGCGGAACCGGCCGAACCAGCTCCCGATCTGACCGCCTTTCTGGAAGGGATCGGGGTGCCGCCGCCGCAACCCTTTGTCCCGGATGCCTGGCAGGAAGAAGCCCTGGCGCACCTGGCTGAGACGGACGTCATCGTGAGCGTCCCGACCGGCAGCGGGAAAACTTACGTGGCGATTGAGGCGACACGGCGGGCCATCGAAGCTGAGTGCACCGTGATCTATACCTCTCCCCTCAAAGCGCTCTCGAACACGAAGTTCACGGAGTTTTCCCGGATATTCGGGGCCGACCGCGTGGGCATTCTGACGGGCGACCGGAAGGATAATCCGCAAGCGCCGCTCTTGATCATGACCACTGAGATCTTGAGAAACCTGCTCTACGATGCGGCGGGCGGTGAAATCGACGTGCGCCTCGACACGCTCGGGCTGGTGATCATGGACGAGTCCCAATACATTGCCGACCCGGAACGGGGCGTCGTGTGGGAGGAAACGATCATCTTCTGCCCGACCCAGGCGCGACTCCTGTTGCTCTCCGCGTCCATCGGGAACCCCCAGGACGTGGCCGATTGGCTGACCAGCATCAGGCCCACTCCCTGCTACCTCGTGCGGCACCACCGCCGGTCGGTGCCGTTACGCGCTGGGTACTTGCATCCAAGCGGCAAGCTGACGCCCCTCTTCAGATCGGTAGGCATTCCTCACGGGTCAGCCGCCGCGCTGCACCCGGAGGCCAAACGCCTCTTCGCCCACTACGAAGACGAGACCCTCCGGCCACGCTCGCACTGAAACCAGACCCTTTGTCATCCCTTCCCCTTTATGGCCACCGCTCTTCCCAGGGTTCAGGTTAAAATCCGCGCTCCAGTCCCAATATCTCCTGTCGATTTTTCTACAGGTTTGGCGTATCCTTCCAACGGCTCAAACAGAAATGGTTCCGTCCAAGATAGACCCAAGCATCGCCCCACGACACTAGATCCAGAAGCCAAGGACTTCTAAAGGGTTCTGACAAAGAATCTTCCGTTGGCGTGCAACAGGGCGGCGTCTTGGGAGCACAGGAAACCGGCTCGTAACCTCAACAAGGAGTATGCGCGATGCGTGTGTGGTATCGAACGGCATGCCTCGCCGGAGCGGCTGGCTCTCTTCTGTTACTCGTCTCTTCCTGTACAAAGTCGATTCAACCACAATCGAATGACGGCAGGCCCGCACTTGAGCTCATGCTGATGCGGGCAAACGGAAATCCTTACTTGGAAGATAGGATCAAATCGAGTCTGCACCAAATGGAACAAGAGCTCGCAGATGGACTACTGAAAACTCAGCTCGTGAATACCACGCCCGAGGAATTGTTGAGGGGCATCGAAAATACGAGGCAAGGCGACTCCATTTACGCGGTTGATTACGGCATCGATTGGGAGGGAACCGATTTCAACGAATATCTATTGGCGAACCTCAAGGCAGCGGACAGAGGAGTGAAGATTACGCGCGTCTTCATAATCTCTGATAAGCAACCTCCACGCGAGTTGTGCAAGGTCATGAAACGTCAACTGGAAGCAGGCATCGCGGTCAGAATTGCGGAAAAAGATAAGTTAACGCCATATCGAGAATATCAAGAGTCAAGGAAGGCTCGAATCATATTTCAGTATCAAAATAAGCACTCTGTCCTCATGATTGAGACCATACCGTTTCCAGACCTGAAACTTGGGGAGCCATACCTCTTGGATGTGACGTGGGGCAATCAGAAGGTGGATGACTCGAAAAAGTATGTTGACTGGTTAACGAATGAGGAGCGGTCGAAAGCTTTTGATCCAAGTCGATGTGGACCTTGAGCAGTTCTTTTTCCCATCTCCCCTGGGAGGCAGGTCTTGAAAGTCACGTAGTGTCCTGCTGCGCCCTTCTGGCCACCTCACATCGTCGATTGCTAGCTATATCGGAAGGCAAGTATTGCTGTGAGCGGGCAAGCAAACCGTTTCCCCATGTTATCCCTCCATGAGGCACCCGTTGACGGAACACCTTGCACTTGGCCTCCGCTTCCCATTGTCTTTCCCTCCTCGACAAACTCATAGGCATCGACCATAAAGGATTTGTCCGCGACTGCATACCATTTCCCATCCGGCAATAACATTGCCTCTACCTTATGGGGATCGATAGCTAAGCTCATTTGATCCTCCTTTCCGCATTGTTTGGAGTTCTTCCCTTCCTCTCAACATGAATCCTGACAATCCCCACGCTTCTGCTGCGTCCGTTAAAAGTCTAGCGCACTTCTCTCGGGCGGTCACAATCTAGCAATGGATGGACAGATTTTCTGACATCATACTAGGTCTAGTGGTATGCTTAGCAGACATGCCATTCACTTGGGTTAGGAGCAAATCCCCGAGCGGTACATTTTAGGTATATTTAGTCACGGGGGAACAGGTCGAATTGAGGCAAGCGGAGGCCGCCCATTCAATCGAATAACATCGTTGGCGTCCGATCTCCCAAACCGGAACAATGGAGGTGCCCCATGTATGCAGGCGTGGTGAACTACGAGCTTAAACCCGGCAAAAAGTATGAGGCCACGAGAATCTGGAAAGACTCTTTTCTGCCGGTCGCTCAAAAGCAAGGGGGGTTCAAAGGCGCTCTATGGCTGGTGGCACCAGACATGGATAAGGCCATAGGAATCGAACTATGGGAAATAGACCTCGCGGCAAGTAGTTTCGATTCCAGCGGCGTGTTTCAGCAACTGGCCACCAAGTTTCAGGCTGTCCTTACCGGTCCCCCTGTTCGAGAAGAATATCAAGCCACAGTTCAGTATGAAGCCACAGCCAAGGTGTAATCCGAGACCCGCGCAAGTGGCTCTCTAAAACTTGTCGTAGGTGGCCTGGGGAAGGACTTTTTCCCCAATCAGAGACAAGATTCGCAAAAAGCAACGGCGACTGCTCGCATGTGAGACCTCCGGCTTGTGAGTGAGCCAGCGCGGACACGCCGTGAACTGGTGCCTCTGCAGAGTCTCCAACTCCTTATGCCTCCTGAATGCCTCCTGAAACGGCCCCATGACTTCGACAAGGACACACAGACCTAGAAACCAGCGAGTTGCACGCGCACCAATCCGGAGAGATCCTCAGTTGAACGAGCTGGGCGAATCGCGTCGAGGGAGTTCCGGTAGACAGCCTCGAAGGAAAGTGTCGTGCGTAACGGAGAGGTTCCCTGAAAGGTCCAACTGACCACGCTCTTAGCATTGGACGCAAGACTATCGATGAACCCGTCAGTGCTGTGGGTCTTGCTATAAGACCCAAACGCGGTAAAGTTAAACATCTTATCGGGAGAATAAGTGAGGGAAAGCGCAACCGAGGGGGTCTTGGTCGATACTCCTGACCAGCGCTGCCGATCTTCCCGCACGCTCAAGGTCGGGGCGATCGTGAGAATATTCATCGGGCGATAGGACCCGCTGAACGAATGATCCCATCCTTCCGTCTCGACGCCCGGGTGCAACCTGTCACTAATCAGTGAGTAGGTTGAGGCCAGTCTCGCGGTCCAGGTGGTTCTGGTATAGGAGAGAGCCCCCTCCAGGGTGTCCACCTGACTGCGCTGAGGCACGACTCCTGTAGGCTCGAGGGAGCTGGATGCGGATCCCCGAGTGTAAGACAGACTGATTTCTGGCCAGGGTGTCGGCGCGAGCGAGAGCGATATCTTTTCCTGAGTCTGGGTCATGCGGGGTCGAGACGGATCTTTGTCCAGGTTGTTCCACACTTCTGTCAGCGAGCTTCTCAGCCGGGTGACACCAACCTGCCATTCCCCCCACAGCTCTCGTATCGCCTGATCCGGGAGGCTTGTAAAGGCCTTTCCTGCTGAACGGTAGGTAACGCCATAGCGCAACGTTCCCTGAGTGCCGGTGAACCCGAGTCGGAGCAGCCGATGCCGCGCATCTCCTGTCCTCTGCGCCGTCTTGGGATCTGAAGGGCTATAGGTCATCTCCCCTTCGCCGACAAGTTTCCCTTCAAAGAGAGAGGTGGTACCTAAGAAGCTTAGGTTGCGATGTTCCTCCTTCTCAAGCAGCACATCTTTCAAGCGCAGGGGATTCAGCGGAGTAGCAAGGTAGGAGGTCTTCAGCGACACCACGTTGTGGAATCGCTTCATCAGCGGTGCCAGGTCGTGGGGAGAGTCGTCAGCACTCCCAAGGTCGAGCTGCGTAACAGGGAAGCGTTTCAACCCATCCGGTTGGTCCCAGACCTCCCCTGCCCAGGAGATCCGCCCGAGAACGAAGACAGTGAAAAAGAGTGCTTCGAGGGAGAGCAGCCTTCTCATGGCAGCCTCGCCCGACCGGTTTTGTAAAAACTACTCTTGAATGGCGCAATTCACTGCATACGAGCCGCAGGCATAATGACCGAGGCCGTCGCTTCGCATGTATCAGCTTCACACAAAACCCTATGGCGTCAATCCCACTGTCTTAAAAATACCACGGCGCTGGGGAATTTGAGACAATTCCATCGCGTCAGGTCCAGAAGTAGCATGATAAATATCAATATTTATCAAACACTTAAAAAATACTTGCATCGGTATTGGTTTTGCTTTATAAACGAGCGCCGTTTGAGGAGTGAACTTTGTCCGGAGTCAAAAAGCTTTTGAGAGTTTGAGGATTGACGAAATGAAGAAGATCTTACTGCTGGTCGGTCTTGTTGTGACGCTCGTCGGACATCAAACCATACGGCCGGAGCATTCGTTTGCGCTGGACAATACCACGTTCATGACACTGTGGAGCACCTTCAAACATTGCCAGTCAAGCACAGACCTGGATTCGTTGCGTGTGGATGCCCAGCGATTGAATCAGGCAGCCCATGCCCCGACCGACGGCAAGGGTTTTATCCTTCCATTGCCGAAACAAATCGAACGCCTCGTAGCAAAGCCCGTTCCCCGTCTCGCGGCTGACCTGACGGCCATGGCGGCTGCCTGCACTCTCTACACCGGACAAGCTGCCCTGAATGCCGGCCGGTTCGATGTAGCGACCGAAATGTTCCGCTCCATCATGGAGAGCCATCCACAGGCCGAGTACGCCTACTATGTCGAGCAGGCCCGCCTCGGGCTCACCCAGGTCGGTGTCGGGCCAGTTGCAGTCACTCCGGCTCTTTCTCCGATCATCGCAGACTGAGCGCTTCGCTCAGCCACGCGCACCCAGAGCTTTACGGTACAGGTCCGCATAGGCTCGCGCCGATCGCGCCCAAGACACATCCGTCTGCATGCCCGCCTGCACCAGCGACCGCCACTCATTCCGGTCCTCGTAGACACGCAGCGCCAGCAGCACCGTCGTCAGCAGCGCCTGCGCCGTGGCTTCGCCGAATGCAAACCCTGTGGCACGGCCTTCCCGGATCGCCCGCGGCGAATACGGCACGACCGTATCGGCCAACCCGCCGGTTCGCCTGACAATCGGGACGGCTCCATACCGCAGGCTGTAGAGCTGGCTCAACCCACACGGTTCATAGCGCGAGGGCATCAGAACCATGTCCGCCCCCGCTTCAATCCGGTGGGCCAGCCCTTCATCGAACCCAATGCGCAGGCCGATCTTGTCCGGAAACCGCGCCTGCAGGGACCGGAAGAGGGCTTCGAAGGACGGCTCGCCCGTTCCCAGGAGCACCACCTGAAGATCCTGCGCCACCAGCTCCGGCAGAACCTCGGCCACCAGGTCCATTCCCTTCTGAGGGACCAGTCGCGACACGATCCCCAGCAGCGGCACATCCCGAACCGGCAGGTGCATCTCGCGCTGCAGTGCTGTCTTGCACTGTTGCTTACCCGACAGGTCCGACGCCGAATAGCGATATGGCACGTGCGGGTCGGTGGTGGGATTCCAGACCTCCACATCAACCCCGTTCACGATCCCGACCAGCCGGTCCCCTCGCTCCCTGACAACACCTTCCAGGCCGAAGCCGAACTCGGCGGTCTGAATTTCACGACTGTAGGTCGGGCTCACGGTCGTGAGAAAATCCGCGAAAATGAGCCCGCCTTTCAGCAAGTTCATTGATCCATAGAATTCCAGGCCGGCAGGCGTAAACAGGTCCCACGCCAGGCCGGTCTTCGGATACTCCGAGGCAGGAAACAGTCCTTGATAGCCGAGATTGTGCACGGTCAGGATGCTCCGGAGGCCCTTCAGCGCAGGCTGCTGGGCATACAGCGTGCGCGGGTAGACGACGCAGAGCGCCGTCTGCCAGTCATGCGCGTGGAGCAGGTCGGGAGTCCATCCGTCGGCTTTTGCAAGGGCCGGTAGGAGTTCCATCACCGCACGGCAGAAGAACGCGAATCGCTCGACATTGTCCGGGAAATCGACGCCGGATTCCTGATAGAGCCCCTTGCGGGCGAAGTAGGGATCATGTCGGACCGCCAACACGTCGCATTCGGCCGGAAGCTTGCCGACGGCCCCGTGGTCAGATAAACGCCCTCGCTCAATGATTGCGCTGATTGATCCGGACGCGGTCGGCACGGTGATCCGCGTCCATTCCTTGAAGCCATGCGCCACGCCGTCAATCGCGCCGTACCGTGGGATGACGAGCCTGACCTGATGCCCGAGGCGAGCCATCTCCAGCGGGAGCGTCCCCGCTACGTCGGCCAGTCCGCCTGTCTTGGCAAAGGGAACGGCCTCAGATGATGCAAGCAGGATCTTGAGAGGGTTGGAATCCATCGAAAGGGACAACGTGGAGGCAGCAGGCATTCAGGCTACTGCGGTGGTCGCGGCGGCGTTTCCGGCTTGGTTTTAAACAGGTCCTCTTTCTTCCATTGTTTGCCGACTGCATGGATCTGTTCGGCAGGCATCTGTTCCCGGTACACGAGTCGGCCTTCCAAAAACCCGAGCAACTCCCCTCGCTCCGCATAACCGAGAAAATACGCTTCTCCTGAGGCCATCATGGAGTCCCAGCCGGGCGGAGATTCTCCAAGCGGCACCCGAAACCGCGGAATATACATGCCGCTATCTACCACAAAGAACTGCATCTGCTCACGGCGCTCGTAGGTCGGCGGCCCCCATACTTCAATGAACGCCTGACTGCTCAGGGAGCGGAGGCGGATATCGCCACTCAGGAGACTTGCTTTTTGATCTTCCAGGGGAGGGAGGAAAAAGAGGCTACATGCCGCCGTGCCGGAAAAGAGAAGTGCGAACACGATTGGCAGCATCGAAGTTGGGAACTTTTCCAGCATCCTCTAGAGCAGTCGCTTGATTTTCGGCTGTTCGAGCTTCACCGGTTGGCAAATATCGCATTGGCATATCCGGCGCAGGAACGTGAACGAGTAAATGCCGGTGTCATGGCCGTCGCTCCATTTGAACCGGAGCGCATACCGGCCCACCGGCTCGACATCCTGGAGCATAATCAGCAGCGGCACATCGTCCGGCTTGATGCGCAGTTCGCCGGTCAGCTCATCGGTGCAGGCCGCGCAGGGGCAATGCTGCCGGAGGTAGCGGACCGGGTAGACTCCCTTGTGCCCATCATTCCACTCGATCCCGAGCACTCCCTTCCCGATCCAGTCCATGTCTTTCGGTTCAAGCACCGCCGTGGTCATGCTCACCATCACCTGTCGGGTTGCTGCCAGCGCGCCGCAAACGCCCGGTACAGGCTATAGCCGGCGGCCAGTATCCCGGCCTCGACCAATCCCAGCCCTGACCGCATCATGACCGGACTCTCGTCCGTCAGCCCGTAGATGACCAATACAAACCCGATCGACAGAAGGCCCTTGCCGATGAATCGCGCCATCATCTCGGCGCCTCGAAGCCGGCGGCCTCAGGGGCTCGCGCAACGTCGTCTCGTGGACTGTACCAGAATAGGTGCTGGCTTCACAAGGAAACCGGTGGGGCCAGGAAGTCAACCGGCGGAAGACGTTTCCCTGCCACGACGGTGACGTAGGACTCGATCGCTGCCTCCAGATCATGCCGAACCCGACCGGTAGCCTTAAGCCGGGGGAGGACCGAGGCGGGCACGTGGAGGGCCTGCTGGATGAAGGCGAGGCTGCCGGCAGACAGCGGCAGGCAGCGATCGGGATGCCGGCTGGCGCAGGGAGCGCACACCAACCCACCGGTTTGCGGCGAGAACCGGGCGAGTCCGACTCTGCGCGATTTCCCGAATTCCTTGCCGCACGCCGTGCAATGATCGGTCTGTGGTCGAAATCCGGTCTGGCCGAGCAGCCGAATCTGGAACAGCAGCGTGGTGAGGCCGGGCTCGCTCCCTTCCTGTAAAGACCGCAGCCCTCCCAGCAGGGTTTCGAAGACCCGCGGGCTTGGGTCCCCCTCGGCCGTGACCGCGGCAACGAGGTTGACCATGCGGGCGGCGCCGGACATCAAGGCGAGGTCCTCGCGCAAGCTGGGAAAGGTTTCTTGGATATCAGCCTGCGTGATGCGGTAAAGCGAATCGCCGCGCTTCTCAAACAGATTGAGGTCGCAGTGAATGAACGGCTCCAAGGCGCTGCCGAACCGACTCTTCATCCGCCGCGCCCCGCGGGCGACTCCACGCAGCTTGCCGAATCGGAGCGAGTAGAACGTGACAATCCGATCGGCCTCCCCCCACTTGCGGCTTTTGAGCGTGATGGCGGGCGTCTTGAGCTGCGACATGCGTAGGCTACTTGAGGTATTGCAACAGCGCCGTGGCCAGGGCGAGGTAAATGCTGATGCCGGTGATGTCGTTGGCGGTGGTCACAAACGGACCGGCCGACACGGCCGGATCGAAGCCCAGCCGCTTCAGCAGAATCGGCATGATCGTGGCCATGCTGGTTGAGACCAGGAACGCCATGACGATCGACGCGCCGACCACCATGCCCATAAACCACTGCCCGTGCCACAGCCAGCCGGCGGCCGTCAGGATCAGCCCGCACGACAATCCGAGCAGGAGGCCGATGCGGACCTCGCGGAAAAAGACCTTCCACACGTCAGCCAGCTCAATCCGGCCGGTGGCGAGACCTCGAATGATCAGGGTCGAGGACTGGAGCCCCACGTTTCCCCCCATTGCCGCAATGACCGGGATGAAGGTGACAATCGCCACCACTTCCTGAATGGTATAGCGGAAAAACCACAGAATCGCGCCGGAGATCAGGCTGCCGACCAAATTCGTGAATAGCCAAGGAAGCCGCGAGCGAGCAGATTCCAGGCTCGAGGTCTTGAACAGTGCATCCTCCTCCGTCGCCCCGGCCATCTTCAGCATGTCCTCGGTGGCCTCCTCGCGGATGACGTCCACCACGTCGTCCACCGTGATGATGCCGACCAGCGTGTTGTCCTTCTCGACCACCGGGATGGCCAGCAGGTTGTACCGGGCGACCTGCCGGGCCACTTCCTCCTGATCCATGTCCACCGACACGCTCATCACATCGCGCGTCATGATGTTCTTCAGCGGCGTGGCGGGCGGGACCGTCAGCAACTGGCGCAGTGACAACACGCCGACGAGGTGGTCCTCCTTGTCGGTCACGTAGATGTAGAACACCATTTCCGCGTCGGTCGCTTGCTGAAGGCGCCGGATCGCCTCCTGGGCGGTCGTATCCTCGGAGAGCGAGAAGAACTCCGTGGTCATGATGCCGCCCGCCGTATCCTTGGGATACTTCAGCAGGTCGGCGATCTCCGTGGAATCCTCCGTTTTCATGAGCGCCAGGATCTCTTTCGACTGCTCTTCCGGGAGCACGCCCAGGATGTACGCCACGTCGTCCGTCCCCAGATCCTTCAGCAACCACGCCACGTCGGACGCCGGGATATCGGCCAGCACCTGCTGGATGTTGTCGGCATCCAGTTCGCTGAGCACCTGCCCCCGCGTGGCTTCGCCGCGCACCAACTCGAAGATGGTTCGCCTGTCCTTGGGTGAAGGAATGTGGACGATCACCTTGGCGATGTCGGCCGGGTGCATCCGGCCTAGCATCTTGCCCAGGTTGGTGATTGCGCCGCGCCGGAGCAGACGCTGGAAGGATGCCAAGACGAGGTCAAACTTCGCCTGGCCCTTCTCCCCCAACTCCCCTCCCACTTCCTTGGTCGAATCCTTCACGGGGTCCCTGTCCGTTTGACGTGTGCGCTCGGTTGGTTGCGCCGTGACCCAATGCAAAATGCAAAATTCAAAATG
>JACQQM010000031.1 GCA_016207025.1 Nitrospirota bacterium | reverse complement strand
GGAATGATTTCTAGGAGATATGCCGCGTAGCCGCTATAATGCCGCCATGGCCCTGCTACTACGAACAATCGGAGCAGCGATTCTCTTTTCACTGGGCGTTCCCCTGAGCGCTCTTGAGGACGTCAGTGGTCAATGGCCGACCGCGTGGGCCGGCCCGGAACGTCCTCAGGTGCTAGAGGTACGGACTGAGCCTTCAGGGGGCGTGCGGGCGATCGCGACGCTGCGAATTCCCGCACCCCCTGCGGTCGTGCAGGAACTCCTCACCGACTATGGAAAGTGGCCCGAGCTGTTTGCGGTCTCGATGCGCCTCGCCCGTCTTGAGCGTCGCGACCACGGGGCTGTGACCGAGCTGTACATCAAGCATGCGCTCCTGCCCGGTGAGCGACGACTGCTCTGCGAGAACACGGAACTCCCCGGCGGAGGGTTGAGGACGACCCTGCTGGGGGGAGACTTCAAACGGTATGCCAGAACCTGGAACGTCGCACAGGACGGGGATGAGAAACGGACCCGCGCGGAGTTCGAGCTGTTGGTGGAAGTGGACACCTGGGCGCCGGACTGGCTGGTTGCCCTGGCGATCCGGCGTGAGCTGGAAGCCCACTTCCGCATCCTCAGGGAAAAGGCGATCAGTCGCTTCCGATCGCATTAAGCGGGAAAATTGAACTCCGCCAGTTCCGCCCTTTCCAGGCCCTGCTTGATCAGCGCATCGAGATCGAGGCCGCGCTCGCTCTTCTTGATCACGTCCAGGTTGCTCTTCGTGCTCGGATGGGGGGGCACGAACAGCCGGCAGCAGTCTTGATCCGGCTCGATCGAAGTCTCAAAGGTCCCGATCCGCTGGGCCTGGTCGGTGATCTCAATCTTGTCCATGCCGATCAGCGGACGGAGGACCGGAAGCTGAGCGGCTTCTTCCACGACGCCTAGATTCTCCGGAGTCTGTGACGCCACCTGCCCCAAGCTGTCGCCGGTCACGAGCGCCCAACATCCTTCCCGACGAGCCAACTCCTCGGCAATCCGCATCATCATCCTGCGGTACAGGACAACCCGGAAGGGCGCTGGCGCTCCCAGCACGATCTGCCGTTGAATCTCGCCGAACGGAATCAGGTAGAGGCGCGAGTAGAGTTGATAGGGCGTCAAGATCTGGACGATGTCGCGGGCTTTTTCCTCCGAAGCCCGGCTGACAAAGGGCCTGCCGTGGAAGTGGACGAAGACCGCCTTGCACCCGCGCTTCATCATCCGGTAGGCGGCGACCGGTGAGTCGATGCCCCCCGAGAGAAGACACGCCACTTTTCCGCTGATGCCGACCGGCAACCCGCCGGGTCCGGCCTCCCGGTGGACGGAGACGTAGGCCTCCCGGGTGAGCATCTCGATCGCAATGGTCAGGTCCGGGTGACCCAGGCTGACCCGCTTGCCGGTCAGCGCGCAGACATGGGCGCCGATCGCGCGGTCAATGTCCAGCGAGGTCATTGGGAAGCGTTTGTCCGCGCGCTTTGTCGAGACGCGAAAGGTGTTGAATTGGAGGCCGTGTACCGCTTCGCCGACAACTGATTTCAGGAGGTCCAGTGATTGCTGTGGGTCAGGCTGCAGTGACACCGGTTGGGCCAGCGAGAAATGCGCCACTCCAAAGACCCGCGCGACGCGGCTTTTGACCTGCTCCCAGGGAGTTTCGTTTCCAAGGGTGACGCGGATACGTCCCGGCAGAGCATCAACCTGTTTAATGCCCAGGTTCTTAAGGGCTAACCGCAGGTTTCGCACCAGGCGATGCTCGAAGAAGGGCCGGTTCCGTCCCTTGAGGGCGAGTTCGTGGTAGTGAATGATGACGCAGCGCATTTTAAGACCGTGATGGGTGAAAGGTGACGAGTGACGGGTATGGCGAGGACCATGATCTCAGTGAGTCTCTCCTCACGCGCCACCCATCACGCATCACCCGTCACCATGACTTTCGAGGTACCGCTCGGCATCAATGGCCGCCATGCATCCGGAGCCGGCCGCGGTCACGGCCTGCCGATAGCGCGAGTCCTGGACATCGCCGGCCGCGAACACGCCGGGGACGCTTGTGGCGGTGCCGTTCCTTGTCAGGATGTACCCCTTGGCATCCATCTCGGTCTGACCCGTAAACAGTTTCGTATTCGGGGTATGGCCGATGGCGACGAACGCGCCCGCGCAGTTGACTTCCGAGGTCTTGCCGGTGACGACGTTGCGCAGGCGGACGCCGGTGACCACGGTATCCCCCAGGATCTCGTCCACCACCGAATTCCAAATGAAGACGATCTTTTCGTTTTTGAAGGCGCGATCCTGCATGATCTTGGAGGCCCGCAGCTTGTCCCGCCGATGCACCACCGAGACGCGAGTCGCGAACTTCGTCAGAAACGTCGCCTCTTCCATCGCGGCATCGCCGCCGCCGACCACGATCAGCTCCTTGCCGCGGAAGAAATAGCCATCGCAGGTGGCGCAGGTGGACACGCCGTGGCCGACCAGACGCCGTTCGGAGTCGAGCCCCAGCATGTTGGCGGAGGCCCCTGAAGCGATGATCAGCGTCCGGGTTTCGACCGTTTGTTCCCCCTCGATTGTGACCGTGAATGGCGTGCGCGTGAGATCCACGGCTGATACATCGCCAGAGAGAAATTCTGTCCCGAACCGCTCAGCCTGGGCGCGCATCTCCTTCATCAGGTCGGGCCCCATGATGGCATGGTAGAACCCGGGGTAATTCTCCACCTCGGTGGTGGTGGTCAATTGCCCGCCGGCCTGCAGACCTTCAACCAGCAGAGGAGCAAGGTTCGCCCGCGCGGTGTAAATGGCAGCGGTTAACCCCGCCGGTCCTGATCCGATGATGACAACGTTCCGCATGGCAGGAATCTAACACAGAGAGGCGGAGGAATGCACGAGGATGGGGACAGTTCTTGCTCCATCTTCAAATGTACTGGATGACTTCTCAAGTCAGTCGCTGAAGCTCTGAATAAATCCGTTGCACTTCGTGCTTGGTCTGTTCAAAGGACCAGGTGCCATCAATCACGTAATCCGCTAGTTTGATTTTTTTGGCCAAGGGCATTTGTGATTGGATGCGGCGGATGGCTTCGACGCGGGTCAGGTGATTGCGATTGCGGAGCCGTTTGATCTGGGTCTCTCTGTCAGCGGAGACGACGATGAGCTTGTCCATCCGTTTGTGCGCGCCGGCTTCGATGAGCACCGGGGCATCATAAATGATGACGGCGTGAGGGTCTTTCTTGGCGATCTCCCGAGTGAGGTAAGCCTGCTCGCGGGCCACGCGAGGGTGCACAATCGCCTCGAGCTTTTTTAGTTTGGCTTTGTTGCGAAACACAATGCTGGCCAGCTTGTGACGATCCAGTGACTTATCAGGAAGGAGCATCTGCTTGCCAAACGACCGCACGATGTCACGCAAGGCTGGCTTGCCTGGCTCTACCACCGCTCGGGCTAGGATGTCCGCGTCAATGAGGACTGCGCCGCAGTCTTGGAACAGACGCGCCACGGCACTCTTGCCGGTAGCGAGTCCGCCGGTCAAGCCTACCAAGATCATGGGTCGGAGGATAACACGCGAAGCACAGGCCCCACAAGAAAGCTTCTCGCCCTCACTTGACTTGATGCGCTGATCACCTGTATCACCCTCGCATGGCATTGTCCCATGTGAAAACTGTCTTCATGGCTTTCGCTTCACTGGCCTTCGTGGGCGCCTGTGCCGGTGGGCCCACCCCGCCGGTGATCGAGGGAGCGCGAGCGCTGGTGGTGGCATTGGACGGGAGTGGGCAATACACCTCTATCCAAGCAGCGATCGATGCAGCCGGGAAGGGCGATGTGATTCACATCAAGGCCGGGTCCTATCCGGAAGATGTCACCATCCACAGCAAAGAGCGGTTGAAAGTGATCGGTGACGGCGTGGACAAGGTCACGATCCTGGGGCGTAACCGGGTCGGCTCGTTTCATATCGGCAAGTGGCCGTATGGGGCGACGAACGTCGAGATCAGCGGCCTGATGATTCAGGAACACGGCGGGCTGGCGATGGGTATCTTCAACGGCCGAGGCGTGGTGCTGCGCAACGTGCTGGTTAACGGGATGCTGTTCGGCCAGCAAGTCCAGGACGTGCGGATCGAGCAGTGCGTGCTCGGCGGGAGCGAGACCACCGGCGTCCAGTTCGCCGACTCGCAGGCAATCCTGGCGGACAATTACATTCACGACAATGATCATGGCGTGACGGTGGCGGGCAAATCGGATGTGCGCCTGGAGCGGAACGTGATCACGCGGAGCCTCTTCGAAGGTGTGGTGGTGACGGATCAGGCGCGTGCGACGCTGGTCCGCAACACGATCGTCAACAACGGCGGGGGCGCGGCCTTCCTGGGCACGTCACGGAGCCAGGTGTCGGGGAATATCGTGGGACTGAACAAAGTCGGATTTGTGGTCGGGCCGTCCAGCCAGGCGAGCTTCTCGCACAACGCGCTGTACAACCGCGAGGGCGATTACCTCAGGGCCGGTTCCCCCAATGTCCCGGCGCCGGAGCTCAAGGCGGATTCGGACATGGCGGTGGACCCGCGGTTCGTCGACCCCAGCCGCGATGATTACCGGTTGCGGCCCGATACGCCGTTGCTGCGAGTCGGAGAGTTTGCTTATCTGGGAGCGTTGGCCCCTGCCAATAGTGCTCCTCACGAAGGAAGCCTGATCCGATAGTAAAATCGAACGGTTAGGAGGGCTCGACATACACGGAAAGACATATGGTATGATGAAGGCAGTTCATGTGATCTGGCTCAATACTTGCTTCTCCATGAGGCTGGTTGAACTGAAAGCAATCTAGGCAGGCGAAAAAGGAGCAGTCCGGATGGCCAGCTTCCGCTCAGAGCTTGAGAAGGTCGGCCCGGAGGGGATTCCCGCTCTGGAGGACCTGGAAGCGGGTAGACCCGTGGGGGCTATCCTGCCCATGTCCGAGCACGCGCAGGGGGCCTTACGCGACAGCATCGAGCTGATTGACTATTTGATGAATCAGGACAGCGTGACCTGGAACTAGGAGTTCTTACCGTTTGTTCTGTGCCCGCGCTCCGTTTGTTCGCGAGTGTTGCCTATCCCACCCGTTTCTCTAAGCACCACAACCAGCCCGCTCTCCGGCCTCATTCTCTCTCGCGTGAGTCCATCCGGTCGCCCTCGGCCTCGACACCGGTACCCTGTCTGGCGCGCCCAATCGGACTCTGCTAAGCTGCTCGTGGGTGCTCGTCTGCTCCTGGCGCACTGACCTTGACAGGAGTGAATGACTCAGCGCTGCTCCGAAAACAGCGGGGGACGTATGGACGCTGGAGAACGAGAGGAACCGTTGTTGTCGAGACAGCTCAATCGCCGGCAGGTGCTCAAAGGCCTCGGGGTGTTGGGCGCGGCGGTGGCGCTCGGGGGTCCGCTGGGGTTGGAACGAGCCGTCGCGCAAACGGGTTCGGGCTCAGGCGAAAGTCCTGCCGGACCGCGGAAAGCCACCGGAGAGATTCCGCGTCGCCCGCTGGGTCGAACCGGGATCGAGGTCTCGGTGCTCACGCTAGGGGGTGCGCATCTGGGTCGCGCCGGCAGCGAGGCGGAGGCGATGCGGATCGTCCAGGAAGCGGTGGATGCCGGGATCACCTTCATGGACAATGCCTGGGAGTATTACGACGGCCGCAGCGAGGAATGGATGGGAAGAGCCTTGGAGGGCCGGCGCCAGAAGGTCTTCTTGATGACCAAGGTCTGCACGCACGGCCGCGACAAGAATGTGGCGATGCAGCAACTTGAAGAGTCTTTGCGGCGGTTACGGACGGACTATCTCGACCTCTGGCAGATTCACGAAGTCATCTACGAGGACGACCCGGATCGCCACTTCGCCCCAGGCGGAGCCGCGGAAGCCCTGCTGGAAGCCAAACGGCAAGGGAAGGTCCGGTTGATCGGCTTCACCGGCCACAAGGATCCGAAGATCCATCTCAAGATGCTGCAACATGACTTTCCGTTCGATGCCTGCCAGCTCCCCCTCAACGTGTTCGACGGCACCTTCCGCAGCTTCGAACGGGATGTGTTGCCGGAGCTCACTCGTCGTGGGATCGCCCCGCTCGCCATGAAGACCCTGAGCGGGAACGGCGATCCGGTCAAGCAGCGGGTGATCACGGTCGAGGAGGCCTTGCGCTATGTCTTAAGCCTCCCGGTCGCCACCATCGTGAGCGGGATCGACTCGCGCGAGGTGCTGCAGCAGAACCTCGACATCGTCCGCCGATTCGTGCCCATGACGGCGCAAGAGATGAGCGCACTCCGAACCCGGGTCGCCGTCTATGCGGCTGACGGACGCTTCGAGCTCTTCAAATCCTCAAGGGCCTATGACGGCCGGATCGGCAGGGAACAGCACGGGCTCTGACCAAGCAGCCGTCCGCCGTGCCAAGCAAGCCGACCTCTTGTCGTGAGGGATCGCTGCTGGCTGAAGGAGCACAAGAAGCGAGCCGGGCGTCCCTAACGCAGTCCTTTCATCCAGAGCTCCTGGAGGTGCTGAATCAGCAGATCGGGCTGTTGCAGCAGCGTGTCCAAAAGGATCAGGTCCGGATCATCGGTGACGGCGGCGTTGAGCTGGTGGGCTTCGACGAACGCCTTGAACAGCACCAGCCGCTTCTCAGCCCGACCCGGCGCCCGTTCGACATAGACGGCGGTCTGCACGGCCAGCTCCTCCAGCGCGTGCCAACGGGCCTCGGTCATCAGGACCTGCCCAGCGTGACCGGGAGCTGCACTTCGCGGTCGCCACGGAGCACGCGGAGGGTGACCTGCTGACCCGGGACCGTGCGCTCGATCAAGTAGTTCTTCAACTGGGCCGCATCCCTGATCTCCGTGTCGTCGATCGCCAGCAGGAGATCGCCCTTCTGGACTCCGCCGGCGAGCGCCGGTCCGGAGGCGTCGGCGACGGATGCCCGCCACCGGGTGCCAACTTTCACATTGGCGATGCGAATCCCGAGCCGGGAGAAGCTCACCTGAGTCCCCTGGATCAGCGCCGTCACGATGCGCTGGGCGAGCACGCCGGGTACTGCGAACGCGAACCGGCTGCAGCGGCGCTCGCCCTGGATCTGCTCGGTCTGGATGACGGCATGCACCACGCCCACCATCTCGCCCCTGGCGTTGAAGAGCCCGCCGCCGGAATTGCCGCTGCAGACGGACACGTCCGCCTGCAGCAGTCGGGTCTCCACCGTCGGCAGAAAGGTCTTGGGGTTCCCGATCCGTCCGTACGCGACCGCCGGGCCCCACCCCAGCGGATAGCCAACGGTGAAGACTTCCTCGCCCGGGTCGGGCTCCTTCTCGGCAAAGGGCGTGGCGGACGCCAGGCCGGCCCGGCTGTCTCCATCAACGCGATACACCGCGAGATCCAGAAAGGTGTTGACGCCCGTCAACCGCGCGGGCAGTTCATGCAGGTCCGCCGTCAGGATCAGGATCTGTTCGGAAATGACTGCCCGGCCTTGTTCCTCCCGCTCCGCGACATGGCGCGCGGTCACAATGTAGCCGTCGCGGAGATGGACGCCGGTCCCCCGAATCTCGATGCGGGACGGATCAACCGAGGTCTGCGCCTCCGGGGTCTGCGCCAGGATGCCGACGGTCGCACGCCTGGCGCGCTCGACCGCAGTGGCGAGCCTGTCATCCGGCGCTGCTGCGTGCGT
>JACQQM010000027.1 GCA_016207025.1 Nitrospirota bacterium | reverse complement strand
TGTTCCCTTCATGGCGTCCACCTTCTCAACCGACCCCTCGACAACCTCTCGCGCGGCCAGACTGGTGAGCGTGAGGCCCATCACAAACGTGAATGCTGCGACTATTAGCACGAGTCTCGTCATCATCGCGATTCCTCCTTTTTGGGGTTAGGGCTCAAGGCTTTTGTCACTACTCTAAGGCCTTGAGTATCATTATGACGCGACCGTCCGGCGACACCTGCGCGTCAATCTTGTCTCCGGCCTTGAGCCGGGCATCAAGCAAGGTGTCCTTGCTCACCTGCAGGCGTATTTCTTTGCCAGCAGGGTCTTTGACCACATAGAAGTCGCCCTCGATCTTCAGTAGCTCTCCCTTCACGAGCTGTGCGGCAGGCATTGACGTGGCCGGCTTGGATGCGTCCGGCGTCGGATCAGTTGCGGAGGCCAGCGTTGCCGCCCCCAAAGCCACTATGCCTGTCACCACCAAAACCCCGACGGACTGGTTCATCATTCGATCAGTCGTGACCCAGGTAGGCACGAATCTCTGTTGAAGGGGTGGCCCGCCTCATCGGGGAGCCGCACCAGAGGATCGGTGACCCTAATCCGAGTCTACATCGCTGGTTTAATAGACACGGCGTGGCCCTTGTCTGTCGCCTGCGCCTCAATCTTGTCGCCAGCCTTGAAGGTGCCCTCCAGCTTGGTGGAATTGTCCACATGCAGGCGCACTTCCTTTCCGGCGGCATCTTTGACCACATAGAACTCTCCTTCGATCTTCAGCAGGTCTCCCTTCACGGTCTGAGAGCCAGCCGCCGGCTGATCCGCTGCATATGTCAGGGGCGCCAGCCCAAAGCACAGAATCACTGTCAGCGCTATCAATCCGATGAGCCTCTTCATGTCAGGACCTCCTTTGAAATTGAAAGTGTTTGAAATGGAATGGTTTGGCATCTCGATCTTGAAATGCTTGAGCAAGCGGTATCATAATCGGCAAGCGTTGGCCAATGGACAAAAGAAGGGTTCCAGACTGGAAAATGTCCACTCGAATTCGATGGCTTATTTCTTTTAGGTTATGGCATAGTTGGCTCATCTAGGTGAGGTGCGGAGTGGCGGAACGGCAGGTCTTGTCTACCAAGCTCAGCATTCTCGCGACAAGCGTCGATGAGTTTGATTGTTTAGTGGCTGAAACGCTGCCGGATCTTCTCGATCGTGCGACTGACCATTTGCGGCGGTTTCTCCGTGAGACGGGACAATGGGCGGACGACATCAGCCATGAGAAACTTGCCCTCCGGTGGGGATATGAGCTGTTGGAACGATTTCTGGTCTGGGGGCGGAACGAGGTTCCTTGTCGGCCATACTTTTTGCTGGACAGTTTCATCGCAAGATACCTCAGCCAACCCGAGCCGTTTTGCTATCACAAAGACCTGCTCACCCCGTTAGGCCGTTTCCTGGACGGTGTAACGGCGCGGGCAGTGCTGAGCCGCGATGCCTTGATGGCCCTCTTCTATCACTTGTACGGATTTGGGCAGGGGCAGGTGGTGAGGATCCTGGACCTCGGCCCGACAGAAAGCCAGCGCGTGTACAAAAACTTTGAACGGTGGCGTCGGGCCGGCTGGCAGCGGGCGATGATCGAAAGCGGGATGACCGATTCGGAGCTGTTGCAGATCGAGGATCAGAAGCGTCGGCATTCCGAACAGATCATCGCCGAGGCTGATCGCCTTCTCCGAGCAGTCCAGGACCACTATCGCAAGAGCGAACCCGATCATTTTCGATGCCTGACCCGTCAACAATGGGCGCACATGTTCCAGGAAGGGTATGGGTACGACTATCGGGTGTGGCATCTGGCTCTGTGTCGGGAGTGCCTCGTTGTCACTTACGATCTTCGGCAAGACGGGCTCGCCGGTATACCCGCTCCCCGGATTGATCTGCAGTTCCGCCCGTTGTCGAAGGGCAGGATCGTGTCCTTCATCATGAAGTATCGAGAGGATGGCAATGGAGCAGGACGGCCAACTCAGCGCCTATCGAGAACATCTGCTTGACGCGCTCCGCGACCTTCCCGAGCGAAGGCGAGGGGAGAGTTCTGGCTCGCTTCAGGTGTTCGTCAACCAGGAGTGCGTTGGGACGGTGGACTGCGAGGGCACAAGCACCACGTTGCTTTCAGTCAGCCAACAGCAACCCGTCCGGGAAGTCGAGATCCGCACTGCGGCCGGGCTTCTGGTCGGTAGCCTCAGCGCCCAGGAGGTTGGCATGAAGGTGGCACGATTTTCCCTCGGAACTGAAGCTCTTGAGGTGAGTGTGCAGAATCGGTCAGACGGGGGATCTGTCAGGGTGACCTATCGAGCGCCGGCGCTGTTGTGGGATCGGGTCCAGAATATGGCGATGGCAATGGTGCGAGGCTTTGGGCGCAGGGGAACGCGGGTTCTTCCTGAGCATGTGAGCCTCACCCCAGCCCCGAGTCTTTTGTTGAATCATGCGTGGCCGAAGCTGGCTGTTGTGGCTCAGATCGTCCTCGCAAGTGCGGTCGTCTTGCTAGTGGTGGATCGGCTCACTGATCGTTTCGGCACTGAGAGCACAGTCGCTCAGGTCGCGCCAAACTCTGAGCCCTCTGTCATCAAGCCTACGATTCTAGAAGAAGCTCTTGCCCGCCAGGAGCAGAGGCTACTCAAGCTCACCCAGACGCAGGAGGCGGCGGTGCAGACTCTCAAGGCCCAGCAAAGGGAGATTGGCAGGCTGCATCGTGCGGTGGTCGAACGTGAACGGATGCGCGATCAGCTTCAACGACTGACCGCCGCGAAGGAGGCGCTGAGTAGAGATGTCGCGCTGCTTGAGGTCCGCAATCGTGAGCTGGAACACGGTTTGAAAGAACAGGCCGTGGCCTTGGCCAAAGTTCTCTTGCCACAGCCGCCGGACAAGCCGACTGCTGGCGGGGGCTCGGAGGCAACCCTGCCTCCCCCCATCCAGCCTCCCCAGATGGCCGAGGTCCGGCGTGAGAATCCCTTCACATTCTGGGTGTCATTCCAAGACGGCACGTCTGAAGAGAGCATTGAGCACTTGATCCACGAAATCCATGGGCGGAGAGGGCCTACCAGCGCCGGATGGTATAACGTGGAGGTGAACCTCCCACAGCCGCAGACACAGGATGGCTTCTTTGAATCTCTGAAGAAAACAAAAATCGTGAAGGCCATCGCGACCAGCCTGAATACGACACCGGGTCAATAAATCGCTTCTTTCCTTTTACCAAGGGGGATCATCTGCGGACAGAGTCTGCTTATGCCGAGCACCGACCCAACGGTCTTTACGACGCGGGGCCCTCGGTCACCCAAGCCTTCCGGTCACCGGGGATACTTTCCTTCTTGGATACGGGAAAGAATCGTTGACCATCTCAAGCCAATAACCTGCTGAAAGAGATTCTTATGACCAGGATAGACATCTGCCCGAGGGTTCGTTTCGAACACGGGGGCGTGACCGATCCGACGCACCGCCTATCCTGTACACGGTGTTGGCAGCCCTGCCCAGGCGGACTAATTTGCGCGCTGACGCAGGCGCGAGGGAGTTCAATTTAAGAAATCTTCGAAGCTTCAAGACGTGAACGCCGGCGACAAAATCAAGCTGACCGTGAATCAGGAACCCATCATTCCTGGAGGTGCGTGATGCCGCAAGAATGGCTGAACTTGATTCTGGGTCCGTTCCAACAGCTCCTGGCTACAATCTTGACCAAGCTGCCTGCTGTACTGACGGCGTTGCTTCTGCTGCTGGTGGGTATGGTTGTGGCGCGAGGTGTTCGAGCCGGTATCGAAAGGTTTCTCAAGTTCCTACATCTGGATGAGTACACGGAGAAAATCAAACTGAATGAGCTGTTCGCTCGTTTGGGGTTCGGCCGCTCGCCGGCCTTTATCCTCGGGTTTTTGGTCTATTGGTTGATTGTCCTGGTGTTCTTGGTTTCCGCCGCAGATGTGGTGCAACTGACCGTCGTGTCCGAGCTGCTACAAAAATTTGTCTTGTTCGTTCCCAAGCTGATCGGGGCCGTACTCGTGTTGGCCGGAGGGTTGCTGCTCAGCCACTTTTTAGGCGAGATCGTGTTGAACGCTTCCACCGCTAACAAGATCCAGGGCGCCATGGCCTTGTCCAAGGTGGTCCAGTTTGTGGTGATCGTGTTTGCGGCGATTATTGCACTCGAGCAAATTGGGATTGATACCACGATTCTCACTTCTTCCATTCAAATCATTCTGGCTGCGGTCGGATTGGGATTCGCAATCGCCTTTGGGTTAGGAGGGCGGGACGTGGCGGCGGAAATGATTAGAAACTTCGCGAGAAAACGCAGTGGAGAAGGCAACCAAAATTAGAGTAAGATTATACATCTCACCCTCAGAGTATTCCTCGCTGATCGCTCCCAGTAGGTTTTGAGGAGGGCGCGATGTCTGATTTTTATCAGAATGGCGTTGTGGCCGTCTTACACCGCCTCGGGCGGCCGAACCTGGATCAGCTCGAGGCTGAACTGCAACGGCACGCGGCGGTTAACCCGATTGCGTTGGTGCTGCCGTCGCTCTACGCGGAGCTGGAACGTCCGGCCCTCAAGGGCATTGTCAATACGTTGAAGGATGTTCGGTATCTGAATGAGATCGTGGTTGCGCTGGGGCAGGCCTCGGCGCTGGAGTTCCGTCGCGCGAAGGAGTATTTCAAAATCCTGCCCCAGGACGTCCGACTGGTGTGGGTGGATGGGCCTCGCATCCAGGAGATCCTCAAAATCCTTACCAGTCAGGAGATCGACATCGGGCTGCCCGGTAAGGGGCAGTCGTGCTGGATCGCGTTTGGTTACGTGCTGGCCCGGCGCCAGAGCAAGGTCATTGCGCTGCATGACTGCGACATTCTGAGTTACAACCGCGAATATCTGGCCAGGCTCTGTTACCCTGTGGCGAGCCCAAATCTTGGCTACGAGTTCTGCAAGGGCTATTACAGCCGGGTGACGGATCGCCTGCATGGCCGCGTCACCCGCCTGTTCATCACGCCGCTGATCCGCAGCCTGCAGCAACTGGTCGGGCCACAACCCCTGCTCACGTTCCTGGACAGTTTTCGGTATCCCCTGGCCGGTGAGTTTGCCATGGTGCGAGAGCTGGCGCGGATCAACCGGATACCTGGCGACTGGGGCCTGGAAATCGGCGTGCTGGCGGAGGTGTACCGCAACTGCGCGCTGCGGCGAATCTGTCAGGCCGACCTCGCTGATACTTACGAGCACAAACACCAGGCCCTGTCGGCAGACAATCCTGAAGGTGGCTTGCTCAAGATGTGCGTGGACATCAGTAAGTCGCTGTTCCGGAGCCTCGCCAGCGAGGGAATCGTGTTGTCGGAGGAGCGGCTCAAGACGCTTCGGGCGACCTATCTTCAGGCAGCCCAGGAGGCGATTCGCCGATATGAGGACGATGCGGCCATCAACAGCCTCAAGTTCGACCGTCATGAAGAGCGAACCGCCGTCGAGGCGTTCCTCAAGGGGATCAAGTTGGCCACGGACGGCTTCTTGGAGGACCCACTCGGCGTGCCGATGGTCTCGAACTGGAGCCGAGTCGTGGCCGCGGTGCCCGATGTGTTCGATCGGCTGCTCGACGCCGTCGAACAGGACCACGAGTGGGATCCCGCAACTGAGCGCGGGCCGGCTTTGGCATGACTGTCGACGCGATTCCTCTCACGGCCGAGACCGAGGCTAAGGTTCGCGAGATCGGCGAAACCGAGATTCTGGTCGGCATTCCCAGCTATAACAACGCCGACACGATCGGGCACGTGGTCCGGGCCGTCAGTGCGGGTCTGGCCAAGTATTTCCCGCGGAGACGGGTGGTCCTGGTCAATTCCGACGGCGGCTCGACCGATGGCACGCCGGAGGTGGTCGCGCGCGCCGTCGTGGATTTCGGCGCTATGCTGATCAGCGACCATCAGAGCCCGCTGCAGAAGATCATTACGCCCTACCACGGGATCCCCGGCAAGGGCAGCGCGTTCCGCACGATTTTCGAAATCGCTCGGCGCCTGAACGCCAAGGCCTGTGCGGTGGTGGACTCGGATCTGCGCAGCATCACGCCCGAATGGGTCGAGTTGCTGATCCGGCCGGTGCTGGAGGAAGGGTACGACTACGTAGCGCCCTACTATTTGCGCCACAAGTACGACGGCACCATCACGAACAGCATCGTGTACCCGCTCACCCGAGCGTTGTACGGCCATCGCATCCGCCAGCCCATCGGCGGGGACTTCGGCTTCTCAGGCCGGCTGACCGCCCACTATCTGGACAAGCACGTCTGGGAATCGGACGTCGCGCGATTCGGGATCGATATCTGGATGACGACGGAAGCGGTGGCCAGCGGCGCACGGGTGTGCCAGAGCTTCCTGGGCGCAAAGATCCATAACCCCAAGGACCCGGCAGCCGATCTGTCCGCGATGCTGGTTCAGGTCATCGGGGCCATGTTTGCCTTGATGGAAGAGCACGAGCTCTTTTGGCAGGCCCTGGAAGGATCGAATCCGGTCAAGCTGTATGGGTTCCAGTACGAAGTCGGCGCTGAGCCCATCAATGTCAACGTGGACCGGATGATCGCGAACTTCCGGCAAGGCCTCAAGGATCTGGAGTCGATCTGGCGGCGGATGTTGGCGCCCGAGACGATGGAGGGGCTTCTGCTCTTAAGAGACTGCCCTCCGCAGGCCTTCCGCATCGGGGAGGACCAGTGGGCGCGCGTGGTGTATGACGCGGCGGCCTCCTATCACCATCGGGTCATGCCGAGGGAGCATCTGCTCAAAGCTCTGACACCGTTGTACCTGGGGCGCACTGCGACGTTCGTACTGGAGACTCAAGGCCTCACGTCGGCGGAGGCCGAGACCCGCGTCGAAGCTCTCTGCCAGGCCTTCGAGATGCGCAAGCGCTATCTGGTTGATCGCTGGGGTGCCGTGCTGTCCGATGAACGCCGGGTTGCGGCCCCCGGCTGGCAGGCAGAGGCCAAGGAGGTCACACGATGAAGGAATTCTGGGAGACCGCACTCTTGGGGCCACTGGCGGCCCTCGGCAAACAGGTGCTGGCGCTGTTGCCGAACGTCCTCGCGATGGTGATCATCCTGTCGGTAGGGCTCGTGATGGCCTGGGCCGTGGGCCGCGTGATCGAGCGCGTGCTGCGCGTCCTCCGGCTCGATGAGCTCTGCAACCGCCTCGGCGTCAACGCGGCGCTTGCCCGGGGCGGGGTGAAGTCCGACCCCTCCAGAATCGTCGGTCGGACAAGCTATTGGCTGGTGGTGATCTTCGCGGTCCTGGCCGGGCTCGGCGCGCTCAATCTCCGCCCGCTCAATCAGTTCGCGCAGTCGTTCCTGGCCTATATTCCCCACCTGTTCCTGGCCGCCCTGATTCTGGTAGCCGGGCACCTCCTGTCGAATTTCATGTCGCAAGCAGTCCTCATCGCCGCGGTCAATGCCGGGCTCCCGCCGGCGCGCCTAATCGCGGCCTGCTCGCGCTGGGGCGTCCAACTGGTTGCGGTGGCCATGGCGCTGGAGCAGCTCGGGATCGCGCAGAACATCGTGGCGGTCGGATTCGGGATCACGCTGGGCGGGGTGGTGCTGGCCGCGGCGATCGCCTTCGGGCTGGGCGCCAAGGATCTGGCCAAGGAGTTCCTCGAACGGAGACTGTCAGACAAACCACGAGACCGCCCCCCGGACGATCTCAGGCACCTGTGAATTGGCTCATGAATTCAGTGAACCGATGAGCTGCTGGTTCCGCATCGGTCTGCTCCTGTGCGTGATGGTCCTCGTGTGCTCCTGCGGGCGAGACCTGGACTCTCCCTCCGGGCCGGTCGCCGTGGTCTTCAAGCACGGCAAGCTGTCGGGGCACCCGCAGGCCTTTTCCGCTCTGCTCCGGGAATTTGAAGCCCAGCATCCCGGCATCCAGGTTCGGGAGGAGCTCCTGCCGGCCTCCACCGATCAGCAGCATCAGTTCTATGTCATGAACCTGGAGGGCCGGAGCGTCCCGTTCGACCTGCTTGCTGCGGACATCATCTGGATCCAGGAGCTTGCGCGGGCCGGGTGGGTTCAGCCGCTGGACCATCTCCTGACCCCGGCGGATCGAGCCGATCATTTCCCGGCGGCGCTCCAGGCAGCAATCTTCGAGGGGCGACTCTATGGGGTCCCCTGGTATCTCGACGCCGGCGTGCTCTACTACCGTCGCGACCTCCTGGACCGGTATGGTTACCCGCCGCCGAGGACCTGGCCGGAACTGGTTCGGATCGCTCGGGCTATCCTTGGCAGCGAGCGCAACCTGGATATGACAGGCTTCATCTGGCAGGGGAAGCAGTACGAGGGCTTGGTCTGCGTAGCGCTGGAATTTGTGAGGGGGAACGGCGCGGATCTGACAGGGGGTGTCGACGGTCGCGCAGAGGAGGCGCTGCGGTTCATGCGGCAGCTCATCGAGCCGGAAGGGATCACGCCGTTGCTTGTGGCGACGGCCGACGAAGAAGCCACGCGGCATCTGTTTGCCGCCGGCCGGGCCGTCTTCATGCGCAATTGGCCTTATGCCTGGTCCCTCTTCCAGCAGGAGGGCTCCCGGGTGCGGGGGAAGGTCGGTCTGGCTCCGCTGCCGTCCTTTCCGGAGCATGACAGCACAGCGACATTGGGCGGCTGGATGCTTGCCATCCCCCGCCAGGCCTCACATCCGCGGGAGGCCCAGGCCCTGATACAGTACCTTGCTTCCGCTGAGGTGCAGCGACAGATGG
>JACQQM010000029.1 GCA_016207025.1 Nitrospirota bacterium | reverse complement strand
TCTCACGCTTCACGCTTCACGTTTCACGCCCGCCGTTTCGACGGTCATCTCTGCACGTTTGTCGTGCAGCCGCGGGTCTTCTTTCAGAATTTTGTCCAGGATCCCGTTCACGAAGCTCTTTGCCTCGTCGTCCGCGAATCGCTTGGCCAGCTCGATCGCCTCGTTCACCGTCACCTTCGCCGGCACGTCGGGCAGGAAGAGCAGCTCGCAGACCGCCGCGCGCAGAATGTTCCGGTCCACGACCGGCATCCGGCTGACCTTCCAGTTGATGGCATACTTGCCGATCAGGGCATCCAGCTCGTCGCGGTGCGCCATCACACCGTCTATAATCCGCTCCGCGAACGATCTCACCTCGGGCGAGGCAGGATGCTGGGTCCAGAAATCCTCCAGCCACTCCCCGGCCTTCCCGTGGATATCCCACTGGAAGAGCACCTGCAGCGCGCGCTCGCGGGATTGTCGTCGAGTGCCCATATTTCTTTAACGCTTCCGCTTGGTGCCGGCCTTTTTCCGCAACATTCTCACCTTGCTCATCTTGCGCATCTGTGGCCGTGCCGCGCCCTTCTTCGCGAGCGCGGGTCCCGCTGCCCTCAAGGTCCTCATCAAGGTGGCCATTTCGATGGCGGTCCGGGCCGCCTCGGCCCCGCGGTTGCGCTCTGGCGCGCCGGCCCGCTCCAGGGCCTGCTCCACGGTCTCGGTGGTCAGCACGCCGAAGATCACAGGACAGTCCGATTCCCACCCGGCCCGAGCGATTCCCCGGCTGGCTTCCGCGCTGATGTATTCAAAATGCGGCGTCTCGCCGCGGATGACGGCGCCCAGGCAGATGACCGCATCGAGGCGGCCGGATCGGGCCAGGCGGCGGGCCACCAGCGGGATCTCAAAGGCGCCCGGCACCCGGACGACTTCGATCGCGTCCTCGCTCGCCCCGGCCTTGGTCAACACCTCCAGCGCCCCGGCCAGCAGCCGGCTGGTGACGAACTCGTTGTACTTGCTCACGACGATGCCGAACCGGAGGGCGCTGGCTTCGAGGGTTCCTTCAACGGTCTTCATGCCGCACACTCACTCTCTCGACACCGTGCATCATCGAAGGTTGACGGAACCCAACGTCTGTTGCGGGAGGGGAACTTCAGCAGTGAACTACACTTTATTGAGGATATGCCCAAGCTTGGTCTTTTTCGCGCGCAAATAGCGCTCGTTCGCCGCTCGCGGCGGAATCTCGATGGGCACGCGCTCCACCACTTTGAGGCCGTAGCCCTCAATGCCGACGATCTTTCTCGGATTGTTGGTGATGAGCCGGATGTTTCGAAGGCCGAGGTTCACCAGGATCTGGGCGCCGATGCCGTAGTCGCGCAGGTCAGGTTTGAATCCCAGCTGAAGATTGGCCTCCACGGTGTCCACGCCTTCATCCTGCAGCTTGTAGGCCCTGATCTTGTTCAGGAGGCCGATCCCGCGCCCTTCCTGGTTGAGGTACAGGAGTACGCCCTTGCCTTCTTTCTGAATGATCTCCATCGCGCGGTGAAGCTGGTCGCGACAGTCGCACCGCAGTGACCCGAACACATCCGCCGTAAGGCAGCCGGAGTGGACCCTGACCAGGGTCGGCAAGGCATCATCCACCCGCCCTTTGACCAGGGCGATATGGGTGCCGTTATCCACTTCGTTTTCGAAGACCACCGCCTCGAACTCGCCGAACACGGTCGGCAGCTTCGCGCTGGCCACCCGCTTGACGAAGGTTTCCCGGCGCATCCGGTATTCGATCAGCGCCTTGATGGTGACCAACTTCAAATGGTGCCGCTTGGCAAACGCCGTCAACTCAGGCACCCGGGCCATCGTCCCGTCCTCGTTCATGATCTCGCACAGGACGCCGGCCGGGTAGAGTGCCGCCAACTTGGCCAGATCCACCGAGCCTTCAGTCTGTCCGGCGCGCTTGAGCACCCCGCCTTTCTGCGCCTTGAGCGGGAAAATATGGCCAGGGCGCGCCAGATCGGCCGGTTTGGTTTTCGGGTCGATGGCGGTGCGGATCGTGGTCGCCCGATCGGCCGCTGAGATGCCGGTGGTAATGTCCCGCCGCGCGTCGATGGAGACCGTGAACGCGGTCCCAAACGCAGCCGTGTTTTCTGCCGCCTGCGGCGGCAACTGGAGTTCTTCCACGCGCTCGGGCGTGAGGGCCAGGCAGATCAGCCCTCGCGCGTGCTTCGCCATAAAATTGATCGCGTGGGGCGTCACCTTCTCGGCCGCCATGACAAGGTCGCCCTCATTCTCGCGATCCTCGTCATCCACGAGGATGACAAAATTGCCCCGCTTGATTTCCTTGATGGCCTCTTCGATGGAATCAAATGCCGAAGCCATGCCCTTTGCTTCCTGCATAGACACGCCAGACACTCCAAGACGCATTGTAAGTATTGAAAACATAAAACATTTTCAGCCTGCTGTCAATGAGGAAAATGGCCCACGTCGTTGAGCCGATTGTCCATTCGGCGGCTCCGTCGTATGGCCAGCGCCACACTCAGCCAGGCCGCCACGCACACAAGAGCGAACAGCAGAAACCCGCTCCCATACGTTCCCGTCACATCCTTGAGCAAGCCGAGCCAGGATGGGAGCAGGAACCCCCCGAAGCCGCCGGCCGCCCCGATCAACCCCGACGCCGTGCCAATTTGCTTCTGAAATCGATCGGAAACCACCTGGAACACGACGCCATTCCCGAATCCCATCGTGGCAACCGCTATGACCATGAGCGTGGCCGCCTGGGTCAGGTGTGGCAGTTGACCGATCGCTCCGGTCAACGCGGCGATCCCCAGAAACACGCCTCCCAGCACCTTCAAGCCGCCGAGTCTGTCGGCCGTGTAGCCTCCGAACGGTCTGGTCAGACTGCCGGCCAGCCCGCACGCGGCGGTCATGGTCCCTGCCGCCACGAGGTCCAGCCCGTACTGATCATGGAAGAAGATCGGCAGAAAACTGCAGAACCCGACAAACCCGCCGAAGGTCACTGCGTACACACAGCACAGCCAATAGGCGGACGGCAATCGGAGCATATCCACCATCGTGCCCCACCACTGCGGCCGGCTTTCCTGCCGGAAGATCCCGGTATCGCCACGGACCAGCGCGGCAAACAGCACGGTAGTCAGGAGAACCGGCACGATCATCAACCCGAAGACTCCATGCCATCCCACAAGCTGCCCTAACCGCGGTGCAAAAAAGGCGGCCAGCACCGTGCCGCTGTTGGCCGACGCCGCCACTCCCATGGCCAAGCCCTGGTGGGCCGGAGGATACGCGCGGCTGGCTAAGGGCAGCGCCACCGCGAAGCTCGCACCCGCGACACCCAGGAACAGGCCGACACCGAGCACTTGCAGATAGCTGGTTGCGCCAAGCCAGCCCCAGAGGACGGCGAGGAACTCGCAGAGCAGCAACGCCAGGCCCGTCGGTTTCGCTCCGAATCGATCGCTGCATGGCCCGACCACGACGCGGAGGAGCGCCCCGCCCAGCAGCGGCAACGCCACCAACAATCCTTTTTGCGTCGCCGTCAGCCCGAACTCTTCGGCAATGGAGACACCCAGCGCACCGATCAACAGCCAGACCATGAAGCTGACTTCGAAGTGCAACCAGGCCCCGACCAGTGAGGGCCAGTGCCCGCTCCGCAACGCCCCGAGAGCCGTTCGCATGAACCTCAACGCTCCCTCCCCCTCCCCATTTTTCTCACGTCACGCGATGATCGCCGCGCAGCGCGCTACTATAGTGTACGCGATAGGACACCGCAAGGCTGCGCAGATGCTTTGTTCTTGCCGCCGATTCCGTTTATAATCACCCATTAATCATCTGCATCATTGCTATCAGATCAGAGACAGTTCATCAGCCAAGGCCTTGCATGACCAAGCCGAAACAAGATTCCGCCCAGCATTCCGTGGAGGCGGGCGACCGCGAGGATCTGCCCCTTGAGCCGGAGACTGCGGAGGCGCTGCCAGACCAGTCGGCCTCGCCGGAGGTCCTGGATCAGGGCGGCGCAGAGAGCGCCACGGCGGTCGTCCCGGTCACGACCCTGCAGCGGTATCTGGCCGAGGTGCGTCGTTACCCGTTCCTCTCGAAAGAGGAGGAGCTTCGGCTCTTTTACGAATATCAGGTGCAAGGTAGCCGCGAGGCGGCCGTGAAACTGATCCTGGCGAACCTCCGGGTGTCGGTGGCGATCGCCGCCGAATACCACCATACCGGCGCCGATCAGATGGACCTGATCCAGGAAGGCAACGTCGGGCTGATGCGGGCGATCAAGAAATTCGATCCGACGAAGAATGTCCGGTTCCACGCGTACGCCGCGTGGTGGGCGCGCGCCTACATCCTGCGCTATCTGCTCAACACCTTTCGGCTGGTCAAGGTGGGCACGACGCAGGATCAGCGCAAACTGTTCTACAACCTCCGGAAGGAGAAAGCGAAGCTCGAACGCGAGGGCTTTTCGCCCGACACCAAACTACTGGCGGATCGGCTGCACGTGCGCGAGCGCGACGTGATCGAGATGGACCAGCGCCTGGGTGGCTGGGAACTTTCGCTCGACCAACCGCTCAACCAGGATACGGACGGTACGCTCCTGGACTTGCTGCCGGCTCAGGACACTCCCGTGGATGAACAGCTCGCCGACTCCGAACTCCGGCTCCTCTTTCAAAAGAAGCTGGCCGAGTTCATCAAAACCCTGGGTGAGCGCGAAGAGGACATCCTCCGGAACCGGATCCTCTCCGACAGCCCGCTGACGCTGGATGACCTCGGACACAAGTATGGGATTACCAAGGAACGCACCCGCCAGTTGGAGGCCAAGATCATCAAACGCTTGCGCGAGTACCTGAAGGCGGAAGTCAAGGATTTCGACCGCCTGCGTTCTTAAGCACCACGACCATAAAACCACACGCATAATCAATAGCTTACGACTACTTTCCCTAACAAACCGCCAGAGCAAGAAAATCTTTGGTCCACTCTTGACTTGCTCTTTGGAAAGGCTATCTTCCCGCTTGCTTCCTGGGGTCAACCGGCAAACCCTATGTGCCCAAATACTTAGGACGTTCCGAAACAGCTCGCAGAACTATGGGCCTACTGACCGGCAACAGAACTCACATCATTTCTTCAGTAAGGAGGGATTAAGCATGGCGACGGAGACCAAGGAGAAGAAAGAGACCAGCGCTGCGAAAGGGTTTCAGCCTCTGGGGGATCGGGTATTCATCACCTACACGGAGGAAATGGAGCGGACCGCCGGCGGCATCTATGTGCCGGACTCCGCCAAGGAAAAACCCCAGCGCGGCACCGTTCAGGCGGTCGGCAAGGACGTCAAGCATCTCAAGGTCGGCGATCAGGTCCTGTTCGACAAGTACTCGGGCAGCAAGCTCAAAATCGACGATGAGGATTGCCTGATCCTCAAGGAAGAAGACGTGCTCGGGGTCTTCACGAAATAAACGACCCCGGAATCGACAGACTCGCACCACACTGTGACACGACGACGAAACGACGAAAGGGAGGAAGACAATGCCTAAGCAGTTGTTGTACAGCGATGCAGCGCGAGCCGCGATCCTGAATGGCGTCAACCAGCTCGCCAACGCGGTGAAAGCCACGCTCGGGCCGAAGGGTCGCAACGCGATCCTCGACAAGAAGTTCGGGGCGCCCACCATCACGAAGGACGGCGTGACCGTCGCGAAGGAAGTGGAGCTGAAGAACCCGTACGAGAACATGGGCGCGCAACTGGTCCGCGAAGTCGCGAGCAAGACCAGCGATGTGGCTGGCGACGGGACCACCACCGCCACCGTGCTCGCCCAGGCGATCTACCGCGAGGGCGCGAAGAACATCACGGCCGGCGGCAACCCGATGGAGATCAAGCGCGGCATTGATCGCGCGGTCGAAGTAGTGGTTCAGGAGCTCAAGAAGCTCAGCAAGCCCTGCCAGGCAAAGAAAGAGATTTCCCAGATCGGCACGATTTCCGCCAACAACGATTCGACGATCGGCGAGCTCATCGCCGAGGCGATGGAGAAGGTCGGCAAGGACGGCGTCATCACGGTCGAGGAAGCCAAGTCCATGTCCACTTCGCTGGACGTGGTGGAGGGCATGCAGTTCGACCGCGGATACATCTCCCCGTACTTCGTCACCAACGCCGAGCGAATGGAAGCCAGCCTCGAAGAACCGTTCCTGCTTATCCACGAAAAGAAGATCAGCGGCATGAAGGACCTGCTGCCCCTCCTGGAGCAGGTGGCCAAGATGGGCAAACCGCTCATCATCATCGCCGAGGAAGTGGAAGGCGAGGCGCTGGCCACATTGGTCGTGAACAAGCTCCGGGGCACCCTCAACGTCGCGGCCGTCAAGGCGCCGGGGTTCGGCGATCGCCGGAAGGCCATGCTTGAGGACATCGCGATCCTGACCGGCGGGCAGGTCATCTCGGAGGAGCTGGGCCTCAAGCTCGAGAACGTGAAGCTCACGGACCTGGGGCGGGCGAAGCGGGTGACGATCGACAAGGACAACACCACGATCGTGGAGGGCTACGGCGATCCGAAGAAGATCGAGGGCCGCGTCAAGCAGATCAAGGCCCAGATCGAGGAGACCACCTCCGATTACGACCGGGAGAAGCTCCAGGAGCGTCTGGCCAAGATTGTCGGCGGGGTGGCGGTCATCAATGTCGGCGCCGCGACCGAGACCGAGATGAAGGAAAAGAAGGCCCGCGTGGAAGACGCGCTGCACGCCACGAAAGCGGCCGTTGAGGAAGGCATCGTGCCGGGGGGCGGCGTCGCCTTCCTGCGCTGCATCCCGGCGTTGGACTCGCTGAAAGTGCCGGCCGAGCAACAGGTCGGCGTGAACATCGTACGGCGCGCCTTGGAGGAGCCGATTCGCCAGATCGCCGAAAACGCAGGCGTCGAGGGATCAGTCGTGGTCAATCGGGTTCGGCAAGAGAAGACCAATGTCGGCCTCGATGCCCAGACCGAGCAGTACGTGGACATGCTGGAGGCCGGGATCATCGATCCGACCAAGGTCACGCGGTGCGCCCTGCAGAACGCGGGCAGCGTGGCGGGTTTGATGCTGACGACCGAGGTCATGATCACCGATCTGCCGGAAGAGAAGAAGGAACCAGCCATGCCGGGCGGCGGCCACATGCACGACATGTACTGAGCCCCGTCTTCTGACGGATCTTACAAAGCCGAGCGGCGCGACCCGCCGCTCGGCTTTTTATTTCTTCGGCGCCCCACGCTTCGCACCCTGCCCTCCCCTTTCATGCTCTCCAGCGCGGCTCTCAGCAGCGCGGACCGTTCCGGCTCGTAAAAGAGGCCCCTGAAAATCCGGTGGACGCGGTCGGTGCGGCGGCGGTAATCCTTCATGAACCGTGCCATAGCGGCGCGGCGATCCCGGGGCGAATAGCCCAATCGGATCGCGCACCGCGTGAGCTCATCCGGCGCCTCGGGCAAGGCGTGGGTCTGCAGGTCGTGCACCATTTGCAGTTTGTGTTCCACATCGCGCAGGAACAGGTACGCCTGGGCCAGAGCGGCGTGCGTGCTGGCCGAGAGCAGCCCATGCCGCTTGAACCGTGACAGCGCGCCCATCGTGCTCCGATCGCACAGATCCGCCAGCCGACCGCCGCACAGCACCTGAATCGCCTGCACCAAAAACTCGATCTCCCGAATGCCTCCCGTCCCCAACTTGACGTTCCGACGCTCGTGCCCCCGGCTGGCCATCTTGTCGTCGATCATCTCCTTGATCGCCTTCACCTGCCGGAGGACATCGGACGCCACGTGGGTCTCCACACGGCCGTCCGGCCACCCGAAGACGAACGGCCTCACCATGCGCACAAAGGCACGCCCGACGGATGGCGACCCGGCGACCGGCCATGCCTTCAGCAACGCCAGTCGCTCCCAGTTCTGGCCGCGGGTCCGGTAGTATTGCTCGTAGCCGGCCAGAGGCCTTGCGAGCCGGCCCACCGACCCCTCGGCGCGAAGCCGCAGATCCACCCGAAATACGTAGCCCTCCTGCGTCACGTCGGTGAGCGCGCGGGTGAGATCCCGTGCGAGATACTCGAAATACTCCTCGTTGGGAATCGACCGTGGGACCGGCTGGGTCGCTAGCGCACCTTGCTGCGCGGACGGCCGTGTCACGCCGTCGTCGGAGGCATAGACGTAGATCAGATCGACATCGGAACTGAAGTTCAACTCGCCGCCGCCGAGCTTTCCCATCGCCACCACCGCAAAGCCGGTCTCGACTAGTCGGCCTGTCCCGTCCCGGTGCATGGGAGTTCCGTACCTTCGACGAAGGTCGTCCGCGACGATCCGGTACGCGGCCTGAATCAAGACCGATGCGAGATCCGAGAGTGCAGCGGTGGTCTCCGGCACACCGGCCAATCGGAGCAGATCCCGGACGCCGATGCGAAGCATCTCGCGGCGCTTAAACCGGCGAAGCGCCTCGAGCTTGAGCTCGACCGCGGCGACATTCGTCAGGGCGTCGTTCAGCGCGCGCTCCAGCGCCAGGCGCGACGGACGTCTCGTCAGCACTTGCTCTTCGGCGAGCCAGTAGACCAGCAACGGATCGCGGATGAGCGTCTGCGCCAGTGAATCGCTGTTGCCGAAAATCGAGCAAAGCAGGTGGAGCATGCGGGGGGACCCGCCGAGGTAGTCAAAGAGTTGGATGCGGTTGACGCCGTTCTGGAGAAAGCGTTCCCAGTGGTTCAAGGCCTGGTCAGGATCGGCCGTCCGAGCGACCATCGCCAAGAGCTCTCCCAGGATCTTGGCCAGCAGCGTTCGAGAGCGAGGCTCGCCGGCCATCGCCTGGATATTCGCGTCGGCACGCTTGACATCCCGAAAACCGTAGGGATCTAACAGCGCAACCACATCCTCAGCGGCCAGACCGGACGCCAGCAGCAGCTTGGAGGGATCATGGTTCCGGAAGCCGCCGCGCCGGGTGCGGCTTTTGTCCGACTGAGCGCGGAATCTCGACAGACGCATCATGGCCAGGCATTATACCGACGGACCGAGGCACAGACAACGAGCCCATGTTCAGGTATACTGCAGGGACCATTTCGAACGATCCCGTGACGACCGAACATCTGCTTCAGACTCTCACGCCTCTCTGTCCAGACGTGGACGAGGAGGTCATCCGCGACTTCGTGTCACGGATGGACTCGGATTATTTCGAGCAGTTCCGGACGAGCGACATCGCCCGCCACATCCGCCTTGCCGGACGCCTCGATCTAGATCACCCCTGCCAAGTTGCCGTCAACGAACGGGAGGACGGCTCGCTCGACATCGTCGTCGTAGCCTACGACTATTTCTCGGAGTTCGCCACGATCTGCGGCCTGCTGTCCGCCTTCGGGCTCGACATCCGAGAAGGAGCCATTTACACCTTTGCCGAGGCCTCCGCGGCTCCAGGGGCTTCCCCTTCGGTGCGTCGCGGACTCTCCCTGCCCCCGCGTAGACGGCCGCGCGGAAAGGCCGGTCTCGCCCGCAAGAAAATCGTGGATGTCTTCCGGGTTCGGCCCATGCGGGGTGTGCCGTTTGCCGCTCCCCAACGGCGCCAGTTTATGGAAGAGCTGGACGAGATGATCGATCTCCTCGACCAGAACCGGCTGCAGGACGCACGCGAGCGGGTGAATCGTCGGTTGGTCGAAACGCTTGGCCGATCCCGTGGCGCCTTCACCGGCCTGTTGAGCCCGGTCCAGATCCGGTTCGACAATGACGCCTCTCCGAACGACACCGTCATGGACATCCGTTCGACCGATACGCCCGCGTTCCTGTATGCCTTCGCGAATGCGCTCGCCATGCGGGGCCTCTACATCCGCAAGGCCCGATTCGAACATGTGGGAACGGAGCTGCGCGACCGGTTTTACGTGCGCGGACGCCACGGTCACAAGATCGAGGACGCGATCGAGCAACAGGAGCTCAAGCTGACCGCCGCCCTGATCAAACAGTTCACGCATTTTCTCACCTGGGCGCCGGACCCCGCGAAGGCGATTGACTCCTTTGACCACTTCCTCGACCGCATTCTGGAAGGAGCTCGTGATGGGAAGGCGCTGGGGTTTCTCAAGCAGAAGAAAACCCTGGCCATGCTGGCCCGTCTCCTCGGCACAAGCGATTTCCTGTGGGAGGACTTCCTGCGCCGACAATACGCGAATCTGCTCCCGATGCTGGAAGACTACCAACGCCTGCCGCTTGTACGGGATCGAGCGACGATCGCCCGGGATCTGCAGAAGCGCCTGGCCCGGGCACGGACCGACGAGCAGCGGCGGCGCGCGTTGAACCAGTACAAAGACCGGGAGATGTTTCGCATTGACATGAAACATCTGTTGGATCCTGCCACCTCGCTTCCCGATTTTTCGCTCGCGCTGACCGAGCTGGCGGAAGTGGTGCTCGGCCAGACCGCCCGCCTCTGCCAGGCCATGCTCTCCCGCGCCTTCGGCGCTCCCCGGCTGGTTAGCGGGAAGCCCTGCCCCTTTGCCGTCTTCGGGATGGGCAAGTTCGGCGGCCGGGAACTTGGCTATGCGTCGGATATCGAGGTGCTGTTCGTCTATGGCGGGCCGGGGCGCGCTTCCGGCCGTCGCTCGTTGGAGAACAGCGAGTACTTCGAGCGGCTGGTCCAGGAAATCCTGCAGTGGATCGAGGCGAAGCAGGAGGGCATCTTCCACCTCGATGTCCGGCTGCGCCCGCACGGGGGCAAGGGCCTGCTGGCCAACACGCTGGATGAGCTGCGGACGTATTACAGCCCGTCAGGGCTCAGCGCCCCGTTCGAACGCCAAGCCCTGATCAAGTTACGGCAGGTATGGGGGGACGCGGCGCTGGGACGCCGGGTGGAGGCGCACCGGGACGCATTCGTCTACAGCGGCCAGCCGTGGGACCTCGCGGCTGCTTTGGACCTGCGCCGCCGCCAGGTTAAGGAACTGGTTGAACCGGGCCGAACGAACGTGAAGTACAGCCCGGGGGGGTTGATTGACGTCGAATACGCGGTGCAGTACCTCCAACTGATGCACGGGCATACAGAGGCGCGCCTTCGGACGCCGAACACCCTTCAGGCTTTGGCGGCGCTGGGCCAGGCTGTGGTGCTGAAACCGGATGAAGAGCACGCGCTTCGGGACGCCTACCTGTTTCTCAGGAAGCTGATCGACGCCCTTCGCATCGTCCGGGGGAACGCCAAAGACCTCGTGCTCCCTCCGGCCGACTCCGACTCGTTCATCTTCCTCGCCCGACGGCTGGGGTATACCACCGAACGCTGGGAAGAAGGCGCGACACGCCTCGCCGCCGAGATCGCTCACCACATGGCACGCACGCAGGAGTTCTTCGCCACGCGGTTTGGATCGCCCCAGCACGCCAGCGCACGCTGATCACACCCATCATTCCCCGCCTCGCTTCCCCTGCATCTCCTTCTCATAGAACTCCAGCATTTGGGCGATCTCTTCCTTGGTCATGCCCTTTTCCACCCACTTGTGGCTCTCCTGCGCGACCAGCTCTTTCGCCACTTCAGGCGACAGCTCGCGCACCAGCGGCAGGAACTTGGTGTAAAAACTCTTGGCGACCTCATAGAAGCCCTGCCAGTGGACAAAGTCGGCCGCCACCTTGGAGAGCCCGTGCCGGGCTCGACGGCCCTCATGGTGCCACAGCTCATAGAACACCCATTCGATCTTTTCATCGTACGGCGTCGGCGTGATCTTCTTCATGGCCAGCAGCTTGTCCATCGCCGCTTTCGCCGGCTTGCCAAATTTTTCGTTGTACAAGGTGATCCCTTGGTCCATCTGCGTAAAGAACCGGTCCACAATCTGTTCGCTGTGACACGAGGAACAGACCTGTCTCATGGCTTTGCGCCGGACCTCGTAATTCTCGAGCCGCGTCGAAATGACTGGGCGTAAGGTCCAACTGATGCGATCGCCCACGTCGTGGGTGACCTCCTGCGTGGTGGTCGCGCTCATATGGCAAGTCGCGCACGTCGGGTAGAGATAATCTTTCCCGGGATGCCACTTCTCCGACGGCTCGGCGAGCTTCATTTTTTCCTTGTTTGCGCTGAACATGACCCCGTGCTTGCTTTCGTAATAGGCCTCGATCTGGGGATGGTCCGGCCCCATGTGGCAGCGGCCGCAATTCTCCGGTTGCCGCGCCTGAGCGATGGAGAAGCTGTGCCGTGCGTGACAGGCGGCACAGGTCCCTTTCGATCCATCCGGATTCACCCGTCCAATTCCCGAATTCGGCCAGGTAGCCGGATGGAGCTTCCCGTTCTCCATCACCTTGACAATACTTCCGTGACACCCGGCGCACCCAGCCGTGACGACCTCCGGTCCTTCCACGACGTTGCCCAGGAAGTTATCGAGGGAGCCGGTAAACTGAGCGCCCTTGGCATGATGGGACTTGGCAAATTCCTTGGCCTCTTTATCATGGCATCGCATGCAGTCTTTGGGAGTGACCAGCGTGGAGATCAGCGTGCCCTCATGGTTGTACGCATCCACATCGTCTTTCTCGGCCCGGTGGCATTCGATGCACCCGATGCCCTTCGGCGCATGGCGGCTGTATTTCCAATCATTGATCCCGCCGACCGACACATCCTTCGCCATGTGACAGTCGATGCATTTCTTGTTCTCACCGGAAATGAACGGTCGCAGCCCGCCCCCGCGCCGTTCCTCCACCTGGATGTACCCGACCGCGGTCAGCGCGAGAAACAGCACCAAGCACAGCCCGCCAATCAGGTAGCGCGTGAAGTTCAATTTGCCGTTCGGCGCGCTTTTTTGCTCTACGCCCTGCTCTTCGCCCGGATCTTCCACTGATCTTCCCCTCTACATCCGTGTATCCAGAATCGTAAGGATTACAACGGCGATCACGATCAACGACCCCACCGCCGCATTGACTATACCCATCGGCCACCCACGCTGCGAGAGCAGCCGATCGGCGAACGGGTACACGACAAACAGCGCAGACCCGCCCAGGAGGCTCCAGAGCGCCACCGGTCCCGGAAGCAAGGTGATCCACATGTACGCTGCCGAAAAATACCACGGAGGCGACACGTCGGAGGCCACCTCCTGCGGGGTGGCGGGCGGTCCCAGGGTCGGCGGAAAGATCATGACCAGATCCACGATCAGGACCAGCAGTCCCATGGCAATCGCGCCCGTCTTCAAGGTGTGCCCTGGGTAGAAGGGATGGAACCCGCGGCTTCCTTCCACGTCCGCAAAGCCAAGGAGCCGGACCGCCACAACGTGACCAACCGCAAGGCCGGCCAATAGCACGGGAAGGAGTTTCGTGTGCAGGTCGTAGAGCCGCAGCAGCGTTCCCCCCGAGACCTCCTCGCCGCCCCGCAGGAGATATAGGAGCGGCGTCCCCACAATGGGCAGGGTTCCGAGCATACTGGTCACCACAGTCATGCCCCAGTACGAGACGTTGTCATAGACCAGCGAGTACCCTGTAAAACCCATCGCGTAGGTGACAAACAGCACGAACGACCCGGTTACCCATTTCAGCTCACCAGATGGCTGGTAGGCGCGCGTAATGAACACCCGGATCACATGGAACAGCACAAACAGGATCATCAGGTCCACAGAGAGCTTGTGCACGCCCCGAACAAACCATCCGAGGTACACCTCGTGGGTGATCTGCTCAACGCTCTCATACGCCTTTTCTGGCGAGGGAACGTAATAAAACGTCAACAGAAGGCCGGTCACTACCAAGAGACCGAACAAGATAAGCGGGATTGCACCGAGCGTGTACGGCCACCACTCAAGGTGCTCCGGCAGGTCTTTCTGGATGTAGTCCACCCAGGTACTGCGTTCTGGACCCTTGTCGGCCGAACCAGCCTGTACTTGTGTTGTCGCCGTTTCCATCGTTCCTTTTATCCCGCCTGACTCTGGATATTGACGTACAACTGCTCTCCTCGCTTGACGATCTCGAATCGGTCCAACGGGCGTGGAGGAGGCCCCGCAATGTTTCGACCGGTCTTGTCAAACACACCCTGGTGGCAAGGGCAGAGAAACTCTTCGCGCTCCTTGTTCCAGGACACCAGGCACCCTAAGTCCGTGCAACGTCTGGAGAAGGCGACCACGTCCTCATCGGTCCTCAGCACCATTATTTTGTGGCCGCCAAGATCCATGGGTACAGCGGCCCCAACCGGGAAGGCCGCTTCCGATCCGATCAGCACCGCCACATATTGCTTGGCTCCTGGGCTCGGAACCAGAAACTGGACAAAGCGCAGCAGGAGTGTTCCCAGTCCGAAGAGCAGGCCAAACCCCATCACCGCCTGGCTGAGAAATCGGCGTCGGCCGATATCGTCGTGAATGATGGCCATGGTCAGCCCGTATAGCCCTTCTCCCCATGCTGCGTCATGTCCAAGCCAATGACCTCGGCTTCGTCGCCAACGCGTGGCGACATAACCGTCTGGAGAACTTTCAACAGCAGGGCCGTCATCCCTGCCGTAAAGGCCCAGACCGCCATCACGGCCAGCACTTGAACAAAGAATTGATAGGGGTAGCCGTAGAACAACCCGTCGCTTCCCTCCGGATTCACGGCGGTGGACGCAAAGAGCCCGGTCGCGATCATTCCCCAGGTTCCACCGACCCCATGAATACCGAACACGTCCAAGGAGTCATCATAGCCCAAGATGGGCTTGACAAAGTTCACGACCATGTAACAGAGCCCCCCCGCCCCAACGCCGATGACAATCGCCGATAAGGGCCCAACAAAGCCTGCCGCAGGCGCGATGGCCACGAGCCCGGTCACGGCTCCGCTGATCGTGCCTAGTGCTGTGGGCTTATCCCTCTGAATCCACTCGGCAGCAGTCCAGGCTAACGCGGCCGCAGAGGCAGCGACCTGTATCGCAACGACGGCATTGGCGGCCGTCGCCACCGTCCAGTGACCTGAGCCGGACGAAAATCCAAACCAGCCCACCCACATAAAGCCCGCCCCGCAGACCGATAAGGGCAAATTGCATGGCATCATCTCCGCCCGCCCGTAGTCCTTTCGAGGACCGATCATGATCGCCGCGACGAGTGCGGTGACCCCGGCAGTGATGTGGATCACCGCACCGCCAGCGAAGTCGAGGCTTCCCAGATTCGCCAACCATCCACCACCCCAGAGCCAATGAGCCACCGGGCTATACACCAACGCCACCCAGACGGGCCCGAGGATCAGAAAGAACAAGAACCGAATTCGCTCCACGAACGCGCCGGTAATCAGCGCGAGCGCGAGGGAACCGGCCATTGCGTGGTAGCCAAGGAGGGGCAAATCATGACCGAACGTGACCGCATCGCCCCAGAGCATCCATTCCAGCGAGGCCAGGACCAGTGCGAACACAGGAAGGCACATCGTGTTCAGCACATTCTTCTTCCTTACCATCCCGCCGTAAAACAGCGCGACGCCCGGAAGGGTCAGCATGACCAACACGGTGGAGATCAGCAGCCAGGCGGTCGAGTTCATGGATCAACGTTCATGTAACCAGTTCCATTCAAGTGTTCCGCAGGTGCATCAGGACGCCCATGTAAGCGAAACGACGTTGAGTGACACCCGATACTCACGGCCACCGGTGGGTCGTAATGAGACCTGACCGGATCGGCTCAGCCGGTCTATGGCCAGAAACACTTGCGCCCAGCTTGCGCCTGTGAATGAGGAGACAAGCTGCTCGATCGTCTGCGCCCCGAAGACCCGTAATGTCTCGAGGATCTGCTCATCAATCAATGAACAATCGCCGGGCCATTGAGTCCTTACATGAACGTTGTCCGCGTGTACTCCCATCGTTCCCTCCGGATAAGAGATCGGGTCGGTGATGAGAACCTCATGATAGACACCTTAACAATACAATCAGCAAGTTCAGTGCCATGACATCAGCCTCAATTTGCCAACAAACAGGCCTTAGGAAGCGCCATTTGCCAAACCGGTCCGACAATTTTGCAGGGAATCCAACAAAATGGAAGGGTGTACAGTTGCATTCGACCTTTTCTCGTTCGATCTCTCGTTGAGTGGCAGAGGAGCCCCGTCAGACTTCCCGGCGGGGCTCCTGACGGCCAACGTCAGAATGTCTTATATTCGAGCCATTTGCCGTTCAGGGTGATCTTGCAGCGGGCCTCGCCCTGGCTCCCGGTCACCCGTTCCATGTCGATCGTAAAATCAATCGCGCTCATGATCCCGTCGCCGAACATCTCGTTGGCCATCTCGCGCAAAGCATCCCCGTACACCCCAATGACCTCCAAGAGACGATATTTGAATGGATCGGCCGTATTCGGGAAATCCGTCCGAATCGGAAATTTGGTGAGCGACTCCGTGGTCTCTTTATCAAGATCCAGGGCCTTACCGACTTTCTTGGCCTCCTCCTCCGAGAGACGGTGATTGCCGGCTATGGCTGCCGCGACGAACGTGGGATTCTTCCCGATTGTCTTGGCCAATTGAGCGAACGTGACTTTCTTCTCCAGCCGCTTTGCCTTGATGGTGTCCCGAGGTTTCTTCGCTTCCATCGCGTCCTCCTGTGCTTTGAATGAGTCGCCGGTGTACAGGCGATCAACGTTGACTCAAAATCGCACCACAAGCGGGTGTGCCGCATCCGTTCGAGACCTGTCTTCCTCTGCCGTGTCGCCGTGTGAGGCATGCCGGACCAGAAAATGGATGACGTGGTTCCTGATCTTGTAGTAATGCGGATGCTCGATGATCGAATCCCGCGAGCGAGGCCGCGGAATCGTCACATCCACAATCTCCGCGATGCGCGCCGCTGGCCCATTGGTCATCAGCATGATCCTGTCGGAAAGCAGGATTGCCTCGTCGACATCGTGAGTCACCATAAAGACGGTATTGCGGGTCTTGCTCCACATCTGGACCAGTTCTTCTTGAATCACGCCGCGTGTCAATGCATCGATCTGTGCAAACGGTTCGTCCAGGAGCAAGACTTTCGGTTCGATTGAAAAGGCCCGCGCGAGCCCCACCCGCTGCTTCATGCCTCCTGATAAGGCCGTCGGCCGTTTGTCCTCCGCTCCGTTCAGTCCCACCAATTCGATGTATTTGCGGACATGCGCGGCGATCTTTTCGCGGTCCCAGTCCGGATAGGCCGCTCTAACCGCCAACCGGACATTCTGGAATACCGTCATCCACGGCATCAGCGAAAAGGTCTGGAACACCACCATCCGATCCAATCCTGGGCCAACCACCTCTTTTCCCCCCAAGATGATTGCCCCCTCCGTCATCGTTTCGAGTCCAGCGATGATGTTCAGGAGGGTGGTCTTACCGCATCCCGAGTGTCCAACGGTAGTCACGAACTCGCCCTTATCGATCTTGATCGTCACATCCTTGAAGACGCAGACCTGTCCCGTTCCAGACGGACTCGAAAAATACTTGGTGACATGATCAATTTCGAGAAACGACATAGCTCACTCCTGATACATGACGAGACCGGCGAGCTTATTGAAGCCGGAATCCAGAATCACTCCCACCGCCCCGACGACCAGGATGGCAAAGATGACGCCAGAGATATCCAAATTGTTCCACTCGATCCAACTCAGATAGCCGACGCCAAGTTCACCCAGCAGCATCTCAGCCGGCACCACTGCCACCAGTGCGCTCCCGAACGAGATTCGGAGACCGTTCACGATGGTCGGCGCCGCCCCCGGCAGGATGACCTTGTACAGGCGCTTGAACCAGGACAACTGAAGGATGGCAGCCACGTGTAGATAATCCTTTCGCAACGAACTGACCCCAAACGCCGTGGTCGCGAGGGTCGGCCAGAGCGATGCCATGAAGACGACCAACACGGCCGTCCACTTCGGATCTTTGACTGTATAGAGCAACAGTGGCATCCACGCCAGCGGCGAGATCGGCTTGAGGATCTGAATGTAAGGATTGACCGCCCGAAACAGAACTCTATTGAGCCCCAGGAGCACGCCAAGCATAATGGCCACCACGGACGCCGCAAGAAATCCTGCGGCAAATCGAGAGACTGTGTATACGACAAGGTAGGCAATGCCGTGATCGTTGGTCCCCTTCTTCACAAACGCTTCGCCCAGTTCGATCGTGGCTTTCTCCAGAACCGCCAGCGGGCCAGGCACGCCCTTCACTTTTTCCTTTTCCGGGTTCCACGCATATCCACCGTCAGCAGTCCGGATGATGTCACCATTAAACTCCATCGTCTGGAGCTGGTCCTCGGTTAGCACTCCGGGGTCAAAGGCCGCGCGAAGCGTGAACAGATGCCAGGCCACGAGGAACACCACCAGCATCGTCCCCGAGATCAACCACGCATCCTTTCTACTGCCCATCTGTCCCTGCACTCCCGTCATAACAACCTCTTCTTATTCCGTCTTACCTTCTCCTCCATCCAGAGGGGTCCCTGGACTGGCCTCTACTGCGCGCGTCCAGCGAATACTTGTTCCACTGGCGGCCCCCTTTTTCAAGCGGGACGACCGGGGGATTCCTACTGCGGCCGTCCAGCGAGGGCCTTCCGAGGCCGCGCGCTGCGGGAGCACGGGAATTCCCTGTTCGCTCCGCGCCATCCCTTCTGAGCGTGCGCGGTCTGCGAGCACGAGGGCAGCTTAGCACCACCCTCGTTCCCTTCACGCCATGCTGTGAATTTTAAAGCTCTTGGCGTAGGCCTCTGCTTGATCCGGATCGAACACCTTGCCCATAAGCGTATGCT
>JACQQM010000006.1 GCA_016207025.1 Nitrospirota bacterium | reverse complement strand
AGCGAGATGCCGTACAGCAGGATGCCGGAAGAAAACGATCCCAGCACGAAGTACTTGGCCGCCGCTTCGAGCGAGCGTTCCTCGAACCGCTTGAATCCGGCCAGGACATAGAGCGACAGGGACATGAGCTCAATCCCCAAATAGATCGTCAGCAGGTCGGCGGCCGAGACCATGACCATCATCCCGGAGAGTGAGAGGAGCAGAAATCCGTAGTACTCCGCGAGATGAATCCGTTCCGCCTTCAGGTACGGCAGCGACATGAGAATGGTGAGGCCGGTCACGACATAGAGCAGGAGTTTCCAGAAGCTCGCATAGGGGTCCACGATCACCAGACCGCTGAACGCCGACACCCGCGCGCCCATCTGCAGGCCCGTGACACCGACGCAGGCCGCCAGCGCCCCCACGCTCAACCAAGCCAGCCAGCCTTTTTTAGACGGTGGGGTGATCGGGTCCAGCCCCAGCACGAGACAGGCTGCGGCCACAATAATCAGCTCGGGGAGGACGGCGACCAGATCTGAGATGGGGAGAGTCATGGTTAATGGTTGATGGCTAATGACGAGTTGTTAATGGCTGATGGTCGATGGCTGATGGCTGATGAAGAGTTTGCTCGGCGGACGGAGCTGCTTCACGGGCCTTCTCTTCATGAGCCATTGACCATTGACCATTCCATTCCGCGCGATCGCGGTTTCCGGCTGATCCACCTGCTCGACCAGGTTGTTCACGCTGGCGTGCATCGCCGTCAGCACCGGATTCGGGAACAAGCCAATCCAAAAGACCAGCACAACCAGGGGGATCAGCGTGGCCATCTCGCGCCCGTTCATGTCCACGAGGTGACCGGCGGCCTGGCCGGGCGGCAGCCCGAAGGCCACGCGCTGGACCATCCAGAGGAAATAGGCCGCGGCCAGGATGACGCCAAGCGACGCGATCGCGGCGGCGGCCTTGCTCCAGATGAAGGTGCCCACCAGGACGAGGAACTCTCCTACGAAGCTGTTCGTGCCGGGCAGTCCCAGGGAGGAGAGCACAAAGATCATGAGGCAGGTGGCGTAGCGCGGCATCGGCCTGGCGAGGCCGGCGTTGTCGGCGATCATCCGGCTATGCGTCCGCTCGTAGATGATGCCGACGCAGAGGAAGAGCGCCCCCGTGGTAATCCCGTGGTTGACCATCTGCATGAGCGCGCCCTCAATGCCCTGGGCGCCGACCGTAAAAATGCCGAGAGTCACGAATCCCATGTGGCTGACGCTGGAGTAGGCAATCAGCTTCTTGAGGTCCACCTGGGCCAGCGCCATGTAGGCGCCGTACAAGATGGCCGTCAGCGAAAGGCCCGCCATCAGCGGCGTGAAGGCGGCGGTCGCGTCCGGCAGCATCGGGAGCGTAAAGCGAAGGAATCCGTACGCGCCCATCTTCAGCAGCACGCTGGCCAGGAAGACGCTGCCCGCGGTCGGCGCCTCCACGTGGGCGTCCGGCAGCCAGGTGTGAAACGGAAACATGGGCACCTTCACGGCGAAGGCGATGAAGAAGGCCCAGAACAGCCAGTTCTGCAGGGTCTGGGAATAGCCGATTCGGCTCAGGAGCAGGATGTCGAAGGTCTGACCGCCCTGGAAGAACAAGGCCAGGATCGCGATCAGGAGCAGCACGCTGCCGGTGAGGGTGTAGAGGAAGAATTTCACCGCTGCGTAGATCCGGTTCGGGCCGCCCCAGACTCCGATGATCAGGTACATCGGAATCAGCATGGCTTCCCAGAACACGTAAAACAGGACGAAATCCAGGGCCACGAAGACCCCCAGCATGGCGGTCTCCATCACCAACAGGCAGGCCATGAAAGCCCGGACGCGGGTCTCGATGGCCCGCCAGGAGACCAGCACGCACAACGGAGTCAGAAAGGTCGTGAGCAGAACCAACGGCAGGCTGATGCCGTCCAGCCCGAGATTGTAGTTGATCTGCGGTGACGTGATCCAGGCGACGCGCTCGACGAACTGCATGCGAGGGGTGGACGGATCGTAGAAGAACCAGAGGGGCAGCGACAGGACGAAATCGGCCAGCGCCACGACTAATGCCGCCCATCGGACGGCGGCGTCCTTCGCGAAGAACAGCATGGCCGCACCGATCAGCGGCAGGAACACCACGACGCTCAACCAGGGAAAGGTCGTCGCGACAGTCATGGAGAGACGCTCCGAAGGTAAAAGTTCAAAGTTAAAAGTTCAACACTTTCTACTTTTGCCTTTTTACTTTTTACTTGCCGGTCAGAACAGCAGATAGAAGGTCAATATCAACACAGCGCCGAGCGTCATGCCCAGCGCGTAATGCTGGGTCTGGCCGCTCTGGATCAGCCGCATCAGCCACCCGCATAAGGCCACGCCGCGGGCCACGCCATTGACGGCGGCGTCAATGACTGCGACGTCCACCCATTCCCAGAGGCGATCGGCCAGCGTGACGGTCGGGCGGACCACCGTCCGGTCATAGGCTTCGTCCACATACCATTTGTTGAGAGACAGGCGATACACCTGCTGCCAGCGCTGCGCGAGCCGGTCCGGCAGCTCCGGCGACTTGACATAGACGAGATATGCGGCGGCGATCCCGCCGAGCCCCATCAACGTGGCGACCGCCATGATGCCCAAGGCATCCGGTCCCCCATGGTGTGTCTCACCGCCTCCGGGTCCGGGCAGGGCCGGCGCCAAAAAGCCAGCGATGCCCAGGTAGCCGGTCGCGATGCTCAGCACGGCCAGGATGACGAGCGGCACGGTCATGACCCGACCTGGTTCATGGATGTGGCCGGCCTGGTGGGGATCCACCCGCGATTCGCCCCAGAAGGTGACGAACACCAGGCGAAAACTGTAGAAGGCGGTCAGGAACGCCGTCAGCAGTCCGAGCCCCGCCAGCGTCTTGCCCAGCACGCCGGCGGACCAGGCCGCGAGCAGGATCTCGTCCTTGCTGAAAAAGCCGGCCGTCGGGGGGAACCCGGCCAGCGCCAGCGAGCCGATCACGAAGGTCCAGTAGGTGATCGGCATTTTCTCCTTGAGCCCGCCCATCCGGCGCATGTCCTGTTCATGATGCAGCACGATGATCACCGACCCACAGCCCAAAAACAACAGTGCCTTGAACGCGCCGTGGGTGAGCAGATGATAGATGCCGGTCGTGTACGCGCCCAGCCCGCAGGCCATCATCATGAGTCCGAGCTGGCTGACGGTGGACCAGGCCACGATCCGCTTGATGTCATGCTGTGTCAGCGCGATGGTCGCGCCGAGGACCATCGTGGCCGCGCCGACCACCGCCACCACATCCATCGCCGTCGCAGATAGGTTGTAGAGCGGTGCCATCCTGGCCACCATGAACACGCCGGCCGTCACCATCGTCGCCGCGTGGATCAGCGCCGAGATGGGGGTGGGCCCTTCCATGGCGTCCGGCAGCCAGACGTGCAGCGGGACCTGCGCCGATTTCCCTACGGCGCCCATGAACAGCAACAGGCAGATCAGGGTCAGCGTCGAGACTTCCCAGGTACCCCCGAGCGGCCGCAACAAATTCATGGTCTCCCCGGTCAGGTCGGCGGCTTGCGCGAACACGTGGCGGTACTCCAGCGACCCGAAGTTCAACAGGATGAGCAACAGCCCCAGCAAGAACCCGAAATCTCCCACCCGGTTCACGATAAATGCCTTGGTCGCGGCATCGCAGGCCGTCTTGCGTTCGTACCAGTGGCCGATCAGCAAGTAGGAGCAGAGCCCGACCGCCTCCCAGAAGACGAACAACTGCAGGAAGTTGTCGGCCATGACCAGCATCAGCATGGAGAAGGTGAACAGGGCGATGTAAGCGAAGAATCGGGCGTACCCGCGCTCGCCGTGCATGTAGCCGATCGTGTAGACGTGCACCAGCCCGCTCACGATCGTGACGAGCAGCAGCATGGCGGCGGTGAGGCGGTCAACCGAAAGTCCCAACCCGATCCGGAGATCGCCCGAAGTGAGCCAGGTATAGAGCGGGACCGACACGGTCTGCCCGCCGGCCACGTCGAGGAACGCGGACACCGAAAGCAGGAACGACACCAGCACGGCTGGCACGGCGACGAGATGCGCCCGGTCCTTGAGCCAGTGGCCGGCCAGCCCGATGATCAGGAAGGCGGCGAAGGGAAGCAGGGGAATCAGCGCGTAGAGCATAAAGAGCTAATGGCTAATGGCCGATGGCAAATGGCTGATGAAAAAAGACCCGAGTGCTCTTTTCCTCATAAGCCATTAGCCATAAACCATCAGCCATTTACCACTTGAGTAATCTGAACTCGTCCACGTTGATGCTCGACTTACTGCGGTAGAGGGCGATGATGATGGCCAGCCCGACCGCCACCTCGGCTGCCGCTACGGTGAGCGCGAAGAAGACGAACACCTGACCGGCCACGTTCTGTAAGTAATAAGAAAATGCGACGAAGTTGATGTTCGTAGCGTTCAGCATCAGCTCCACGGAGAGCAGGATGATGATGATGTTGCGACGGATCAGCACGCCCACCACGCCGGTCACGAACACGAGCGCACTCAGGATCACGTAGTAGGACAGGGGGATCATCGTAGCTCCAGTGATGAGTGCTGGGTGATGAGTGATGAGTGCCGGATTACTCTCTCAGGTCTTCCATTTATCATTCATCACTCCGCGTTCATCGTTGTTCTTTCATTCATCATTCAGCACTCAACATTCATCATTGCTGTTCAAAGATGTCCTTCTTCGCCAGGACGATCGAGCCGATCATCGCCACGAGCAGGATCAGCGAGGCGACCTCGAACGGAAACAGGTAGGTCGTGTACAGGGATTCGCCGATCGTCTCGGTGTTCCCTTCGACCGCGCTCAGGGCCGGGCCGGCCACCGCGTCGGTGACGCCGGCCACTTCAGTGACGCCGTTCGTCGCGGGTGTCGATGTGCCTGAGGGGGCGGGTTCAGGAGGAGAGCTGCCGTGGAACGCCAGCAGGAGCACCTCGGTGACAATGGTGAGGCCCAGGAGGGCGCCGATCGGAAACTGCGCGTGGTACCGCTCCTCGCGCTTCAGGTTCAACAGCATCACCACGAACAAGTACAGCACCAGGATGGCGCCTGCGTACACGATGATCTGCACGGCGGCCAGGAATTCGGCGTGCAGCGTGACATACAGGCCCGCCACGTGGAAGAACATGATCAGCAGGGAGAGCGCGCTGTAGATGGGGTTGCGGAGCGCCACCACCAGGATGGAAGTCAGGACGATGACGCCGGCGAAGTAAAAGAAGAAGAGATGAGCCACGTCGCGCTAGCCCTCTTTCGGAGGCAAGTGCTTGAACGCGACGTTGAAGAAGGCGACGTTCAGATGTTGCAGTTCCAGCTTCTTCTCCCGCACCGGGAACGACCGGTCCCCGATGGCCAGAAGCTGCTGCTTGTTCAGGTAAAGCTGGCGCTTGTCGTACACCGCCCACTCGTACTCGCGGGTCATGCCCAGCGCGTCCACGGGGCAGGCGTCCACGCAAAGCCCGCAGAAGAGGCAGCGGGTCATGTCCATGTAATACTCTTTGGCGTACCGCTTGGTGGGCTCGCCGGGCACTTCCGCGCTGACCACCTTGATCACCCGCGAGGGGCAGGCCGCTTCGCACAGATCGCAGCCGACGCACTTTTCCGTCCCGTCGTCGTAGCGGAGCAGCGCGAGCATGCCCCGATAACTGTCTGGCAGGGTCCGTTTCTCGTGGGGATACTGCAACGTGATCGGCTTGTAGTGCAGCAGATGCTTGAGCGTCGCCTTCATGCCCACGAGAATCTCGTAGAACGTGATCGTCTTGAGCCAGCTTTTCAACGATTTAGCCATTTGGTGATTGAGCCATTAAGCAATGGAGAAATTGAGTCATTGAGAGATTGAGTGATTGGGTCATTGGGGGGATTAAATCCTTGAGACAATCGCACAATCGCCAAATCTCCAAATCACCCAATAAAAAGTCATACAATCACCAATCGCCCAATCACTCAATTTCCCTGCGCGTCATCCGCGCGGAAACAAATACGCGGCGATGGAGGTGATCAGGATGTTGCCCAGCGCGATCGGCAGCATCACCTTCCACCCGAACCGCATCAACTGGTCGTACCGCAATCGGGGCAGCGTCGCCCGCAGCCAGAAGAACAGGAACAGGAAGAAGTAGACCTTCGCCGCGAACCAGATGGTTCCAGACAACCAGGCCAGGTGCGCGAGCGAACCATGAAACTGGAGGAACGGCGCGGGCGCGTTCCATCCGCCCAGGAAGAGCGAGGTGGCAATGCAGGACACCAGGATCATGTTGGCGTATTCCGCCAGGAAAAAGAACGCAAATCGCATCCCACTGTATTCAGTGAAGAAGCCCGCCACGAGCTCACTCTCGGCCTCCGGCAGATCGAACGGCAGTCGGTTAGTCTCAGCCACGGACGAGATGATGTACACGACGAATGCGAAGATCTGGGGAAACGGCGGCGCGAAGATGAACCAATTCCAGAACCAGCCGGTCTGCGCGTCGGTGATCTTGACCAGGCTCAGGGAGCCGGCCAGCAGCAGCACGCCCACGATGGCCAACCCGACGTTCAGCTCGTAGCTGATCACCTGGGCCGCCGCTCGCAGCCCGCCTAGCAATGAATACTTGCTGTTGGAGGACCAGCCGCCGAGGATGATCCCGTACGCACCGATGGAGGTAAAGGCGAGGATGTACAGAATGCCGATGTTGATGTCGCTGATCACGAACGGCTTGACCTGGACGCCGAACAGCTCCACGGTCATGTTGGGTCCAAAGGGGATGACGGCAAAGCCGATGAGCGCCGGCACCAGCGCCAGAATGGGCGCCAGGCTGAAAATGAACTTATTCGCGCCGGCCGGGATGATGTCCTCCTTGAAAAACAGCTTCAGCCCGTCGGCGATGGGTTGGAGGATCCCGTAGGGCCCGACTTCCATGGGGCCCATCCGGTCCTGCATCCAGCCGATCACCTTGCGCTCCGCCAGAGTGAGGAACATCACGGTCAGCAATACGATGCCCATGACCACGGCGATCTGGGCAAGCGAGAACGCCATCTTTATTCCAACTTCAACCACGACTCCTCCAAAATGGAAAAGTGGTCAGTGATTCATGGTCAGTGGTCCGTGAAGGTGCTTGAGAATCCGTGAACGGAGGCGCAGGAGTTGTGATTCTGCTCTGCACTCACTGACCACAGACCACTGACCACGGACCATTGCTCTCTACAGCTTCTCTATTACCACCTGCGCCGACTTGCAGTACGGTACCCGGGTCTGCGGGTCCGTGGAGACGCCCAGCAGCCGGCGTGCCTCCTCATCAAAGTGTTCTGGGAACACAGCCAGACCCTCGGGAATGCGCTCCAGGAGTTTAATTGGCGCCGTCAGCTCGCCCAGGGTGTTGGAGACACGGACCCGGTCGCCATCGGTGACGCCCAGCCGGGCTGCATCGGCAGGATTCAGCCCGAGGACGCCGGTGTTCTGGATCTCCAGCAACCCCGTCGACCGTGTCGAGAACTTCCCGGAATGGAACAGCGACTGCGTGACCAGCAATGTGAAATGTCCGGTTCGTTTCTCTGTCGGCTGCGTCGCAGCGTACCGGTTCGCCAGATCTTCGGCGTAGCCCTCGCGGAGATAACGGCTCACGACCGCCTCATCCGGTCTCGGCGGATTCGGCCCGGCCCCCAGCAGGCCGTAGCCGGGAATCAGGCTTCGAATCTCCTTGAGGATCTCTTTTGCGTCCCCGTACTCGATCGGGTACCCCATCAACACCGAGAGGGCGGACAGGATCTCCCAGTCCGGACGGCTTTCGCCGATCGGCTCGATGGCGCGCCGGACAGGCTGCACGAGTCCCTCAGTGTTCGTGAAGCTGCCGTCTTTCTCGGCATAGGAGCACGCCGGCAGCACCACGTGCGCGAGCGCGGCGGTCTCGGTCAGGAACAGCTCCTGGCAGACCAACAATTCCAGTTGCGCCAGTGCGTCTTTGGCCCGCGCCGCATGCGGCAGGGAGCCAACCGGGTTCTCACCCACCACGAACATAGCTTTGACTTTGCCGGTTCGCGCCTCTTCGAGGGTTTCCGTGAGCGTTCTGCCCGGTCCCTTGGGAAGCTCTTCTTTCCAGAGGCCGGCGATGCGTTCCCGAGCCGTGGGATCGTTCAGGTCGCACGGCCCAGGGAGATACTCCGCGACCGTTCCCATTTCCACCGCTCCCTGGTCGTTGTTTTCCTCCGCCAATGGCGCCAGCCCGCATCCCGGTCGGCCGTGCTGCCCGGTGAGCAGCAGCAAGTCGAGGAGATTCGTGGTGAGGCCGTAACCCCCCGGTGAGCGCAACACGCCCTGTCCCACCAGCACGACGCCGCGCGCCGCTCGCGCGAAGATCCGGGCGGCCTCTCGCAGCGCGCCCGATGTTGTTCCCGTCGCGGATTCGAGCGCCGGCCAGGACAATGCTTGAACCGCATCGCCGATGGCCTGTACGTAAGCCGGGGCCCTATGAGCCAGGGCCTGATCAACCAGGCCGTCCTCGACGACCGCCTTGATGAGACCCAGCACGACATGCCCGAACCGGTCGGGGTGGACCGGAAAATGATGCGCGGCCAGATTGGCGATGTTGCTGATGGTGCCGACCGCCGGCACCAGCGCGTCGACGGTCAGCAGCGTGGCGGTCCGCTTCTTGACCGCTTCTTTGACCTTGAGGCCGGTAATCGGGTTGGTCTCGGTGATGTTGGTGCCGACCAGCAGCAACGCGTCGGCGGCCACGATGTCCTCGAACGTGACGGCCCAGCGATGCGTGCCCTGGACCCGCCGGAGCGCCCGCACCCCGTTGATCTGCCCGTAGCGCGCGCTGCTGTCGATCCGGTTGGTGCCGATGGCCAGCCGCATGAACTTCTGGAAGACGTAGAGGTCCTCGTTGGTGCAGCGTGAGGCGATCAGACCGGCAAAGGCCTCCGCGCCGTGCTCCATCTTCAGGCGGATGCAGGTCTCCGCGACGAATCCAAGCGCTTCCTCCCAGGTCGCCTGAACCAGTTCGCCGTTGCGCCGGACGAGCGGATGTTGGAGGCGGTCCGGATGCGTGCTGGCGTGATACCCGAAGAACCCCCGCGCACAGAGGTCACCGTTGTTGCGACCGGCTCCGTGGGCGGTGTTGACCTCGATCAGCTTGTTCTCTTTGGTCTGGATCGTGATCTGGCAGCCGTCCCCGCAGTAGGTGCAGATCGTGTCGGCGCGCTTCAGCATCCACGGCCGGTACTCGTACATGGACAGACGGCTGGTGATGGCGCCGACCGGGCAGATCTGCACGCACCCGCCGCAAAATTCGCAGTCCAGCTCGTGGTGGGTAAAGTGCTTGATCTCGGTCATCGTACCGCGGCCGGCTGGCGCGAGCGCCTTCACGTCCATCACCTCGTCGCAGTACCGGACGCAGCGCAGGCACTGCACGCACCGGTTCATCTGTGTCTCGATCAGCGCGCTGAAGTACTCCTTGGGGAAGATCCGTTTGACCTCGATGAAACGGCTGGTGGTCGGTGTGTACTCATGCGAGAAGTCCTGCAGGTCGCAGCGGCCTCCCTGATCGCAGACCGGGCAGTCCAGCGGATGGTTGGCCAGGATGAATTCCAGCACCGACTTGTGCGCTTGCGTGACGGCGGTGGTCGCGGTGCGCACCACCATCCCTTCAGCCACGGGGGTGCTGCAGGAGGTCTGCAGCTTCGGTACCCGCTCAATCTCGACCAGGCACATGCGACAATTCGCGTCCCACTTCAGTTTGGGGTGATAGCAAAAGTGGGGGATCATAATGCCCGCCTGGCGCGCCGCCTCGATGACGAGCGTGCCCTTCGGGGCCGTGATCGGCACGCCGTCGATGGTCAGCTTGACCATTTCGTGACTGGGCGATTGAGTCACTTGCGATTGAAAAGCTTGGAGAAGCCCCTTCCCGGTGCACCCATTCCCGAAATCACCAAATCACCAATCACCAAATCGTCAATTCCGCGCGGCGCTCAATGCCGTGTCGCAGGCATGACTAGCTCGGCGGAGCCGGCCGCTTCGGCTGTCCGAATCAGCTCTTCGTATTCGTGACGCCAATGCTTCAGCGTGCTCGTGATCGGCGCGATTGCGGCGTCGCCGAACGCGCACACCGTTCGACCGGCTATGTTCTGGCATAGATCGGTCAGGGTTTCAAGGTCCTCCAAACGGCCGCGGCGCGTCCAGATACGTCGCATGGTCTGCACCAGCCAGGAGGTCCCTTCGCGGCAGGGGGTGCACTTGCCGCAGGACTCGTGGTAGAAAAACTCCATCAATCGCAACGCGGCCCAAACCATGCTAGTGCCCTCTTCCATGATCGTGACGCCGCCGGACCCGAGCATCGAGCCGGCTTGAGCCACAGACTCGAAGTCCAGCTTCACGTCCAGGTGCTGGTCGGTGAAGAACGCCGCGGAGGCCCCGCCGGGGATGATCGCCTTGAGCGGCTTGTCGGATCGCATCCCGCCCGCATGCTCGAAAATCAATTCGCGGCAGGTGATGCCCATCGGGACTTCGTAGTTCCCCGGCCGCTTGACATGCCCGCTTACGCAGAAGATGCGGGTGCCGGTGCTCTTCGGTGGCGAGCCGATCGAGGCGAACCACTCGGGGCCCCTGTTCACGATGTACGGCAGGTTCGCCAGCGTCTCGACGTTATTCACGACGGTGGGCTTGTTGTAGAGGCCGTGCGTCGCCGGGAAGGGGGGCTTCACCCGGGGCAACCCGCGTTTGCCTTCCAGGGACTCCAGGAGCGCCGTCTCCTCCCCGCAGATGTAGGCTCCGGCACCGCGATGGAGCCACATCTCGATGTTGATGCCGGTGCCCAGAATGTTCCGACCGATGTAGCCGGCCGCCCGAGCCTCGGCGAGCGCCTTCTCCAGGATTTTGGCGCCCAGGACGAACTCGCCGCGGATGTAGATGTAGGCCGTCTCGGCGCCGATGGCGTAGCAGGTGATCGCCATCCCTTCGAGCATCTGGTGCGGGTCGCGCTCGATCAACTGCCGGTCCTTGAAAGTCCCCGGTTCGCTTTCGTCGGCGTTGCAACAGAGGTACCGAGGTCCCGTATAGTCTTTAGGGAGGAACCCCCATTTAACGCCGGTGGGAAAGCCGGCGCCCCCGCGGCCCCGCAGGCCCGACTTGATGACCATCGCGGTGACGTCGTCCGGCGCGATCTTGCCCAGCACCTTCCGCAGGGCCTGGTAACCTCCAGCGCGCTCGTAGTCCACGAGCGAGCCGGTATAGCCGGGCGTCAGCATGTTCTTAGTCAGAATCGGCTCGTACGAAGGCATAGGCGTTAAGAATGGTTTTAGCCATGTGCTCCTTCCGGCTCTGGAAGAATGAACGGTCCGCTCTTCAAAGGCGACGTTCCGTCCCGCTTCAGGTCTGCCAGAATCCGATCCACTTTCTCTTCGGTCAGCCGCTCGTAATAGTCGTCGTTCACCTGCATCATCGGGCCGGTCCCACAGGAGGCCAGGCACTCCACGGTGCTGAGCGTGAAGAGCCGATCCGGCGTCGTTTCGCCCGGCTTGATCCCGAGCCGCGCCTGCAGCCATACCAGCAGGCTGTCGGACCCGACCAGCGCGCACATCAGGGATTTGCACACCTGAATGTGGAATGTGCCGATCGGCTTCAGGTTCAGCATCGTATAGAACGTGACCGTCTCGTAGACCTGCGGAGGCGTCACCCGCAAGATGGAGGCAATTTCCTTCATCGCGGCCTCGCTCACGTATCCCTCCTCCCGTTGCGCCATGGTCAGGAGGGGCAGCATCGCCGACCGCCTGACAGGGTAGCGGCTTAGTATTTCATCTATCTCGGTTTTGTACTTTTCCTGTAGCATTAATAGTCCTGTTGCAAACCTCTAACGATGAATGATGAACGCTGAATGATGAATAGGGAAAGCCATTTGGATTCTCCTCCATTCAGCACTCATCGTTCAGCGCTCAAAATTTCATCGGTCGCATTCTCCCATCACGATGTCATAGGTGCCGAAGATCGTGATGATGTCCGCGATCAGGTACCCCCGCGCCATGTGGTCGAACGCCCCCATGT
>JACQQM010000026.1 GCA_016207025.1 Nitrospirota bacterium | reverse complement strand
CCTGGTCAGGGACCGACTTGAGCAGGGGTTCCCCGATGTCTGGGTGGAGGGTGAAGTCTCCAACCTGCGCACGCCTTCCTCCGGACACCTGTATTTCACCCTCAAGGATGCCAACAGCCAGCTCCGGGCCGTGCTGTTCAGGGCCGGCGCGCAACGCCTCCGGTTCGCCTTGCGCGAAGGGCTTCTGGTGATTGTCCGCGGACGCCTCACGGTCTATGAGCCGCGGGGCGAGTATCAGGCGGTGCTCGATTACCTGGAACCCAAGGGAGTTGGCGCGCTCCAGCTCGCCTTCGAACAGTTGAAAGAGAAGCTGGCCCGCGAGGGACTGTTCGACCAGTCCCGAAAGCGGCCGTTGCCGTTTCTCCCGCGCCGGGTCGGCCTTGTGACTTCTCTGTCCGGCGCGGCCATCCGCGACATGCTGGCCGTGCTGCACCGGCGGTGTCCTGCCCTGGCGATCCTGATCGCGCCCGTGCCTGTTCAAGGGGAGGGTGCGGCGCTGCGGATCGCGCAAGCCATCCGGGCGCTCAGCGCGTCTGGCATGGTGGACGTGATGATCGTCGGCCGGGGAGGCGGGTCGTTGGAGGACCTCTGGTGTTTCAATGAGGAGGAAGTGGTGCGCGCGATCGCCGAGTCCGCCGTGCCGGTGGTGTCGGCCGTGGGCCATGAGATCGATTACACCCTGGCGGATTTTGCGGCGGACTACCGCGCGCCGACTCCCTCGGCCGCCGCGGAGGCGGTCGCCCCGGTCCTGGAAGATCTGGTCCGTACGCTTCTCGACCTGCGAGAGCGCCTGGAACGGGCCATCCGGGTGAAGATCGCCCGCCTCCAGCAGGAGGTCAAGGCCGATGACGGGGCGCTGCCGGTCCTGATGTTCCTGCTCCAGCGGTATGCCCAGCGTCTGGATGATTTCACCGGGCGGCTGGGTGTGTCGTTGCGGGACTTGCTCTCGAACCTGCGACAACGGGTGCTGACTGGTCGCTCCGATTTGCACGCGTCGAGCCCCCTGGCTCGGGTCAGAAACGGCATGGTGCTGGTGCCGCAACTGCTCAAACGACTGGAGCAAAGTTTGCTCACCGTGCTGACCTTCAAGCGCCAGGCCGTGCGGTCGTTCGCGGCCGCGCTGGACAGCCTGAGCCCGCTGGCGATTCTGGCCCGTGGGTACAGCATTGTGCAGACGGTCCCGGGCGGCGCCATCGTCAGAAGGGCACGGGATGTCTCCGTGGGCGACGAAGTCCGCGCGAGGTTGGCGGAGGGACAACTGCTGTGCGGGGTTCGCAAGGTCTTGCCCGAGCCGTAAATCCTTGACCTCGCGGACCGCCACGGTATAATAAGCGCCGTTCCGCGTCCCCCGCATGGGCTCGACTCTCGCGGTGGCGTGAGCGGCCTGCTAGAATGAGCGTACGAACGAGCGTGACTCGGAGACGATCCCGATGGCGGCGCTGAAATTCGAAGACGCGATGGCGAGACTGGAAACGATTGTCTCGGAATTGGAAAAAGGGGATCTTCCACTCGATGAATCGCTGAAGATCTTCGAGGAAGGAGTCCGGCTCTCCAAAACCTGTCTCAAGATGCTCGATGACGCGGAACGGAAAGTGGAAATTTTAATTCAGGACAAGGACGGGAAGAAGCGGCTGCGCGCCTACACGCTTGATGATGAAGAGGCCGACGGGTCGCCCCCATCCTCGTGAGCCTTCCCTGCTGCTGACGCCCGCTCCCTCACCGGCTCTTACTTCCCGGTTGTGTATGGCTTCGAAAGTCTCGCTTGCACGGGAACGATTGGATCGCGCGCTGGTGGCGCGCGGATTGGCGGACAGCCGCGAACAGGCCGGCCGGTTGATTCTGGCCGGTGTCGTCAAGGTAAACGGGGCTCTGGCCGACAAGCAGGCCAAGCTGGTGTCGGCCGATGCGACCATCGAGGTCGCCCCACGGGCGGCTCCGTTCGTCAGCCGGGGCGGTGGGAAGCTGGCCGCTGCACTGGATGCCTTCGCCGTCGATCCTCGGGGGCTGATCGCGATGGATGTGGGCGCCTCCACCGGCGGGTTTACGGACTGCCTCCTCCAGCGCGGCGCGCGTCGTGTTTATGCGGTTGATGTCGGGTACGGGCAGTTGGACTGGCGGCTCCGTCAGGACCCTCGGGTGGTCGTCCTGGAACGCCAGAATATTCGCTACCTCGACGGCTCGTCTGTCCCAGAGCCTATCGATCTGGCCGTGATCGATGTCTCTTTCATCTCGCTCACGATCGTGCTGCCCTGCATGATCCGTTTCCTCGCGGCGGAGGCGTGGGTGATCGCGCTGGTCAAACCTCAGTTCGAAGTGGGACGTGGGCAGGTGGGTCGCGGGGGAATCGTGCGAAATGACCGGCAGCGGCGCGCCGTGACCGACAAGATCCTGTCCTGCGCGGCCGACCTGGGCTTGGCGCGCCTGGGGGTGCTGGACTCGCCGGTGGTGGGACAGAAGGGCAATCGTGAAGTGCTGATCGGCCTGCGGCGGACTGCCGCCGCCGGCACCGACTGACCGTCGTACCGGGCGAGCCTGAGAGGAGCGGATGGGACACACGACCGGCTGCACATTGGTGACCGGCGGGGCCGGATTTATCGGGTCGCACGTGATTGACTCGCTCATTGCGCGCGGCGCGCGGGTCGTCTGCGTGGATAACTTCGATCCTTTCTACGATCCTGCGATCAAGCGGGCCAACCTCCGGGCCGTCGCGACCCACCCGAATTTTACTCTGATTGAAGCGGACATCAGAGACGACGCGCGCATGCGCGCGCTCTGTGATGAGCACCACGTTGATCGTATCTTTCACTCCGCGGCGCGGGCCGGCGTCCGGCCCTCTCTGAAGGATCCCTTGCTCTACGAAGACGTGAATGTCCGGGGCACGATCGCCGTGCTGGAAGCGGCCCGCCACCGGCCGATCAAAGCCTTCGTGTTTGCGTCCTCTTCGTCGGTCTACGGGGGCGTTCATACGGTCCCCTTCTCGGAGACCGCTCCCTTAAGCCGCCCCATCTCTCCGTATGCGGCCACGAAATTGGCGGGCGAGCTGATCTGTTACACCTATCATCATCTCTATGGTATTCCCATCACCTGCCTGAGGTTTTTCACGGTCTACGGTCCTCGGCAGAGACCGGAGATGGCGATTTACCAGTTTGTCCGGCTCATCGAAGCGGGCCGGCCGGTGCCCGTCTTCGGGGATGGCAGCACCAAGCGAGATTTCACGTACATTGACGACATCGTCCAAGGCGTCCTGGCTGCGCTGGAGACGCCCTTTCCGTTTGAGGTGTTCAACCTTGGCGAGTCAGACACTATTGCGCTGAAGGACCTGATTGGGCTGATCGAGCAGTGCCTCGGGAAGAAGGCCCGGATCGAAACACTTCCGGCACAGCCTGGCGATATGCCGATCACCTACGCGGATATCACGAAGGCCAAGCGTCTTTTGGGGTACCGCCCCGGCACGCAAATCAAGCAGGGCCTACAACAATTTGCGGAATGGTTCAGGTCAGTACGGCGGGGGGAAGCATGAAGATTCTGGTCACGGGCGGCGCCGGCTTTATCGGGTCCCATCTGGTCGATCGTCTGGTTCAGGAAGGACACGAGGTCGTGGTTGTGGATAATCTCTCGACCGGAAAGCGCAAGAATCTGAACCGGGCGGCGAGTTTTTACAAGCTGGACATTCAGAGCTCTCGCATGGAACGGGTGTTCAGAAACGAGCGTCCCTTGCTCGTGATGCACCTCGCGGCACAGATGGATGTCCGCCGTTCGGTCGAAGACCCCATCTTCGATGCGCAAGCGAACATCCTCGGAACCTTGAACCTTCTCGAGCAGGCGGTCAGGCATGGGACCAGAAAAGTGATCTTTGCCTCGTCGGGGGGCGCCATTTATGGGGAGCAAGAGATATTTCCGGCTCCTGAATCGCATCCAACCCGCCCGCTCTCCCCCTACGGCATCAGCAAGTTGACCGGCGAGCAGTACCTGGCGTACTACGAACGGGTCAGCGGAATCCAATACGTCAGTCTCCGATATGGGAACGTCTATGGCCCCCGCCAGGATCCTGAGGGGGAAGCCGGGGTGGTCGCGATTTTTACCCAGAAGATGTTGAACGGGGAACAGCCCGTCATCAACGGGAACGGCCGTCAGACCAGAGACTTCGTGTTCGTGGAGGACGTGGTAGAGGCGCACCTCGCGGTCATGGGAAAAGAAGTCCAGGGGGTCTACAACGTGGGCACGGGTCAGGAAATCACGATCAATGATCTGTTCCGCCTGCTGGCGGACCTGGCGAACCCCGGCTGCAAGGAACTTCACGGACCGGCCAAGAAAGGGGAACAGATCCGGAGCGTCGTGGACCCCGGTAAGCTTCGGCATGAACTGGGGTGGGAACCGCGCACCCCCCTCCGCGAGGGGCTTAGGAAAACTGTTGAATTCTTCCGAAGCAAGAAGGCGTGAACTACCCCCTCACCGCAAACCGCTCCCGCTGGGCGCGGGACTCTGCCTCAGCGGTACCGTGGGACGGACGAATCGATTTGCAGCGACCAGGCGTCAATCCCCCCGACCAGGTTTTTGACGTTCTTGAACCCCTGCTGGGACAGAAACCCTACCGCGTCAGCGCTTCGCATTCCAAGGTGGCAGTGAGCCACAATCTCAGCGTTGGGGTCCAGTTTGTCCAGATTTTGGGGAAGCGTGCCCAGGGGGATCAACACCGATCCCTCAATCTTCGCCAGCGAATATTCCCACGGCTCTCGGACATCCAGGAGGACCAGCTTGTCTCCTTTATCGAGGCGCTCTTTTAATTCGCGCGGGGTAATCGTAAAACCCATGATGTCCCTCCATTCGTGGGAGCTATCATAAGCCCCCGTTTCTGAGTCTGTCAACGGAAGCGTGGACGATCATTCAATTGGCTGTACTCCCATTTGACCGGAAATCCAGCGCAGATATATCGCTGTCAATTCCGGTGGCTACACTCGGCCAGATGGTCTACAAAGGTGAAGTCTTGTGTGTCACAAACCGGACAGATTTTGACATTTTTGCACGAAATTGAACGGAAGATGGATTCTGGATCCAACCAAGATCATTGGAGCACCGATCTACTTTCACAACATATTGAATCAATTAGCCTTGCGACAAACCAGCATAATGCAGGAAGGCATGAATGTTGCTCGTTACTGTTCCGTTTGCACTGGAGGTGGGTGATGCCCTCGTTTTCTTATCTGGCGCGGGATGAGTCGGGAGAGTTGAAGGCGGGCATCCTGGAGTCGAAGGGACGAGAGGAGGCCTTGGATCAACTCGAGAGCGCAGGCTTTTTCCCGATGGAAGTCGAGCCGATCGAGCCCGGCGTTGTTCTCCCTACCGTCAGCCAAGGGTCAATCCCCGGCCCTGGCCCTGCCTAACGGCGGCTGTCCGGTGACTGAACCGGTGGCCGAAATCGTGGTGTTCGTGACCACGTCCTCAGAAGAAGAGGCGGTGCGGATCGGTCACGCGCTGGTCGAGGCGGAACTGGCCGCGTGCGTCAATGTCTTGCCTCGGGTCCGCTCGATCTTTCGCTGGGAAGGAAAAGTCACAGAGGAGCAGGAGTTCATGATGGTCCTGAAGTCGCGGTCGGACCTCTTTGAAGTACTGACGGTCACCATCAAAAGGCTCCACAGTTACAGCGTCCCCGAGATCATCGCGCTGCCGATCGTCAAAGGCTCGGACGAGTACCTGGCCTGGATAAGGGATTCCACGCGTAAGCCCAAGGAATAATTAAAGAGTTTTTTTGTCGGATGAGATAAAATTGTTGACGGATGATTGAAGTTTGGGTAGACTTTTCACCTTGGATTAAGGGAAAGCCCTGTCCGTATATCATTTATCCAGGAGTGATAAGAATGAACCAACCAGGTGACGCCTATACGGTCGTGATCTTCAGGGGGGCGAAGGCGAGCCCATTGCGGTTCAGCTTCGCCCGGGCCACGGTCCGGCGAGCCATAATCGTGGGGGTCTGTCTCATTGTGGCTGAACTGGTGATTCTCTCCCAGTACGTGATCAGAACCGGAGAGGTGTGGGAGTTGCGGGCCCTTCGCGATGAACTCGCCGTGGTGCGCGAGCAAACCAACGCCTTCTCGGTCTCGGTGGAGGACCTGAAGCGACGGTTCCTGGCGATGAAAGAGGTGAACCAACGATTGCGCGTGATGCTAGGAATCGAAGCGCTGAAACCCGAGGATTACCTGAACGGCCAGGGAGGAGAAGAGACCCCGATTGTTCAGGGCGAGGCGGGGAACGCTGCGAACATGCTGAAAGAGGGCGCGCAGGCCCCAGAGGCGAAGCCGTCGGACGACAAGCTCTTTGAGGAGAAGAATCTGACGCTCCGCGTGCAAAAGGAAATCTCTTGGTTGCAGAATGAAGCGAATTCACAGGAGCGAACGCTTGAGGAAATGAAGGAAGTGGCCAATGCGAAGTCGGCGCGGTGGGATTCCACGCCCTCCATCTGGCCCGTGAAAGGGTGGGTCACGTCCAGCTTCGGCCCCAGGATCTCTCCGTTCACCGGCCAGCTGGCCATGCATGACGGGCTTGATATCGGCTCCCCGCCCAACGCGCCTATACAGGCTCCGGCAGCGGGTCGCGTAACGGCGACCGGGTTCGATTCCAAGATGGGGAACATGGTCCGTATCGAACACGGGTACGGCTTCGAAACTCAGTATGCCCATCTGGCTAAGGTCCTGGTCAAGACCGGACAGAAGGTGAAACGCGGGGACATCCTTGGACTGATCGGCAGTACCGGCCTCTCAACCGGCCCTCACCTCCATTATCTGGTCAAGGTCAAAAACCAGACCGTCAATCCGCAGCGCTATATCCTGGACTAGTTCATTCCTCACATTTTCCCTCCGGTTGAAAAGATTCCCCTGCGCTTCTCCTCTGGGACCACATCCGGTCCGACGGCTTCCGCAGGTTCTCGACGTTGCCCCGCAGAATCTGCCCGTCATCCGAGAGTGTAAAGGTCGTGTGGTATACTGCCCGCTTGTCATGAACGCGGATCACATGGGGAGGAACAGTGAGCGATCTCAATGTTGCCTGGTCGGTGACGCCCCGATCCATCATGCAGGTCGGGGAGGAGCTCGGTCTTCGCCGTGACGAGCTGATCCCGTACGGCCGGTTCAAGGCCAAGGTGGCCTTGGCGGCTCTGCGGAGGCTGTCGGATCGCCCACGGGGCCGCTACGTGCTGGTGACGGCCATCAACCCGACGCCGCTGGGCGAGGGCAAAACCACCACGGCGATCGGGCTGGCCATGGGCCTCTGTCGACAAGGACACCGTGCGGTGGTCACGCTCCGCCAGCCGTCGCTGGGGCCCGTGTTCGGCATCAAGGGCGGAGGAGCCGGCGGGGGAAGAGCCCAAGTGATCCCGATGGAGGAAATCAACCTCCATCTGACCGGCGACGCCCACGCCGTGGCGGTGAGCCACAATCTGCTGTCGGCGTTTCTGGATAATCATCTCTTCCACGGCAACAGTCTGAATCTGGACCCGGCGCAGGTCACCTGGCCGCGCGCCATGGGTGTCAGCGACCGGGCGCTCCGGCAGGTTGAAACAGGAGGTTCGGGTAAGGCCTCTGCCAAGCGCGGACAGTTCGTCATCACCGAGGCCTCTGAGGCGATGGCGATCCTAGCGCTCGCCTCGGATCCGGCAGACCTGCGCCGGCGCCTGGGACGTATTCTGGTGGGCCTGACCCGCGACGGGCGGCCGGTGGCGGCGGAAGAGCTGAAGTGCGCCGGCGCCATGGCCGTGCTGTTGAAGGACGCCCTCTGTCCGAACCTTCTGCAGACCTTGGAGGGGACGCCAGCGTTTGTGCACACGGGACCGTTCGGCAACATCGCCCACGGAAACAGCTCGATCCTGGCCGACGCGATCGCGCTGTGCTGCGCGGAGTATGTGGTGACCGAGGCCGGATTCGGGAGCGAGTTGGGGGCGGAGAAGTTTTTCAATATCAAGTGCCGGGTCTCGGGATTCCGGCCGGATGCCGCCGTCGTGGTGGCGACCTTGCGGGCGTTGAAACTGCACGGCGGCGGTGGTGTGCCACGGGTGGGCGCGCCACTGCCATCGGGACTGATCGGGCCGAATCGTGACGCGCTGGCCAAGGGCCTGGCCAATATGGAACAGCACATCGCGAATGTGAAGGCCTTCGGAGTGCCGGCCGTGGTGGCGATCAATGCATTTCGGGAGGACCACGAAGATGAGCTGCAGTATGTCCGGGAACGCGCGGTGGCTACCGGAGCGGTGGCTGCGGCCATCTCGACTCATTGGGCTGACGGCGGCAAAGGAGCGGAGGAATTAGCTCGGGCGGTCGTAGTGGCCTGCGAGAAGCCGTCAACGTACGCGCCGCTCTACGCCGATGCGCTCCCGATCAAGCAGAAAATCGAGACGATCGCGCGGCGCATGTATGGCGCGGCGGGCGTGGCATACGACGAACGGGCAGAGAAGCAGATCGAAGCGGCTGCCAAGCTTGGGTTCGGACATTTACCGATCTGCATGGCCAAAAGCCCGTTGTCCCTCTCGCATGATCCCTCGCTCAAAGGGCGGCCCACCGGATTCACGCTGCCGATCAAAGAGCTTCGGATTTTGGCCGGGGCCGGCTTCCTGACAGCCGTCTGCTCCGGGATCCAGCTCATGCCGGGGCTTCCCAAACGGCCGGCTGGGGAGCGGATTGATCTGGATCCGGAGACGGGGGAGATTGTGGGACTGGCATAGCGTCTGTTGCGTCGTAGCGTCTATTGCTTGTAGCACCCAAAACTTCCTACGCAATGTCGCAATCGACGCAAAAGACGCAATGACGTGTCACGGGGTCAGCGCTGCTTGAGGAATTTGAAGAATTCCGAGTCCGGGCTCATCACCACAGTACTGTTGTTGCCTCCGCTAAAGGTCTTCTTGTAGGCCTCCATCGAGCGCGTGAACTCAAAGAACCGTGGGTCTTGCCGGTAGGCCGCCGCGTAAATCTTGAAGGCTTTCGCATCCCCTTCGCCCCGCAGCTCCTCCGAGGTCTTGTAAGCTTCGGCCAGGATGATCTCGCGGTCTTTCTCGGCCTCCGACCGAATCTTCTGCGCTTCTTCGGCGCCTTCCGCACGGTACTGTTTTGCCTGGCGTTCCCGCTCCGCCTGCATGCGGGCAAACACCGCCTTCTCATTCTGCTCAGGCAGATCCGCCCGTTTGATGCGCACGTCCTGAACCTCGATGCCGTAAGCCTTTGCCTTCTCGTTTGCTCGCTGGGTCACCACCGCCATGATCTCGGAGCGGGTTTTTGAAACGATTTCGGAAAGGTCGTGCCGTCCCAGCTCGACTCGTAGCTCCGAATAGATGATATCATCCAGCCGACGGAGGGCCCCGCGCTGGGTCTGGAAGGCCTGATACACCTTCAAAGGATCCGTAATGCGCCATTTGGCGAAGTTGTCGATCAGGATGGTCTTCTTGTCCTGGGTGATCACGTCCTGAGCCGACGAGTCGTAATCCAGCAATCGCTTGTCGAAGTAGGTCACTTCCTGGATGAACGGCACCTTGAACTTGAGGCCGGGCTCGGTGATATTGCGCACCGGCTTTCCAAGCTGGACCACAATCGCCGTCTGAGTGATATCCACCACGAAAAACGGCGAGGCACCGAGCACGAACAGCAGCACGACAACCGCGACCAGCGCGATCACGAGATTCTGCTTGGTCATGGGGAGGGCCTCTTGTCGTCGGCGGCCACGGGGGCCTTTGGCGGCTTGTGCAGGCGGTCGAGGGGGAGGTAGGGGAGCAGACGGTCGGCGGCCTTGCCGTCGATAATCACCTTCTCGACGCCTGTCATGACCTCTTCCATCGTTTCAATGTAGATGCGCTTGCTGATGATCTCCTTGGCTTGCTCATACTCCTTGAGCGTCTTCAGGAAGCGAGTGGCCTCTCCCTCGGCCCGTGCCACCCGGGCCTGAGCATTCCCCTTGGCCTGGTTCACCACTTGCGCGGCCTCGCCCTTGGCCTTGGGAATGATGTCGTTGCGGTAGCCCTGGGCCTGGTTGATCAGCTTCTCGCGGTCCTCTTTCGCGCTGGCCACATCCTTGAACGCCGCCACGACCGCCTCCGGTGGGTCCACGTCCTGCAACTGGACGGCGGCGACCTGCACGCCAGCCTGATATTGGTCCAGGATGCCTTGGAGCAGCGTCTGGGTGTCCTGCTGGATCTGCGCCTTGCCTGCGGTGAGGGCCTCGTCGATCTTGCTCTTGCCGATCACCTCGCGCATGGAAGCTTCGGCCGCCTTCCCGATCGTCTCCTCAATCTCATCCACCCGAAACAGGTAGTCCTTGGCGTTCTTGATCTTGTATTGGATGATGAACTCGACCGCCAAAATATTCTCGTCGCCGGTCAGCATCAGGGCTTCCTTCGGCAGCATCTGCTGGCGCCCTTGCCGGTCCGTGCGGAAGCCCACCTCGATGCGATGCAGTTTTTCGACCTTGGGCCGCTCCACGGTCTCAATAAACGGGATTTTCAGGTGTGGGCCGGGGCCTGCGCTGCGGACCACGTCACCGAACCGCTTGACCACGCCCTCCTCATCCGGCGCCACGATGAAGGTCCCCTGCCAGACCAGGACCACGGCCAGGACGATGAAGACGAGGGCTCGCAGGCCGCGCAACGGCATCAGGTTGCGCAGTTGGGCCTGGGCCTGCCGCAGGACATCATCGATGGGGTCACTTTTCGGGCCCCACGGATCTTTGGGGTTCCAAGCCATGAAATCTCCTACACAGGCTCACAACATCCTGGATCTCGACGTGGCAATGACAGGTTTGCTCACCATAACAGACTTGAGCGATCTGGGCAACTCACTATTTGTCATCCGTTATGTCCCACGTTTCCTCACTGTAGATCTCATGAGGCTGTCCGCCTGCGGCGGGGAGAATCCCTGGTAGCCTTCGTGTCGTTCCGTGAGTTCCACGACCGAAAACGCCGCGCCCTCCGCGTCCTCCGGGACCGTGAAGACCTGCCGCAGCGGGCCGCCTCGCGCTCCCACAATCGGTCCCGCGAACCGGATGCCCGCCTGCTGCAGGCGGTCCATCGCCCGCTCGATGTCCTCGACCCGCACCGCAATATGGTGCAGGGTGCGGTCACCAAATCGTTTCACCCAGCCCGGGATGATACTGGTCCGGCCGCGTTCGTCCGCGTAGGCCTGGTCAATAAAGAGGGCCGGGTAGCCCGGCTTGCGATAGACCTTGGCGAACCAATCCTTGTACTGGATCGTTTCTGAGAAGGCATAGCCCAGCCGAAGAAATTCCTCCGCGCGCCGGTCAATGTCATCCGTCCGGAAGGTGAGATGATCGGCGCTGGGGGAAAAGCCGACCCCGACCTCGTCCAGCCCTTTCTTCAGCGTCCGGGCCGCTGCGTTGCGCGCGACGAAATCAGAGACGTAGGCGGCGAGCAGATCATCGAGTTCGTGGGCAGTCGTCATGAGTTACCTCATCACTCATCACCCATCACGCATCACTTTGGAATTAGCCTAGCCCGAACAGGAGCGGAATACAAGAGAGCGAAGGGGTAGAGTGAAATCAGAGCAGAGCCCAACTCTCACCGCATGATCACTTTGCCGGTCTTGCTCCAGTAATAGTAAATGGACAAATTGGGATAGATGGCGTCAAGGGTATTCTGTCCAGCGATGGTAAACAGAACACCGGCTGCCGCCACAAAATTCGATTGGCCAAAACGCCACTGAATTGCCGGTTCGACGCCCAGCACATTAAAGCCGTTCTTGCCCCCTCTGTTAATGGGGTGCCCATCGGCACGCCAGGAGAGCCCATGCAATCCCACAAATTCGAGGCTATAACCGAAACCTCGTTTATCGTCCAGAATGTGCTCGAAGATGAGCCGGGTGTTAACCACATCAGCCGGATAGGTATTCTGTCCGGCATCGCTTCCCGGAAGATGGTACGAGTAGAACACACCGCCGCTGATCCGGAACGGCTGCAGGATTTTTCGAAGCATTACGCCTTCCGTCCAGGTCAATGACCCGAAGCGTGTGGCTGGGAGCCGGCCCAGAGGGGCAAATCCGCCTGGAGGACTCTCGGTGCCGGTCACCCAGCGGCTTGTGGGTAAGATGAACTGATTGAACGTCGTGATCGAGGGCCGCCACCCGTCCGGGTCCTGGATGATCGGGCGATACTTGAGGTAGATCTGCGTATCCCCGAGGCCGGTATCTGTAGTGACAGGCCCACCCTGGCCCCTGTTGAACTGGGTGGAATCCCTGGCCCAAAACGTGGATGTGGAAAAGGCGACATTGAGTTCGAGGTGATCCGTGATGCCGTACGCAGTGGTGACGAGAGGGGCTATTTGGTATGTATGCGTGGGCGACGTGGTCCGGTTCACAGTCAGGTCGTTCCCAAAACGCTTCTCGCTCACCTGTGAAAAGATGAACGGGTGGGCCGTGAACTGCCCCTGTGGGTGAATATCCACTCCACTGATCAGAATGGGGCCATTCGACAGCGGGTTCCACATGCGTCGGTACTTCTGGATTTCCTCTTGCGAGGGGACCCAGTCAAAGGCCTGAGCGCTACAGAGAGCGGCCAGCTCGAGGCCCAAGCAGACCACGATATTGAGGGTCGCGCTCCAGCGGAAGAACCTGCGTCCCCCGTTCACAGGAATCTGGTCAGCATGAGGTAGGCCAAGCAGGCCAGAAGCCCGGCGGCCGGTAGGGTGATGACCCAGGCTAGAACCATGTCGCGGACGGTAGCCCAGCGGACAGTCTGAAGATCCTTGAGGAGGCCGATGCCGATGATCGCCGAGCTGCTGACGTGCGTGGTCGAGACGGGCAATCCCATCGTGGCGGAGATTAGCACCAGTGATGACGTGGTAAGGTTCGCCGACAGACCCTCGATATGATCCATCCGCGTCACTTTCTCGGCCAGGACCTCGGTGACCCGGAGGCCACCCAGGAAGCTGCCAAGGCCCATTGCCAGCGCGACCCCTGCAAACGCAGCAACTTGGAGGTGGGCACCTGGCCACGAAACCACGGTGCTCCCCAGCAGCAGCATCGCCAGAATCTTGGGCGCATCGTTGGTCCCACGGGCCAGCGACGCCAACCCGCTAGAGATCCAATGGATGCTGTCCAGTCCGATCGTCAGGCCGCGCAAGCCAGCACGCTCGCATCGGGCCGGCACGTCGGAAACAGACTGACCGAATGTAGTGGCCTGGAGCAGGGTGCGGGTCGCGCCATGGGCGTCCACGGTCACCAGCGCATAGTGGGTCGGCATCAGGCACAGGCAGGCTCCCTCCCAGCGGCCGGCGAGGGCGCGGACCGCTGGGTGGATCAGGACCGATACGGTCAGAGCCAGGACCGGGCTCAGCAGCAAGGGGAGCGCGATCTTGCCAACGATGGCCGGCCAGATCAGCCCGTGCCCGCCGAATGCGGTCAGCCCCGCGCCGACGATGGCGCCGGTCAGGGCGTGCGTGGTGGAGACGGGAAGCCCGGTCCGTGACGCGACCAGCACCCAGATGATCGCGCCGATGAGCACACTCAGCGCCAATACCGGCGGCGTAGCTGCGCCGGGCTCGATCAGTCCGCTGCTGAAGGTCTTCACCATCGCGGTGGCGACCAGCCCTGACGCGCAAGCGCCCACCACCGTCCAGGCTGTGCCCCAGACAATGGCGGTTCGATAGTTCGTGACCCCGCTCCCGACAAGGGTCGCGATGGCCTTGGAGACGTCATTGGTGCCGTTGGCGAACGCCAAGGCCACTACGAGGAGCAAGGGGAGTAGGGAGGAGTCCACGTGGCGTCTCTACGTGAGGGAGCCGCCGCAGGACGAGCCGGAGCCGGCGGTGCAACCGTAGCAGTGGTTGCCGGTGACGATCCGGCGGGTCTGAAGCTGAACCGGATCGAAGTTGCGGATATGCCGCGGTGCTTTATGCCCCACCGGCAGATCCAGCATCTGGTTAAAGTCACAGTCGTAGAGCGTCCCGTCCCAGCCTATTGAAATGGTGTAGCGACACATGACGCCGGCAGCAGTGGCTGGGTTGAAGGCGTTGGCGAGCCGCTCCATATAGCCTTCGTAGTTGCCGCTCTCGACGAGGAACTCCAGGAAGCGGCTGATCGGCATGTTGGTGATCGTGTAGAGGCGGTTAAAGACCACGCCGTGGTGACGGGACAGCTCCCGCCGGAACTGGGCCTCAATCGCCTCCTGCTTCGGGGGGAGAAAGGCGCCCACGGGATTGTGGACGAGGTTGAGGAGCAAGCCGCTGTCCTCCGTGCCGTATCCCAGGCGGTTCAAGAGCTGAAGCGCGCGGATGGACTTCTCGAAGACGCCATCTCCGCGCTGCGCGTCTGTTTGCGACGGACGGAAGTAGGGCAGGGAGGCGACTACTTCGACGCGGTGGCGGGCCAGAAACTCAGCCAGGTCGGCCTGCGAGGGGAGGAGCAGGACGCTGAGGTTGCACCGGTCCATCACGTGGCGGCCCAGGCTCGTGGCCTGCTCGACCAGCCACCGGAAGTTGGGATTCAGTTCCGGCGCGCCGCCGGTGATGTCCACGGTCGGGATGTCCGTCCACGCCAACGCCTGGATGCACAGCTCGGCGGTCTCGCGCGTCATGATCTCTAGGCGGTCCGGGCCGGCATCCACGTGACAATGCCGGCACGTCTGGTTACAGAGCTTGCCGACATTGATTTGAAAGACGGTGATGCCGGTGGCGTGCAGTGGATGCAAGCCCGCCGTGTGCAGGCGCGTTTCGAACGGGGGACATGCTTCCGTGCTGGCGAGGATTCGGAGCTGCTCCTCGGTCGAGGCCAACTGGCTATTGCGGGCCAGCAAACTCAATCCCATGCACGACCCCCTTCACCGGCTCTGCGCGGAAAGCATGGCCTCCGCGAAACTGATCTGACAGCATCCGAAATCAAGAACTGGGCGTCGGCCGTGCTTCAGGGCTCGCTGGATCGTCGGCGAGACCCGATAGCAGATGCGCTTCCCTTCGCGCAGCCCCTCCACAAGCCCGGCGGCCCGCAGAATGCGCAAATGATGGGACACGTGCGGTTGCCCCCGCTGGATCTCTTTGACCAGGTCACTGACGCATTTTTCCTGCACAAGCAGGGATTCCAGGATCCGCAAGCGAGTCTCATCGCCCATCGCCCGCAGGACGCCGGCGCATTGCTGTTCTGTCAGCATGGATTTGGACATCCCCTGACCCTAGCAACAGCTTCCTCCGGGCTCGCAGGACACCGCCGCGCCCCCAACCGTTTCCCCGGCCCGATTAATGATCGCAAAATGCCCCCGGTACGCATCGGACTCCAACACCGCCAAGGTCTTTGAGCAGATTTCCAGCGGATTGCCCCGGCGATAGACATGGTAGTCATCGTCGTCCACTTCCATGAACGGCCCGGTCAGGAGAGCAAAATGCCCCTTCCAGACACACGGCGCCTGCTCAGGAAGGATAGCGATCAACCGAGGATCGGACTGGGCTAGGGGTACCGGCGTGTCGGACAGGAGAAACAGGCGTTCAAACGGCGGGGTCTTCAGCAAGGATGCGGTGCGCGCATCAACAGCCTGCGGGACCCCTCGCTGGTACGCCTGTCCCAATTCGTCCACAACCCGGCTGAAGGGCCCTTGAAGTGTGGCGAACCGAACTCCATTGGGCTCGACCGTGACCGAGAGTTTGTAGCCGGTCAAAGTGAGGGACAGGAAATGGATGCCGTCAATGACACTCCAGGGACTGAATTTGATCTGGTGAATGCCCAGGAACCCAGCCTGCCTCATGCCCCCGAGGTAGTCGCTCACCTGAAGCGCTCCTGACAGGCAGTTCCCCCACTTCTCGGTGTCGTGGACGAGGTAGTTCGGCACCGGCTGGTCCGACACGATGTCCGAGATCGTGAACCGCCCGCCCGCCCGGAGCACGCGGTACATTTCGCGAAACACCTTGTGCTTGTCCGGCGCGAGGTTGATCACACAGTTCGAGATGATCAGATCAATGCTGTTGCCCGCGACCGGCATGGCTTCCGCCATCCCTTTGCGAAACTCGACATTGGCGGTCTCGTGCCCCAGATTGGCCACGACGGTCGGCGCGTTGCGCCGCGCAATCGCCAGCATCGTATCGGTCATGTCGAGACCGATTACTCGGCCGGTGGGGCCGACGCGACGCGCCGCCTCAAAGCAGTCGATCCCGCCGCCTGAGCCGATGT
>JACQQM010000022.1 GCA_016207025.1 Nitrospirota bacterium | reverse complement strand
GCGGTCGAGCCGGAGCGCCTGAGCGAAGCAGAACCGGCCATTCCGCTCAGAGGAACGGGTTAGAACACCGAGAACTTGAAGTATTTGGTCGGGTGCTTCTTGACATCGGCAATGAGTTCCTCCACCTCGGTGAGCAATTTATCAGCTCGGGTATAGAGCGCGTCCTGGGTCACCAGCTTGCCGATCGTCCCCTCGCCGTTTTCAACCTTGTTCAGAAGTTGCTCGCCGCGGGTGGTCAGCGTATCAAGGCGCGTATAGAGGACCGGGTCGGCGAGCTTGACCAAGGTCCCGTTCTGGTTGTTCAGTCGGGTGGCCAGTTCGGTCAATTCCCGCACGGCGTGATTGGCCCGATTGTAGATTTCCTTGTCCGAGACCAATCGACCGATGGTGCCCTCGCCCCGTTCCACTTTATCCAACAACGCGATGCTCTTCTCGGAAGCGCGCTCCAGGTTCTCGATCACGCGTTTGGAACGGTCATACAAAGACGGATCGGTAATCAGTTTACTGGCCGTGCCCTGTCCTTGGCTGATGCTGATGAGGATCCGCTGGATCTCTCTGATAGCGGTGTTGACATTCTCCATGGTGGCCGTGGCGTTGGACGCAATCCCGGTGAAGTCGGATTCGGCCTCTCCCACGAGCTGACCGCCGGGGACCATCTGCGGCTTCGACGGTGTGCCCGGATGAATTTCGAGAAACTTGTCGCCGAGCAAGCCCATAGGACGGATGCTGACCATGGCGTCTTCCCGGATATGGGGAACGACGCTGTTCTTCACCGCAAACGTAATGTCCACCCGTGGCGCGTTCTCCGCAATGGCGATGTGATGCACATTGCCGACGTCCACTCCGTTCAAGCGTACCGGCCCTCCGACCTTCAGACCCTGGGTATGGGGCACAACGGCACGGAACTTCGTCTGCCTGGCCAGAAGGCCCATTCCTTCTTCCAAATTCATGATCATGGCCACCAGAATGGTCAGGGCGATCACCACGACCAGTCCCACTTTCACCTCTGACCACCGGAGTTGTGTATTTCGGTTCATGGCATGCTCCAGTTCACCGACAGCGTACTCTCCCTCGCGTATTAGTATAGCGGATTGTCAGGACTGGGGAAGGCTTCCCTTTCCGCGGATAGACTGCCCGGCTCAATGAATCCGCGAATCGCCGGTGCAGTAGACCGTTGGAGGCCCTCCGGCGTCCCTTCGAAAATGATGCGTCCTTTGTGGATCATGACGATCCGGTCAGCCACCCGATACGCGGTTTCCAGGTCATGGGTCACCACAACCTGAGTCACCCCTTTGGCCTTGAGTCTGAGAATCAGGCGGTTGATCGTACAGGTGTTGATCGGATCCAGTCCAGCAGTGGGTTCATCATAGAGCAGGACCTTTGCTCCGCTTGCCAGAGCCCGCGCAATTCCGACACGCTTCCTCATCCCGCCGCTGAGCTCCGCCGGCATCTTGTCGATCGTGTCTTCAAGTCCCACGAACTGAAGGCTCTCTCGAACTGTCTGATCGATCCTCTCGTCGGACAGACGTCCTTGCTCCCAGAGACGATACCCCACGTTTTCTCGAACGGTCAGCGAGTCAAAGAGGGCGGATCCCTGGAAGACCATGGCCATCTGCTGTCGGATCTCGAACAGGTCACGCTCACGCAATGCCGTGATGTCATGACCCGCCAAATGGATCGAGCCTTGATCAGGACGGTACAGTCCGAGAATCAGCCTCAGAATCGTGGTCTTGCCCGATCCGCTCCCGCCCAGGATGACCATGGTCTCTCCTGGTTGCGTGTGAAAAGACACACCCTTGAGAACCTGGCGATCTCCGAGCGTTAATGAGACGGCGTGTAGTGCGATCATGTCGTTCTCACGATTGAGCCTTACGGAAATGCCATGAACAGCTTGGTAAGAAGAAAATCACTCGCCAGAATCAGGATGGAGGACGAGACCATGGACTGAGTGGTCGACACGCCGACCCCGACCGTTCCCCCTTTGGTATGAAATCCGGCATAACATCCGACCATCGCGATGATAAACCCGAACACGGCCGGTTTCACCAGCCCCAGAATGATATCGCGATGATGAATCGCTTCAAACGCCCAGGTCCAATAAAAGTAGGAATCAATGCCCAGATACAGTCGTGCGACGAGCCACCCGCCGAAGATCGCAATACCGTTGGTGATGATCGTCAACACCGGGATCATGAGGACGCAGGCCACCAGGCGGGTGGTCGCCAGCTTCTGAATCGGATCGGTGCCCTCCGCTCGAAGTGCATCGATCTGTTCGGTGACCTTCATGGACGCAATTTCAGAGGCGATCCCGGAACCGACCCGACCGGCAATCATGAGGGCGGCCAGCACCGGCCCAAGTTCTCTCACGACGGATGTGCTGATCAGGCGCGAGACATAGATGGTCGCCCCGTAGGGTTCCAGCTGGACCGCCCCCTGGAGCGCCAACACCATTCCGGTGAACATCCCGGTCAGCACGACGATGAACAGCGAGCCGACCCCGATCCGGTCTATCTGAAGCACCATATCACGGACATACCATGGCGGCCGGACCAGAGCTGCCAGTACCTGTCCGCACAGAAATGTGAACTCTTGTACCACAAGCACGTAGCCGATTAATTTGCTCCGAATATTGAATGTCTCAGCCGACACAGAGCCTGCCTCCGAACGATGGATGTGACGATACGTCTGATTCATTATAGGTCAACTACAGTGGGGGAACAATGGAAGGTCACCGGCCTCAAGGAGTCTTAACGATAGACACGGGGCGCGCGTGGTCCAATGGCACAGAGGATTTCATACGGAATGGTCTCAAGCCACGCGGCAAGGTCGGCAGCCGAGATCTGCCTGGAACCCTGCCGCCCGATGAGAACCGCCTCGTCACCTGGCATGACGCTGGGAATGTCGGTCACATCGACCATGGTCATATCCATGCAGACACGCCCCACGATACGGGCTTCGCAGCCATGAATCAGGACATGGCCGCGATTGGAGAGGGATCGGTTGTAGCCGTCCGCATACCCGATCGGGAGCACGGCGATGCGTGAGGAGCGTGTCGCAACGAACGCACGGTTGTAACTGACGCTCTCGCCTGGTGCCAGAGCGCGGACCTGCACCACTTGCGTGGTGAGGGAGAGCACCGGTCTCAGGTCAGGCGGCGACTCAATGACGGGAATCGGGGAGTAGCCATAGAGCATGATGCCGGGCCTGACAAGGGAGAAGTGGGCGGACGGATGACGGAAGATGGCTGCGCTGTTGGCGACGTGGAGCAACGGGAGCGACAGCCCGGCGGCTGCCAGTTGACCGACCACCGACCGGAACCGCGTGAGTTGCGCCATGGTAAACTCGGGATTCTGATTGTCCGCATCAGCGAGGTGGGTCATGAGGCCTTCGGCACGCAGTGGGCCCTTGAAGGAGGGAGATTGAAGCATGGGCAGAACCTCCTCAGGGCGGAGACCCAAGCGGCCCATGCCGGTATCCACCTTGACATGCACAGGGTAGGGCTCCGGACGCGACTGTGCGAGCTCCGCGAATCGCGCGGCGATGGAAGGATCATGGATCACTGGCGTGAGTTGGTGAGCCATGAGATCGGGCAACTGGTTGGGGAGCACCGCCCCCATGACCAGAACGGATACCCGGACACCGGCCTCGCGAAGAGCAAGGCCTTCGTCGATCGTCGCCACCCCCAATCGGTTAATCCCCGAGCGCACCAGTGCCTGGGAAATCCCGACGGCGCCATGCCCGTATGCGTCCGCCTTGACGACGGCCAGGATGTCGCATGAGGGAGAAAGTCTCCGGCGGATTTGGACCAGGTTATGCGCCAGAGCGGACAAGTCAATCGTGGCAACGGTCAAGGAATGGTGGGGGAAGGGAGGCAAGTTGGACGCCGGAATGGGGTCAGCGGCGGAGGCCACCTTAGATTTCTAAGATTTCCTCCTCCTTTTTTTTGACAATCTGGTCCACCGTGTGGACATACTGATCGGTCAGCTTCTGGGTTTCCGCTTCTGCCCTTCTGAGTTCGTCCTCCGCGAGCTTGGATTCCTTATGCAGGCGCTTCAGTTCATTGTTTCCATCATGACGGATGTTCCGAATTTGAACCTTGGTCTCTTCACCATGCTTTTTACAGAGTTTGGTGAGCTCTTTCCTCCGCTCTTCGCTGAGGGGAGGGATCGGAATCCGGATGACCTTGCCGTCGTTTGAAGGGGTCAGTCCCAACCCGGACGCCTGGATGGCTTTTTCGATCTCCTTCATGAGTGGAGGCTCCCAGGGCTGAACCGTGATCAAGCGGCTCTCGGGCACTCCCAGATTCGCAACCTGCTTCAACGGGGTGGGTGTCCCGTAGTAGTCCACCTTGATGCCGTCCAGCAAGGCCAGCGAAGCGCGGCCGGTCCGGAGGCCGCCCAGTTCTCTCTTGAGATACTCAACCGCCGCCTCCATTCGTTCGATGAGCTTTTGTTTGGTCGTGCCTGGCATGAGGGTTGCTCGGTGTTCTCAAAGGCTGGCCGCTGTGACCAGCGTGCCGATTTTATCCCCCTGCACCACCCGTTTCAAGTTCCCGCGCTCCTTTAAGTTAAACACGATTAAAGGAAGATTGTTATCCATGCACAGGGTAATGGCCGTCGAGTCCATGACCTTCAAGTTTTTGTTGAGAATCGACAGGAATGGCAGCTCGGCGAACATTTTAGCGGTCGGGTGGGTCTCGGGATCGGCTTCATAGATTCCGTCAACTTTGGTGCCCTTCATGATCACTTCCGCGCCAATCTCCATCGCTCGCAAAGCGGCAGCCGTATCGGTGGAGAAATACGGATTGCCGGTCCCGCCCGCAAAAATGACCACCCGCTTTTTTTCCAGGTGTCGGATGGCCCGCCGGCGGATATAGCCTTCCGCCAGCTGTCGCATCTCAATCGCGGACTGGACGCGGGTGTTGATGCCCTTCCGCTCCAATGCGTTCTGAAGCGCTAAGGCATTGAGCATGGTGGCCAGCATGCCCATGTAGTCAGCCGACGCGCGCTCGATTCCCTTGGCGCTGGCCGCGATCCCGCGATAGATGTTGCCACCGCCGATGACGATGGCCACCTCCACGTCCAACGCGACGACGTCTCCAATCTCGTCCGCGATGCTTTCTAAAACCGAAGGCTGGATGCCGTATCCCTGCGCACCTGCAAGGATCTCCCCGCTGATCTTGAGGAGAATCCGCCGGTACTTGGCAGAGTTCATTCGAGACCCAATTGGTAGCGTGTAAACCGCCGAATGGTGATGTTCTCACCAATTTTCGCGATCTTCTGCGCCAACAGATCCTTGATGGTGACGGTGGGATCCTTAATGAAGACCTGTTCTAACAAACAGCCTTCTTCATAGAACTTCTGGAGCTTCCCCTCTACGATCTTGGCCCAAGCCGGCTCCGGTTTGCCCATTTCCTTCGCCTGCGCCAGATAAATGGCCTTCTCCTTTTCAATCAACGCGGCGGGGATATCCTCGCGCTTGACGAACGAGGGACTGGACGCGGCGATTTGGAGGGCGAGATCCTTGACGAAGGCCTGGAACTCCTCGTTGCGAGCGACAAAATCGGTTTCACAGTTCACCTCCAGCAAGACCCCGATACGGCTGCCGGGATGAACATAGGCTGCGATGATCCCTTCGTTCGTCTCTCGGCCGGCCTTCTTTTGCGCGGCGGCCAACCCCTTCTGCCGCAGGTGTTCAATGGCCTTGGCCAGGTCGTTTCCGGACTCCACCAGCGCCTTTTGACAATCAAGGATGCCGGCGCCGGTCTTTTCGCGAAGCTCTTTGACGAGGGTGCTATTGGCTGCCATGCCGCTTGCTCTCCATCCT
>JACQQM010000023.1 GCA_016207025.1 Nitrospirota bacterium | reverse complement strand
GCGCTGGAGGTGCTCAAGGCGAAAGCCAAGGTCCGGCACATCGCGACGGCCAAGACGGGCTATGTGTTTGCGAACCAGGCCGGCAACCGCCTGGACGCGCGAGACCTCCTACGCGCGTTCTATGCCGCCCGCCGAAAGGCCGGGATCGAGCGGTTTCGCTTTCACGATCTCCGGCACACCTGGGCCACGCGGTTGATCCAGAACGGGGTGGACCTCTACACCGTGCAGCGGTTAGGCCGGTGGAAGACGATCACGATGGTGATGCGCTACGCGCACCATTACCCGGAGAGCCTGCGGGCAGGAGCTGAGGTTTTAGACCGACTTCGGTGGGAAAGTAGCACAAAATTAGCACAGTGCAATGGAGAGGCCAGCCCCATGCCTGTGCAATTGTCTGATTTAATTGGTGCGCCCGGGGCGACTTGAACGCCCGACCTGCGGGTTCGAAGCCCGACGCTCTATCCAACTGAGCTACGGGCGCACGCGGCTATTACAACCACTTCGCGCGAGAGCTTGTCAAGGACGCCTTGTCAGGAGCGGGGTGCGGCAGGGAAGCACCTGGCAGAGGGCAGGTTCACCGGCGTGAAAAAGGGGGCCACTGCGTCTGCAGTGGCCCCCTTTTTGTATTGGATGGGGATGCCCCGGCTTACCAGCGATCCCGATCGCCTCCACCGCCTCCACCGCCCCCGCCGTAGGGGCGCTTCTCCTGCGGTCGGGCCTCATTCACCACCAGGGTTCGTCCTCCCAGCGCCGTGCCGTTCAGCGCCGCAATGGCTTTTTGCGCCTCCTCACCGGTGGCCATTTCCACGAAGCCGAACCCCCGCGACTGCCCGGTGTACCGGTCCGTGATCACTTTCGCGGACTGCACCGTGCCGTGCTGCGAAAAGAGTTCGCTTAACTGTTGTTCGGTGGTGGAATAGGGAAGGCTTCCCACATACAATTTGGTACCCACGGCTACCTCCTTCACTGCTGTTGACATTGTCTTGAGAAGAGGGAAAGGGGAGGAGAAGGGGGGACGCCACGGCGCGACACCAACTGCACCATCAGGTCACTCACACTTTCCGGCCAACTTCCTCTCGCAAGGCAACATCGGGTCAGGGCCACTCCGCTCGGCTCTCCATCACTCGGCCCCGCAGCGATGAATTGCGAAATCAGCATAGCACGGCGTGCTTTTCAGATCAACAGCCGGGGTCGCTTCAGAGCTTGGCCAGGATGGCGTCGGCCACCTGGGTCAAGGAGCGCCCGTCCGTCTGAATGACGTGGTCGGCCGCGGCCTCATAGTGAGGCCGGCGTGCCCGCAGCACCTCTTCGATCTCGTCCGTAAAGGATTTCGTCGCGGTCAGGGACGGCCGTTGGGTGTCGTCTCCGATTCGCTCGGCGATGGCGCGGACCTCGGCGGTGAGCCAGAACAGCACGCCATGCGCTTTCAGGACCTCCACGTTCTGCCGTCTCAGGATCGCCCCCCCGCCGGTGTCGATGATGAGGCCGTCCTTGCCGGCCAGGTCCCGGCACACGTCCGACTCCAGATCTCGGAAACGGTCCCAGCCGAACCGCTTCACGATGTCGGGGATGGAGAGGTTCGCGCGCTTGATGATTTCGGCGTCGGTGGAGACCAGCTCCCGGCCGAGCCGTTCCGAGAGTATTTTGCCCACGCTGCTCTTGCCGGTTCCCCGGTAGCCGATCAGCACGATGTTCATGCGAAGCGGGACTCCAGGACCGTTCGCATGACGTCGGCTGGAGCGGCCTGTCCGGTCCAGAGCTCGAACTGGGCGATCGCCTGGTTGAGGAACATCTCGAGCCCGCGGATCGTCCGGCAGCCGGCCGCCTTGGCTTCTCGCAGGAGTCGCGTCTCCAGGGGGTTGTAGACGATATCCATCACGGTGAGGTGCGGCTTCAACATCGAGGCCGGCACGCAGGTGTCCTCCACCTGGGGGTGCATCCCCACCGGCGTGCAGTGGAGCAGGATCTGGCTGTCTGTGATACTGCGTCGGAGAGTGTCCTCGTCGATCGGGCCGTCTTCCACATGCAGGGAGGTTTTTGTTTGCAGGTCGCCGACCAGGCCCCGCCGCTCGGCTTCATCCACGCCCAGGATCGTCAGCCGGTCGATCCCTGTGCCGTTCGCCAAGGCGAAGGCGATGGCGCGGGCCGCGCCTCCCGACCCCAGCATCAGCACCCGCTGTCCCTTGAGCGGTGCGCCTGCGTCCCGCAACGCCCGCAAGGCGCCGGAGGCGTCCGTGTTGTAGCCGATCAGCTTGCCGTTCTCGACCACGATGGTGTTGACCGAGCCGATCTGTTTGGCGGCGGTCTCCACCTCGTCCAGGTACGGGATCACCGCCACCTTGTGCGGGATCGTCACGCTGAAGCCGCGCACGTTGCCGAGCGCTCGGATGCCTCGGATGGCCCCCGAGAGATCCTCGACGCGGAACGCGAGATAGACGTAGTTCAGTTGCAGCTTGCGAAAGGCCGCGTTGTGGATCGCCGGCGAAAGAGAATGCTCCACCGGGTTGCCCAGCAGTCCGCACAATTTGGTCTGGGTATTGATTTCAAACACGTTGGCCGCTCTTCCCCCGTTACTTTTTGGCGGCGGTCACTTTTTGCGCGATGTACTGACTGCCCGTCACCACGTACTGGACCGTCACGCTGTCCCCTTTTTTGACGTCCTTGAGGCTCTTCAGGCCCGGCCCGTCGAACTGGGTCTTGTCATTGATCACGAAGGTAAATCGCGTCCCGTCCTTCTTCACGGACAGCTTGCCCGCGCCGGGGTCCACCATCAGGACCGTCCCGGCAAAGTCGGTGCCGCTCTGCGCTGTGGCGGTTCCAAGGCTCAGCGTGCAGAGGATCGTCGCGAGCACCGCCGTCAGAAGACCGTGCAATACCAGCCTCCGGCATTTCGTTGACATGGCCAGGTCCTCCTCACTGGTTCCTCACTGTGCCGTCAAGCCGCCGTCGATGGGAAAGATGCTGCCGGTCACCCAGGCGGATTCGTCGGAGGCCAGGTAGAGAACCAGCCTGGCCACCTCGTCCGGCGTCCCGGCCCGTCCCAAGGGATAGGTCGCCAGGACCGGGGCGGCCCGCGTCGAATCGTTGAGCAGCCCGGCGGCCATCGGCGTCTCCACCAGCCCCGGGCAGACCGCATTGCAGCGAATGCCCTGCTTGGCGTAGTCCATCGCCACGCACCGCGTGAAGGCGTTGAGGCCGCCTTTCGTGGTGCTGTAGGCGGCACTCAGCGGGAAGCCGATCAGGCCGGCCACCGACGAGACATTCACGATCGTGCCCCCTCCCGCCTTCAGCATTTCGGGCACGGCCGCTCGGGTCATCCGGAACACGCCGGTGAGATTCACCGCCAGTTGTTCGTCCCACGTGGCATCATCTGTTTCGTGCAACGCCTTTCCAAACGCGCCGATGGCGGCGTTATTGATCAGGATGCTGAGCTTGCCGAAGGTCCGGAGGGTCTGCGCGACGACCGATTGCACGTGCGCTTCGTCCGTGACAGTTCCGGCCACCGCTAAGGCGCGGCCTCTCCCGCGTTCGATCTCGCCCACGACCCGTTCGAGGATCTCCTTACGCCGGCCGGTGATCACCACGGCAGCCCCTTCCTGCGCGAACAGCCTCGCGATCGCCTCTCCGATCCCGGTCCCTCCCCCCGTGATCAAGGCCACTTTGCCGTTTAGCCGTTCCATGCCGTCTTCTCCTTATGCGTCGCCCTGCTCGGCGTCCCTGGCCTGCCCGGAGCCCGTTTCCTCGTCTTCCGAACCAGACGGACCGTCCGACCCCGCGCTTCCCCAGAGTCCCGGCTCGATTTTCCGTGCGACCGTGATGAAACCCGAGTGGGCCACCATGCGGTGGTCCGGCCGCACGCTTCGCCCCTGGATGTTCCAGGTCCGGAGCAGCGTCTCAAAGGTTTGGATCAGCCCGAACACGGCGGCGCGCTCCAGGGCCTCCACCGTCTGCATGACCTGGGGGACCGTCGGCACGTAGCTCAGGTACACGCCGCCTGAACGCAGTGCGTGAACGGCGTGCGGGACCACCCGCCATGGCTCTGGAAGATCCAGGACGATGCGGTCAAAGAGTTTCTCTCCCGTTTCAATCCCCTCGTACACATCCTGCCGGCGGATCGTCAGCGTCGGAACCGGGCCCAGGAGTCGTTCAATGTTCTTCATGGCCGTCCGGGCGAAATCTTCCCGGGCTTCGTAGCTGACCACCGCGCCGCGCTCGCCCACCGCGCGGAGCAGCGCCATTGTCAGGGCCCCCGAACCGGTGCCGGCCTCCAACACGCGGGCGCCCGGATAAATGTCGGCCCAGATCGTGATCATCGCCAGATCTTTGGGGTAGATCACCTGGGCGCCCCGCGGCATCTTTAGGACGTATTCGCCCAACGTAGGCAGCAGGGCCACCATGCGCTTCCCCCGGGAGAGCATCACCAACGAGCCGTCCGCCTTGCCGATCAGGTCGTCGTGCGCGATCGTCTGGCCGCTGTACTGGAAGACCTCCCCCGCCTTGAGCGTCAGCGCATACTGCCGCCCTTTTTTGTCCACCAGATGAATGCGGTCGCCGTTTTGCAAAAATCTCATGGTGGGCTCATTCTAGGAGAACATCTGCGGGTTTTCAACAAACACGCCGAGCCGGATCGTTCCTTGACAGGGTCTCAGAGGGGCCTTATGATCGTTTAACGCTGTTGAGGAAGCACCTACGCGAAACCCTGAATCAGCACGCTCCCCCACGAACTCCGCGAAGGACCTCTCCATGGAGAAGCTGGCGCGAGGCCTTATCCTTCCTCTGACCGCTTTCGCGCTGCTCGTCTTGACGGCTCCTCCCGCCCGGGCCGGCTCGCCGGTGGCGGTGGCGACCTACGAAGGCGTGATCAATCCGGTTACGGCCGAGTACCTGCATGATGCCTTGGCGTTTGCCGAGTCAATCGGGGCGCAGGCCTTGGTGGTCCAACTCGACACGCCCGGCGGCCTCGACACCTCGATGCGGCTCATCATCAAGGACATCACGAGCTCCCCGCTCCCCGTGGTGGTCTATGTCTCTCCCCCCGGCGGCCGCGCGGCGTCCGCCGGCGTGTTTATCACGCTGGCGGCGCAGGTGGCGGCGATGGCCCCCGGCACGAACATCGGCGCGGCGCACCCGGTGGCCATGGGCGGGGGCGAGATGGACAGAACCATGAAGGAAAAGGTCGAGAACGACTCCGTGGCGTACATTAAATCGATCGCGGGGCAGCGCGGGCGCAATGTGGCGTGGGCGGAGGACGCGGTGCGCAAGAGCGTATCGGTGACCGAGAAGGAGGCGCTCGCACTGAAAATCATCGACCTCGTGGCGGAGGATCTGAACGGCTTGCTTGAGGCGCTGGACGGTCGAAAGGTCGTCATGGGAATTGGCAGCGTTGTGCTGAAGACCAAGGGGGCGGAGGTGCGTGACTATCCCATGGGGTGGCGCCTGGAAATGCTGAAGGCCCTCAGCGACCCCAACATCGCCTACGTCTTGATGACGATCGGCATGATTGGGTTGCTGGCCGAGCTGTACAATCCCGGCGCCATTCTTCCCGGGATCGTGGGGGCGATCAGTCTCATCCTGGCCTTTTACTCGTTGCAGTCGCTGCCGGTGAATTACGCGGGGGTGCTCTTGCTGCTCCTGGGCGTCGTCTTGTTCATCTTGGAGGTGTCCGTCACGAGCTACGGTTTGCTGGCGATCGGTGGGGTGATCTCGATGATCCTCGGTTCGTTGATGCTGATCAAGGCCGAGGCCCCGTTCCTGCAGATTTCCTGGTCGGTGATTCTGCCGGTTGTCACATTGGCTGCCGGGTTCTCCTTGTTCGTGGTGGGGATGGGGATTCGAGCCATGCGGCGGCCGCCCCTGACCGGGAGCGAGGGGATGGTCGGGTTAGTGGGGGTGGTCAAGACGCCCCTGGCCCCGCAGGGGAAAATCCTGGTCCACGGCGAACTCTGGGACGCGGTCAGCGAGCAACCCTTGCAACCGGGCGAGCAGGCCGAGATCACCCGCATCGAAGGCTTGAAACTGTTCGTCAAGCCCTCGCTTCAAAAAGGGAGATAGCTAATATGAACCTGCTGTTCAGTCCGTTGGGCGTTCTGGTCTTGGCGGTCATTCTGGTGATCATGGGCTTCAACGTGCTGCGCGAATACGAGCGGGCGGTGATCTTCCGGTGGGGACGGCTGGCTCGCGGCCTCATCGGCGGCAACGGGCCCGGCGTCGTGGTCATTATCCCGCTGGTCGATAAGCTGGTGCGGGTCAGCCTCCGGACGGTGACGATGGACGTACCGCCACAAGACGTCATCACCAAGGACAACGTCTCCGTCAAGGTGAACGCGGTCATTTATTTCCGCGTCGTGGACCAGCAGCGGGCCATTATCGAAGTGGAAGATTACCTCTACGCCACCTCGATGATGGCGCAGACGACGCTGCGCAGCGTGCTGGGCCAGAGCCAGCTTGATGATCTGTTGGCCAAGCGGGAACAGATCAACGTGGAACTGCAACGGATCATTGACCAGCAGACGGAGCCGTGGGGCGTCAAGGTTTCGGCGGTCGAGGTGAAGAACGTGGACCTTCCGCAGGAAATGCAGCGGGCCATCGCCAAGCAGGCCGAAGCCGAGCGCGAGCGGCGGGCGAAGGTGATCCATGCAGAGGGCGAATACCAGGCCGCCCAGCGCTTGGCCGATGCCGCTAACATCATGAGCCAAAATCCGGTAGCGCTCCAGCTTCGGTATCTCCAGAGCTTGGTGGAGATCGCCGCAGAGAACAATTCGACTACGATCTTCCCGGTCCCCATCGACATCATTTCTCCCTTGATCAAAGTCTTGGAGAAAAAAGAGTAAGAGCTTGATTTCCGGTCATTCGGTCTTATCTCAAGCAAAAAGTAGCCCTTTGCCGTCCGCGCCATTTTGGCCAGCCCCATAGCCAGACCTGCAGAGGGTTTCGTTCCAAGACAGCGGAAAGATACGGGAATTCATCCTGGCGCCAGGCCGGTGAATCCTTTTGGGCTCTTTGGAATCTAATGATAGGTCAGGCACGTAGAACGATCCGGGGAAACGGGAAGCCGTAGCAACCTCGGGGCGAGAATCGCGTAGGCACACAATGAAAAAGGAAGCACTCATACAGGACGACCAGCAAGAGGAGCTCGAGCAGCCTGCGGCGCTGGAGCTTGAGACAGACGAGCTGGGCGCCAGTGACCTGTTAGAGGTCATCGAGCGCGATACGACCGGGACCGGTGCCCCTGAAACGAAGCCCGAGCCGGACCGCTTGCCTGACAAAGAGGCTACCTCCCTTGCACTGGAATCGCTCTATTTTCGTTCGTTCGGGGAGCGAGCGCTGCTGACTCGGGAAGAAGAGGTGGAGATCGCCAAGCGGATTGACCAGGGAACCAGAACCATCCGCGCGGTGCTCCGCATCGCCGCCAGCCTGGCGGCGCGCATGCGGAAGACCGAGGAACTCCAGAAGGCCGTGTACGAGCTTCGCGAGATCATCGGCCTGAGCGGTCTTTCCGCGACCGCTTTGGACAGGGCCGAAGCGAGCCTTGACGTGCTGGTTCGTGAAGCCAAAGGCCCCAGCAAGGTGGCCGCCTCCCGGGTCAAGCGCTTGGCGCAATGCCGTCGCCAGGTGCGCGAGTCCCGCACCATGTTTGAACGGGCCAAGGAGGAAATGGTCCGGTGCAACTTGCGCTTGGTGGTGGACATTGCCAAGCACTACAACGGCCGTGGGCTTGGGCTGCTCGATCTGGTTCAAGAAGGCAATATGGGGCTGATGAAAGCCTCGGAACGCTATCAATATCGGAAGGGCTTCAAGTTCAGCACGTATGCCACGTGGTGGATTCGCCAAGGCATCACTCGGGCACTGGCCGACCAATCGCGGACCATCCGAATTCCCGTGCATCTGACTGAGGCCTCGCACCGGATCATGCGGACCTCACGAAGGCTGATCCAGCAATTCGGGAGAGAGCCACGGCTTGAGGAGGTCGGGAAAGCGTTGCAGGTTCGTCCCGATAAAATTCAGGAAACCATGCAGGCCTTCCAAGAACCCATCTCGCTCGAAAATCCGATCGGGGATGGGGAAACGCTGCTCGGAGAGCTCATCGCGGACCGGCAGGCGGTGTCACCGGACTCCCACGTGCATCGCACCGAGCTCGCGCGTGAGCTGGATCGGATTCTGGGCACGCTCACCCCCCGCGAGCAAACGGTGATCCGTCTGCGATTCGGAATCGGGCAGGATGATCCCTGGACCCTTGAGCAGGTGGGCCAAAGCCTCTCGGTGACCCGTGAGCGGATCCGCCAGATTGAGGCGAAGGCCCTCAAAAAGCTGAAGACTCCGGAAATCAAGCAGATGTTTGCCGCGATCAAGTAATCATCTCTAATCGGGCGGGGCGCTGGGATCGATGCGGGCGAGGTGGAAGCCTCGCCCGTTTTGTTTCCAGACCCTGAACGCTCTTTTGCCTCGGTGCAAATTGTGAGAGAATGCGGAAGCCGCCTAGGGACCGCACAACAATGAGGAACTTGTGATGATGAGGGGGAAGGCCAGCTTGCGGTGGGTCTCGCGGGCGGTGGTGTGGGCAGCCGCCTGCCTGAGCGCCGTCCTGCTGATGGCAAGCAGCGCGCGGTCCCAAAATGGCTCTGGCCCGACAAAGCCGAAGGCGATGTCGATCCCCGAAGTCGTCGCGTTGGTGAAGCCCTCCGTGGCCACGATCATGACTCGGGGAGTTCCGCCCAACCCGTTCCAGCATCCGTCGCCCCCAGGTTCCGGATCCGGCCTGATCATTGACGACAAGGGCTACATCCTCACGAACAATCATCTGGTGGAAGGAACCAGAAATGTGGTGGTCGGCCTTCCATCGGGAAAGCTCATGCCCGGCCGCGTGGTCGGGCGTGATTTTCTCCTAGACCTGGCGTTGGTCAAAATCGAGGCGAAGGACCTGGTCGCCGCCCGCCTGGGCCACTCCTCCACGTTGCAGATCGGCGAGACCGTGGTCGCAATCGGCACGATTGGCAATCCATTTGCTACGAAAGGAGGCTCAATCGTTACCATCGGGGTCGTTAGCGCGCTGGATCAGGCAATCCTTCCCCCGAACGGTGAAACGCTGTACGACCTGATTCAAACTGATGCGGCGATCAACCCCGGAAACAGCGGTGGTCCCCTGGTGGATTTATCCGGGCGCGTTGTGGGTATCACTGTGGCGGTGGCTCCTTCGGCGCAGGCGATCAGTTATGCGATTTCCATCGATGCCGCGTATCCGAACATTCAATCCATGCTGGTGCGCGGCGCGGTGCTGAGGCCTGACCTCGGGTTTGTCCCGGTCACGGTGACGCCCAGCGTCGCGGCCAGCTTTAATCTGTATGTGGACCGCGGGGTGCTGGCCGCTCAGGTGGAACCATTAAAGCCGGCGGCCCAGTCCGGGCTTCAGGATGGGGATGTCATCACCGCCATCGATCAAACCCAGATCTATAACATGGGCGATTTCTGGCACACCTTCCTGCAGGCTGGCGAACAGTTTCCGGCTCAGCTCACGGTCTACGGGAAAAACGGCCAGTTCTCCGAATTGTCGCTTCCTCGTGTGCCGCCTCCGCAGGCGTCGCGGTGAGGCCGGGCCGGCCGTTGGGGTGGAAGCCACGGCCGTCACGAATCAGTTCGTCGCGCAGATCGCGCAGGCGGGTGAACACTCCATGACGACCGATGCCTCTCAACGGGACGCGAAAGTCCCCGGCACCCTGATCTCATACGATCGCCTGGAGTACGGAACGGCCTGGGCGCTGCAACGGGGGCTCGTGGCGGAGAGGATTGCGGACCAATGTCCGGACACGCTGCTGCTGCTGCAGCACGAGCCGGTCTTCACAATCGGGCGGAGCGGCCAGGAGGCCCATTGGGGGGGGAACGAGGGGGCTCTCCAGGAGACCGGCTATCCGGTGTATCGTGTGGAACGGGGTGGCTCCATCACGTATCATGGACCCGGCCAGATCGTCGGGTACCCGATTCTTCGACTCGGCCGCTTCTGCCCAGGGCCGAAGTCCTACATGCGGTTACTCGAAGAGGTCTTGATACGGACGCTGGCGGACTGGGGGATCACGGGAGGACGGATCGACAGGGTGCCCGGCGTCTGGGTCGGCGGGGAGCCGGCCGCAAAGATTGCGGCGATGGGAGTGCGGATCCTCAGAGGGGTGACGATGCACGGCTTCGCCTTGAACGTGACGGTTGATTTGTCGCCGTTCAGTCGGATCGTCCCGTGCGGGATCGCCGGATGTCGCGTGACCTCAATGGCCGCTCTGCTCGGCAGACCGGTGGAGGTGTTGATGGTCCAACGGCGGATTGCGGAGGTGTTCGGCGACGTCTTCGGACTTGAGTGGACCGAACGAGTGCCCAGCGGCGAAATCCGAACGGTGGGGAGCAAACCGGTTATGGTGAGGGGATGATGAGGGAAACCGTGAATGAGTTGGACAATCCTACGTTTCGCCTGGCGGTCGCGCAGTTTGATCAAGCCGCCGAACGGATGAATTTGGACCCGAATCTGCGGGAGCGGCTCAAGATGCCGGAACGCTCGCTCATCGTGAGTATTCCCATTCGGATGGACGACGGCACGGTCAAACTGTTCACGGGCTATCGCGTTCAGCACGACTCCTCGAGAGGACCGTCCAAGGGCGGGATCCGGTACCATCCCGATGTCAACCTGGGGGAGGTAGCCGCGCTGGCCATGTGGATGACCTGGAAGTGCGCGCTGGCGGGGTTGCCCTACGGGGGGGCAAAGGGCGGCGTCCGGGTCGCTCCAGACCAGTTGTCCCGGGGCGAATTGCAACGGCTGACCCGTCGGTACGCGGCCGAAATTTTTCCCATGATTGGGCCGGACAAGGATGTCCCTGCGCCCGACGTCGGCACGGATGCCCAGGTCATGGCGTGGATCATGGATACCTACAGCCAGCAAGTGGGCTTCGCGGTGCCGGGCGTGGTGACAGGCAAGCCGCTGTCGATCGGCGGCAGCCTGGGGCGCGAGGAGGCCACCGGCCGCGGCGTCGTCAATGTGACCTTGGAGGCGATGCGGCACCTGGGCGTGGATCTCCAGAAAGCGACGGTGGCGGTGCAGGGATTCGGCAATGTCGGATCGAACACCGCGCGCATCATGCAGGAAGCCGGCGTCCGGGTCATCGCGGTGAGCGACAAATCTGGAGGACTGTACAATCCCAGAGGCTTGGACATCCCCGAAGTGCTGGCGCGCTACCGCGTGGATGGCCGCCACTCGCTCCGTGACACCAAACTTGGGGACTGGATCACCAATGAGGAGTTGCTGGAGCTGGAGTGCACGGTGCTGGTCCCTGCGGCTCTCTCGGAGCAGATTACCCACAAGAACGCCGATAAGGTGAAATGTAGGATCCTGGCCGAGGGCGCAAACGGGCCGACGACCCTGGAGGCGGACCAGATCCTGACCGACAAGGGCATCTTCATTATTCCGGACATCCTGGCCAACTCAGGCGGGGTCATCGTGTCCTATTTCGAGTGGGTCCAGGATGCGCAGCGCTTCTTCTGGAAGGCGAAGGATATCCAAGACCGGTTGCATGAGATCATCACCACGGCGTTCCATCGCACCTTGCAATTCTCGATGGCCAAGCGGGTCACCATGCGGATGGCCGCGCTCATGAACGGCATCGACAAAGTGGCTCAGGCTCACTTGGCGCGGGGGCTCTACCCGTGAGGAACGTGAAAAGTGATGCGTCATGAGTGATGGGTAATGGGGAGGCAGGTGAGGCCGGTATCGCTTTGTACCCATCACGCATCACTGATCACGGGTTACGGAGGTGCAGTGAAATACGTGCTGGCGGCGATCGCCGGTGTCTGGATGGCGGATGGGCTCGCTCTGCTAGTGGCTCCCCGTCACGTGATTGCCCGCGTGCGGGACGTGCTGGCACTCTCGCCGGCCATGCTTCGATGGGAGGGGGTGGCCGCCTGCCTGGGCATCATCTTGCTCCTCGGGACCGAGGGGCTTCGCTATCAGCCGCTGTGGCTGATCACGGGCGCCGCGATGATCATCAAAAGCCTGTTCCTTGCCGCAGGACCTGAAGGATGGCGAAAATGGCTGATCGAATGGTGCCTGCGGCGGGAAGACGTGGATTACCGCTTCTGGGGACTGGGGCTGTGCACGCTGGCGCTCTTGCTCCTGCACGCCTTGGGCTGGCTGGGGGGCTCTTGAAGAGGTGCTGACCGTTCTCTTGTTCGGGCTGATCAGTCTGCTCTGGATGGCGATGGGACTGACGATGATCGCGATTCCGTCATGGTGGAGTCTGTGGATCAGACAGGCGGTGGCGGATCCTGTCTCTCGATTCCTGCTGGCTCAGGGCATGATTCTGACAGGGCTGCTTCTGGTAGTGGGCGCTTCGACGCAGGGGGGCTATTGGTTATGGGTCACCCTGGGATCGCTCAGCGTTGCCAAGGCGTTGGTCCTGCTTGGGTCGTCGGAGTCTCTCCGCATGCGTCTGTTGACATGGTGGGGGAGAGGCCCGGTCTGGACTCATCGGCTTGCCGGCGTGGTGCTGGTGGCACTGGCTACGCTGTTGGCGATTGACACGATCCGTGGAGGGCAGTGAGGGAGGAAAGAAGCCACACCCCATGAACGACATTGTCTCACTCTGGCAGGTCCATCGCGATGCGGGCTGGCCCAAGTTCTCGGATCCCAACGAAGGCGAGCTGATGACGCTTGACACCGTCGTGAGCGGATGCGTGACCTACTACTTGGAATCCGAGGAAGGGCTCGATCCTCAGCGTGTGGAGATTTTGGAAAGCTGTCTGGCCGATCTCGACGGGCTCTTACCTGAGCTGGCCGAAGAAGCGGGTGAGTATTTCACCCGGCTGCGCACCCTGGCCACGCTTCTGCTCGCGGCTCACCAACATCGGCCAGGTCCCTGACGCCGCCTGCCTGTTTGCTAGTCGGTTCCTGTGCATGGTTGAAAGAACTCCATGATCTGATCCCACCCAGCAAATCCTACCAACTGTGCGCCGTCCTGACGGCTCAGCGTCGGCACTGCATGGCTGCCGGTGCGCTCCCAGTCGCGCTGCCACCGCGACGTGGTCGCTGCAATCAGGCGACTGTCCAGCGCCGTGAAGGACATGCCCGCCAGCCCGGTCGTCCATGCGAGGTGATCCAGGATGACCGGGTCGGATAGATCCGTGCCCTCGTTCCAAAACGCCCGGTACAGCGCGTTTTTCAATGCCTTCCCGCCTTGAGGGTCCATGTCCAACGCCAAGGCGACAGCCCGAATGGCCTGGGCGGTGTTCGGTTTACCGAGCGGCACCGTGATGGGCAGGTCGGGAACTAACCTCCGCACGGTCTCGACTTCGCGGCGCAGGGCCTCGGCCATGTCTCCGCGCCAGGGGGCCATAGGGACGGGGAGGTGGGGGGCATGCTGGATGCCGCGCCAGGCCCAGGCAATGCCCTCGGTCAGGCCCGATGTCGTGAGACGCTCGTTGAGGGCGTAGCAGAACGGACAGTTGAAATCACTGTAGACCGAGACGGGTGGCGTCATTCGTCCAACTCCGCAGCGCTCTGCCCGTTGCTCACGGATCCCGTTTCCCCCTCTGAAGCGCACGACGAAGCTTACGGGAGCTCGACGATGTCCTGTTTCATGGGACCTAGGAGGGCCAACAACTCCTGTTTCTCCCGGGCCGGCACCTTGAACTGATCCAGTGCGCTGACGAGGTCCTCCACCAGCGAGTTGAAATCCGCGGTCGTAATCTTCATGCCGGCATGAGTGGTTTTCATGTCCCGGCCTGTGTAGGCGCACGGTCCGCCGGCCGCCATACAGACTTGGTCCACCAAGTGCCTCTTCAGCCCCGGAATGTCCGTCGTAGCGAAGCGACCGTTGATGCGGGAGTCCTGTGCCACGTTGGCCACGAACTGGTCCACCACGGCCGTAATGGCTGGCTTGCCACCCAACCGATGGTAGAGCGATTGGACGGGAGCCGCGCTCTCTGTGTGTACGCTCGTTGCGCACCCTGCCGCTCCGAGAAAGAGCCCCGTCATGATCCATAGGTTGATGACTCTCGTGCCTGTCGTCACGCCTGTGTCCTCCTTCTGCGGGTGAGAGATCACGCGCCCGACGAGAACCCCTGTTCTCTCGACGTCGGACGGCCTCGTCGCGCCTTCTGTCTGCATTCAACGGATGCGATTGACGGCGCAGGGTAGCGGCTGTATGATCATAGGTCAAATATATTGTTTTAATAGTTTTAATAGGACCAATCTATTGGAGGAGGGCCCCGATGGAGCTGAGGCAGTTGCGCTACTTCCTGGCGGTGGCGGAGCGCCGGAACTTCACCCGCGCCGCCGAGGCGGTGCATGTCTCCCAGCCGTCGCTCTCGGTTCAGATCGCGGCGCTGGAAGAGGAGCTGGGCTCGCCGCTCTTCGACAGGCTGGGTCGGCAAGTGGCCTTGACCGAGGCGGGGCAGATTGTCCGCGACCATGCGGAGCGTGTCCTCCGGGAGCTGGAGCAGGCGGCGCAGGCGGTCCAGGAGCTGAAGGGGGCGGAACGCGGCCGGTTGATGGTGGGCACGCTGTCCACCGTGAATTTGTACCTGGTGCCTCCGCTGGTCTGCCGTTTCAAACAGCAGTTCCCCAAGGTGCATCTGCAGGTTCAGGCGCGGCCGTCGTCCGAGATTGTGGAGGACTTGCTGGCGAACCGTCTGGATGTGGGGATTTGCTTGCTGCCGGTGTCGAGCGATCGTCTGGTCACCACGCGGTTGTTCGACGAGACGCTTGTCTTGGTTGCGCCTGCTGGCGTTCGGCTTCCGAGTCGTCGAATGCGGATGCGGGAACTAGCGCGGCTCCCGCTCGTGCTGATGCCGGCCGATTACTGCCTGCGCAAGATGATTGAGGCGGAGTGCGTGGAGGCGGGTGTGCGACCGCAGGTTTCGGTGGAAATGACCTCGCCGGAAGGTATCCTGGAGGCGGTGAAGCAGGGAGCCGGCTTGACTATTCTGCCGGAACTGTACGTGCGTCACCGGCTCCGAGGCGAGGCCCTGCGGGTCGTCGAATTGTATGATCCCGTGCCGCGGCATTCGGTCGGACTGGCCTATCTGGCCAACCGAAGCCTGAGTCTGGTGGCGCACGAGTTCATGCGTTTGTGTCGAGCCACCTTGGGTGAGCTCGGTGACGCGGCCACGGGCGTCCCGGCCGCTGGACGACGCGCGCATCGGGCCGGTTGACCCGACACGGCTCAGATCAGGGCAGAGTGGGAGTCAAATGGTCGGTATTTGGCAAAACAGATGAGATCCAGCTGGTGGTAGTGGTTGGGCAAGAGGGATTCGGGCCGGTACCCCAGGCTGAGAAAGAGCCCGATATTGCGGGGCGTGCGCAGCATCGTACAGACATAAAACTTGTGCGCGCCGGTGGCCAACCGTTCGATCTCCGTCATGAGGGCTTTGGCGATGCCGTGGCCCTGGTGGGCGGGGCTCACGGACAGCAGGCGGATCACGCAGACGCCTGCGACGTTCCAAAATCGCACTGACCCCACAACGGTGCCTTCCGATTCGGCAACCAAAATGGCTTTGTCGGTCGCATCCTGCCGAATGCCCTCAAGGGTCTCGGTCATCCAGGCACTGGCCTCATACACATTCAGATACTCGGAGAATGCCTCCCGCTGAATCTTCAGAATGTCCGGGAAGTCTCGCTCGGTGGCCCGCCTGATCTTGATCATCGGCGCGCGTGCTCCCTCGGAAGAGGCATCGGAAGCAGTCATACCGGAGACCAGGAAGCTTTGCAAGTCGCCTTGACCAGTGGCCGGTTCTCGCCATGCGTGTGTGACGAAGGGGACAGGGGCGTGCGGTACCTTGCAAGTTGAGGAGGCCTCGGCTACAATCTCCCCGTTTTTTTGCTCGCGCGTCGCCTGGTGACTGTCGTGTCATGTCCCGTGAGGTGTGCGGTCGTGCAAAAGGAGGGACCGATGAAACGAAGACGGTGGCCGGTCGTGCTGGCCTCGGCGGGACTGACAGTGATGGTCGCCGCGTGGGGGGTCGCCGGGGCCGAGCCGTATGAGCTCAGCAAGGCTGATGTGATGGATCCCAAGCAGGTCAAAAGCAGCGAGATTTCATTGTTCGGTGTGAAGCTCGGGGATCCTGAGAGCAAGGCCTTGGATGTCTTGGTCAACGAAAAGATCCCGGGGGTCAAGGCGGAGCAAGAAGCGACCTTTATCCTGCTCTTGGATCAGCGTAAACCGACCGGTCCCATGGCTGGCGTTCGACTCCTGGATGGGAAGGTGGATCTCATTTTTATCAATAATAGGTTTGCGTATAAAACGAGGGGCATCTTCCGCAACGTGCTCAACAGCGAAAGTCCGGACGAAATTCGCAAACTCCTTGGCAAAGAAGATTACGGCGATGAAAACGTGATGGGCGCCGTGATGAACTACGAGAAGCAGGGATTTGTGGTGAATTATCTGGGCAAGGATGTCAATGTCGAGTTTGCACTGCCCTAGAGTGGGAGCTTGCTGAATGAGGCGCAACTGCAAGCCCCTCCGCGCCTCCAGAGTGACCGCTGTACATTACCGCATCAGGCTTGGCGTCGTCTCTTGCACCTGAAGCCCGTAGGTGATCAGGTTGGCCGCGGTGTTCCACCGACGGTTGGAATTCAGGAGGACCAGGAGCAACTCTTTCCCGTTCTGGGAAACTTTGGCAATGAGGCACCGGCCGGCTCTTGAGGTGAACCCGGTCTTGACCCCCTCCACGCCGGGGAACCGACCCAGCAGGCGATTCGTGTTCCTCAACAGGTAATAGCGGTTCACGTTGATCGGGCTGATCACCTCGATCTGTTCCCGGACGAAGGACTTGAAAATCGGATGCCGCAGAGCCACCTCGCTCAGGGTAGCTAGATCCGACGCCGTCGCGTAATGAGTGGGGGCATCAAAGCCGCACGCGTTGCTGAAGTGGGTATCCAGCAATCCAAGCGCGCTGGCCTTCGTGTTCATCAGGTCCACAAATTTTTCCTCCGAGCCGGCCACATGCTCCACAGCCGCCAGGCACGCATCATTGGCGGACGTCATCAACATCGCCTTGACTAAATCTTCCAACCGAAAGACATGTCCGACCCGCAGCCTCAGTCGCGTCTTGCGTGCGGAAGCGGCCTGGCGGCTGATGGTCACGTAGTCGTCCAGGTGGCCATATTCCAGGATGACCAGCGCCGACATAATCTTCGTCAGGCTGGCCGGGGAAAGCCGCCGGTCGGATTCGTACTCGTACAAGGTGCGTCCCGTGGTGAGGTCCTTGAGCAAGATGCTGTGGGCCGAGGGGCGATGTCGAGCCAGCGTGCCAAAGAATCTGCTGCTCTGGAAGAACCCCACGGAGGAAGAACGGTCCGAAGCCGGCTGGGCGGCTAGAGACAGAGAGGGCAGGGGCAGGCTGACGGCAAGAGCGGTCGTCAGGACCGCCAGCGACCACTGGAGGCCGAATCGAGGGCTTCGACCCGACAAGGGAGGCCGAAAATCGGGAAGGCTCTTCAGGTGGGAGTCAGAGCGTGAAGGTCTCACGTACCTTTGCACCACGAAACCCGCTGTCAAGGACCTTATGGAAAAATCTCAACAGGTCCGCCAGGTCCAGCCAGAATCCGCAGTTGAGGCAGCGTGCGTATAGCCGGCGATTGAGCAGCGTGTAGTGCCGCTCGACCATCATAAACCCTTTGCATTTCAGGCAGTTCATGCCGGCATCGTTTCGGTGGTGTCGTCACTCGTGCCCGCCTCGTTCGTCGTACCGCGGATCACGAGAGCCTCGGCTGCTTCTACCCTGAGTCCCTCTTCCTGTCAAGCAAATTGTACCGGCTCAGCGAAGGCGATTCATGATCAACGCGAGACAACCTGCCAACAGGCCTCCGCCGAGGATCGTGATCGCAAAGCTCAAAAACGCGCTGGCGCTCCCGGAAGGATGCGTTTCATACAGAAGGTCGCGAACGCCTCCCTCCACCATCAACACGGCCAAGGTCGTGAGCGACCCCATGCCGAACCACCAGATGAAGGTTCTCACGCGCCCGCGCCGTGACGCCTCTCCGCGCCATCAGTCCCCTGGCGTTGTTCCATGTGGTCAATCTAGCCGACCCCCTCAGGACTGTCAAGGAAGCGACGGGAGGGTGAGCAAGGCCCGGGCACGTGGGGCAAGGACTGCCAAGGGCATCTCAGGAGGAAGCCGGCGGTACGGGGGGAGCGTGCGGCTTCAAGCCCCGATGCAGGAAGATGGAGATGCTGCCGGCGCCGTTATTGGCGGTGACCAACCCGGGCTCTTCATCTTGGTGTTTGGTGGTCAGGTTGAGCGTGGCGATGGCGAACGGTCCGCCTTTCGTGCGGTAGTTGATAGGTGGATATTGAAATGTGCCGTCCCCACGTCCGAAGAGAATGGAAAGGTCGTTTGATTGAACGTTCACGATCGCGACGTCGACGAATCCATCGCCGTTAAAGTCTCTGGCAAATCCGTAGACCGGGCCCGAATCCGCCCCGGACTCTTTCCCCTCTTGAAACGTGCCGTTTCCGTTCCCCAGGAAGATGGTGAACGTATCCATCTCCCCGTTGATGACCAACAGGTCGGTTTTCTGGTCGTTGTTGAAGTCGGCGAACGACACCGACAGCGGCCGCTTGCCAGTTCGATAGTCGGTCGGTTGACGGAAGGTCCCGTCGCCGTTTCCCAACCAGATCGAAACAGCGCTGCTCATGGGGCCTCCGTTCGTGACCGCCAGATCCAGCTTCCCGTCTTGATTCAGGTCGGCGACTGCGAGGGAGGTGGGAGTGTCGCCATACTCGTAGCGGGCGCCCTCCACGAAAGTGCCGTCCCCGTTGCCCAAAAGGATACTCACCTTGTCGTTGCGTAAAGCCACGATGAGGTCTGACTTGTGGTCGCCGTTGACGTCGCCGCTGGCGATTGACACAGGGATCTTATGCATCGCGTATCGCTGGCCGACGCCGAATGTCCCGTTGGCCAGACCGAAGAAAATGGCGACCTGGTCGCTACCTGAGCAGGCGACCGCTACGTCCACGTGGCCGTCGGCGTTGAAATCACTCAGCGCCAGCGCGCGCGGCTCCTTACCGGCCTCAATTTGAATCTGTTCTTTAAAGGTGCCGTCGCCATAGCCGAAGAGGACGGACAGCGTACTGTTGCCGATGTTGGTCGTAATCAGATCTGTGAGCCCATCCTGGTTGAAATCCGCTGTCGTGACGGACGTGGGGTTCTTCCCCACCGTATAAGTCGCGAAAAGATAAAAGAGATCGGGGGGAACGTACGGCTCTTTCCTGGAACAACCCCCTGCTGTGACCAGTCCTGCGACGAGCAGAAGCTGGATGGCGACTCTGCCGACGCGGGCCGAGAGGGCCGTGGGTCTCTGACGCATCACGTGATCTGATGCCGGCGACTTCACGATCTTCCGTGGGGAATGTTGTTCGCAGTCAGGGGTGTGGGGAGAGAGTATAGAAGCCCTCTGACGTTTTCGCAATGGTCATTCGGTGCTCGCCAGTTCCGTGCCTCCCGAAGGGGGCCGGGTCGACTCTCTGGGGTCTGTTCTGCTCTGAATAGTCCGCCGGCACCAGCGGCTGCGGGGTATTTCCTCTGGAAGATCAACGAGTGACTGCGGTACAATGATTTATGAGGTAAGGAGGGCTGCATGGCAGAGACAGTGAAGATTGAACTGACGATGTACGGGATTGCGGAAGTCTTGAAATGGTGCGTCGAAAAGAATCACGGCCGGATCCCCGGGACGGATACCGCGGGGTTCAAGAGGATGCAGGCGCTGCTTGCTGAGAAGCCGCAGTCAGGCGACTACTTCACACTGGACCAGTTCTGGAAAAAAAAGGTGGTGCTGGAGTTGACGCCGCAGGAAGTCGAAACCATCGATCGGTGCCTCTACGACATCCCGAATTTCGAAAACGTCCAGCTTCCACAGATCCGGCACAAGTTTTGGCCGAAACAGCAGACCCCATAACGGGGAATGGGCCTCGCCCGGACTTTCACGAGGTGGAGGTTGCTTACTTCGGGTGTGCCACGAAGTAAGTGAGAAATGACATCTCTCATCCTCCTGGAGAGATGTCCCTCCACCTCCCTATTCCATAACGCCGTCCGTCTCCCTGGGTGACTCCAGAGGTCCAGCCACAGAGCCGTCGCGGATCGTTCGGTTACTCGGCGGAGACTCCGGTCAGGGGATCGGCTGAGACCGCCACCTTGGAAAGCCGATCGGTGCAGTACTGCGTGACGGGGTCGGACTCCGCGTCCGGGTCAGTGTCGTCCCAGACCACGGAATGGATGTTCCAGCGGATGATCGGGTAGAAAATCAGCGCCGGACTGGTCATCAACACCAGTCGCACATCCGATAGGATCTCCTCCTCCTCCATGCGCGTGCGTACCCGTTCATACACTTTGTCGTACCACCCCAGGGTGGGCAGGTGGCGTGCCCTGGCCTCCATCAGCTTGCTGTAAGCTTCCTCAACGGCGCGGCGGGCGAGTCGCTGACGGTCCATCCGGTCACGCTCTGAGAGGTGGCTTCCGGAAGCAGCCGACGATGCGGACCCGCGGAGGCTTCCGGGCAGCGGGGTGAGAAGGGCGAAAGGGGAGACTAAGTCGGTATTGGTTGTGCGCAGCAACTCATGCCAGGAGGCTTCGAGTTGGGCCAGTTCTTCTTGTGCGCTTAGGAATTCGGGGGCCAGGCTGGCCAGACACTGGCCCTCTCGCTTGAGCGCGGTTGCGCAGCCGGTCAGCAGGAGGAGTACCGCAACCACGCACGACGTCGTTCTCACGAGAGACTCCGTGACTACGGTAGGAGGCTCAACCCGCCAGCCCTCCTCGGTCAATTCACTGTACACCGTGCAGGAGGTTCATTCAACCGCCGTACCTTGAGCGGTGGAACTGCGGTTGCGGTGGGGATCACAGGAGGGAGGGCTCGTCAGCGGATGGTCTTGATGGGGGCGTTAGAGGTCTGAAGATCGCCTACAGGGTGCCTTCACCTTTCAGGTACTTCCGGAACCGGTCCATCAGTTCCGCGCCAAGCGTTCCACCTTCCGGTTTCTTGGTCTCCGGGTCCTTGAAGTGCTGCCGGATCTCTTCCAGTCGCTTCTGGGCCTGCTCGTTCCCCTGCAGGCGCTTGGTCTTCTGGAGCGCAGCGTCGAAGGCGTCGAAGGTGAGTTCCCGATAGCCGAAACTCCGGATTCGCTTCACAGCCTTCATCATCGCCTCATTGCGGAACTTCGTGAGGTGTTCCGAATCAATCTCTTTGAGCCCCATCTTGCGCGCCCGGCGCTCGGCGGCCTTCCGGATCCCGCTGCGCACGAAATCCGGTGACGTGAGGAGACGTTTCCACGCTTCGTCAGTCCAGGCGATGCGTTCCTGAGGCGCGTCCCAGAGCTGGACGAGCGCCGCCTCGTCGATCCGGGTCAGGCCTTTCTCGCGGGCGAGATCCTCGGTGTCCCGCTTCAGCATGTCGGTGACGAAGTCCATGGCGATCGGGGGCGCGTGCTTGATTTTGTCCTGGAGGCGGGCCCGCGCGCCGTCGGTCCAGTCCATCGGCGGCCCCGCCTGTTCCTGCAAGTCGCCCAGCGCCTCCACCTTTTCGAACAACTCGACGTTCACCTCTAGGTGGCCCCGTTCCAACGCGAGTTCTTCGGCGATCTGTTTGATCATGTGCCGCATGAACTCGGGGACGGTCTCGAGTCGCTGCTGCGCCGCCGCGGTCCAGGGCAGGTTCCCTTTTTCGATCTGACCGGCCGCGGCCGCAAGACCCACCTGGCCCCCCATCCGGCCCATCATTTGGCTCTTGAACTGATCCAGGATTTCCGCGGTGATCTCGGTGTACCCGAGTTCGCGGGCCTTCTTCTCCGCCAGCCGCTTGACCATCCCGCGGAGGAACACCGGGGCGCGCTCCATACGCTTGAGCGCCCCCTCCGTCCAGACGATGTCGGAGGCGGCGGTCTGTCCTTGTGCGTCAAATGCTCCCATGGGACCTTTCCCGCGCCGGTGGTTATTTGTTCAGGAGCTCCTTGAGTTCCTTGCCGGCTTTGAAAAACGGCACCTTTTTGGCCGGCACGGAGACGGTGGCGCCGGTCTTGGGATTGCGACCTTCTTTAGAGCGTCGGGCGCGCAGGCGGAAGCTTCCGAACCCTCGGATCTCGGTCTTGTCACCCTTGTGGAGAGAATTGCGGACGCTGTTGAAGATCGTGTTCACGACGATCTCGGCCTGTCGTTTCGTGAGGGTCGTCATCTGCTCCGAGACTCGCTCGATGATCTGTGCTTTCGTCATCCTCGTCCTCCTTGCCGAGTTAGCTGCAGCCTGTTGCGCGGCGGATGCCGACTCCTCAGGCCGGCGTGCCGGTGTCCAGTTGTGAGGCCAGGTTCAAAACGCCATCAGGTACTTGAGGCTGACGCCGGTCTGGAAGTCGAGCCGGGGGAGTGCGGCAAACAGACGGCTCTCGATCAACTCGCGGATCGAGAACCGTTTCCGCGGTTCCACGACTTTGGGCTCCCCCTCGATCCCGACCATCTCGGCCGCGAGCTTGATCGCGTCATCCAGGTCGCCCAGTTCATCCACCAGCTTGAAGTCCTTGGCCTGGCGCCCGGTGAAAATGCGCCCATCGGCCAGCGGCTGCACCTCCCGGATGTCCATCGAGCGCCCTTCCGCCACTGCCTCGATGAATTGGCCGTGCACATCGTCCATCACCGACTGGAGAATGCGGCGATCTTCCTCGCTCATTTTGCGGAGTGGAGAGCCGATATCCTTGTGCCGACCGCTCTTGACGATCACGCTCTCCACGCCGATCTTCTTGAGCAGCCCTTCCAGGTTGGCCAGTTCCATGATCACGCCGATGCTGCCGGTCAAGGTCCCTGGATTGGCGATGATGCGGTCGGTCGCCGCCGCAATGTAGTAACCGCCCGAGGCGGCTACAGTTCCCATGGACGCGACGACCGCCTTGCTGTTCTTGCTGCGGACGCGCTTGACCGCGTCGTGGATCTCCTGCGACGGCACGACGCCTCCGCCGGGGCTGTCGATGCGCAGCACGATCGCCTTGACGGCGTGGCTCTCACCGTACTTTTTCAGGTCGCCCACCGTTTGCTGGGCGTCCAGAATCACCCCTTCCACGCGGATCAAGGCGATTCTGTCTTCGCCCATGAGTTCCAGCTCGGGCAGCATGGCATTCGCCAGCACCACCAGCAGAAATCCGGCGAGCAGCACCCAGAGGAGGCGACGCAAGGACTTCCGGCGGCGCGGCGGCTGTGACGTCGTGTCTTCCCTCGTGGGCATCGTGTCAGGCATGTGCTCGCTCCTGGTCAGGCTGGCTCCGAATCAGCCTCGTTCCGCTTCTTGGTTTTTTTGGCTGATCGGCCCAGGCTCTGGTCCACCGCGCCTTGGGTTGCGTGGAACTCCTCCATCTGTTTCCGCTCGGAGTCCATCGCGTGCTCCCGCAGGCTAAGCGCAATCTTGCGCTCTTCGCGATCCACTTTGATAATCTTGGCGGACACCTCGTCCTGGACCTTGAATTTCTCTTCCAGGCGAGCCTGTGGCTCCAGTCCGATCTCGCTGATGTGGATGAGGCCCTCGACGCCGCCTTCGAGTTCAACGAACACCCCGAAATCGGTGATCTTGGTCACTTTGCCGACGGCGGTCGTTCCCACCTTGTAGCGCTGCGGAATGTCCTCTTCCCACGGATCACGCGTCAACTGTTTATAGCCGAGCGAGAGCCGCTCCTTCTCTTTGTCGATCCTCAGGACCACCGCCTCCACCTTCTGCCCTTTCTTGAACAGCTCGGATGGGTGTTTGATGTGCTTGGTCCAGGATATATCCGAAATATGAATCAGACCGTCAATTCCTTCGTCCAGCCCGATAAAGGCACCAAAATCGGTCAGGCTCTTGACCTTGCCCTCGATCCGCGTTCCGCTCGGATACTTCGCCTCGACCATGTCCCACGGGTTAGGCGCGGTCTGTTTCATGCCGAGGGAAATCTTTCGGTTGTTCGGATCCACGTTCAAGACGGCGGCTTCGACTTGGTCTCCCACCGACACCAGGCGAGACGGATGCCTCACCTCGTGGGTCCAGGACATCTCGGACACATGCACCAAGCCCTCGACGCCCGGCTCCAACTCGACGAAGGCGCCGTAATCGGTCAGGCTGACGACTTTCCCGCGGACCCGAGAGCCGATGGGGTATTTGGAGGCGACGTTGGTCCAGGGATCGGTGCTTTTCTGTTTAAGCCCCAGGGAGATCCGGCCGGTCTCGCGGTCGTATTTGAGGACCATCACCTCCACCTTGTCCCCGATAACGAACAGCTCGGAGGGGTGGCCAACACGCCCCCACGACATGTCGGTGATATGCAGCAGGCCGTCAATGCCGCCCAGGTCGATGAACGCTCCGTACTCGGTGATGTTCTTCACCGTGCCCTGGATCAACTGACCTTCCTTCAGCGTGGAGAGCGTCGTCTGTCGTCTTTTGTCGCGGGACTCTTCCAGCAACACCCGGCGGGACACCACCACGTTGCCGCGGCGATGGTTGATCTTGATGATCTTCAGGGGGAAAGTCTTTCCCACCAGCGAGTCCAGGTCGCGCACTGGGTGCAGATCGATCTGGGAACCGGGGAGGAACGCCTTGACGCCGATATCCACCATCATGCCGCCCTTGATGCGGGAGACGATCCGTCCTTCGACGACCTTCTCCTCTTTGAAGGCTTTCTCCAGATCCTCCCAGACTTTCATCTTGTCCGCTTTTTCCTTGGACAGGATAAGGTTCCCTTCGGCGTCCTCCCGCTCTTCGATGTAGACCTGCAGCCGGTCGCCCACCTTGAGGGCTTGGAGCTCGTCGCTGATGAACTGATCGGCTGGGATGATCCCCTCGGACTTGTATCCGATGTCTACGACCACCTTGTCTTTGCTGATGGCCACGACGCGGCCCTCGATAATCGTGCCCTCTTCGAAGTTGCGGAACGTTTCTTCGTACAGGGCCGCCAGGGCCCCGCGGTCCATCTGCTCGGTTGTCTGCTTTGATGCCATGTCCATGCGTGCGGTCCTAATCCTCTGGTTCTCCGACACAGTCGGGGGCTGATGGTTGACGATGCCTGATCTCACTCAGCGTTGAAAGACCGGGCTGCCGGGGGCCGTTCGGATCGGTCAGCCGGGGGCGGCACGTGCCCCAGTTCGGCGATCCGTTCCATCACGGTCCGGCTCACATATCGATAAAACTCCTTCCCTGCATAGCGCTGCGCATCCACCGTGAAGTCGATCGGTTTCCCAAAGGTGACCCGCACCGGATGCAATCGGACCAGGGCGGCACCCGTAGGCAAGGCTTCGAACGTTCCGGCGATATAGGCGGGGACTACCGGGCACCCTGTCTCCGCCACGATCACTCCGATCCCCGGCCTTCCCGGCTGCAGCGCGCCGTCCAGGGTGCGGGTGCCCTCCGGATAAATCGCCACCGCCTTTCCGCCCTTGATCAGGCGAATCGCTTTACCGAACCCCTCGCGGTCTAACCGGTCTAGCCGGATCGGAATCCAGCCGAGCCGCTGCACAACCCGGTTCAGGACGGGAATGGGGAACAGGTCTTGGCGGCCCAAAAATGCGACGCGACGGCGTATCCCGCACCCCAGGAATGGGATATCCAGAAAGCTGGCGTGGTTCGCCGCCACCAGCACCCCGCCGCGCTTCGGGATATGCTCCTGTCCGATCGCCCGGTATCGGAAGAAGAGCCGGCCCGCCGCATTGAACACCAACCAGAGAAATCCATAAACAATCGCGCTCACAGTTTGGTCGCAATGACAGCGAGCATGCGGGCCACGACCTGATTCACTTCAAGGGCCGACGTATCAATGACGGTGGCGTCTGCAGCCGCGACCAGCGGCGCGAGGTCACGCCCGCGATCCCGCGCGTCGCGGGCGTTAATGTCCTGCCGCGTCTGATCCAAAGGAACAGCGTGGCCGGACGCCATGACTTCTCGATGGCGCCGCACCGCCCGGATGTCCGCGTCCGCTTCCAAAAAAAATTTTACATCCGCCTCCGGAAAGACCCGCGTGCCGAGATCCCGTCCTTCCGCCACCACTCCGCCAGCCGCGCCGATCCGTCGTTGGACCGGGAGAAGTTGCTCGCGAACCGCCGGAATGGCGGAGACAATGGAAGCGATCCGGCCGATTTCCGGAGCCCTGAGTTCCTCCGTCACATCCTGTCCGTCCACACGCACGCGAAGACGCTGGGTGTCCTGCTCCAGCGTGACGGGGGTGGTGGACACCAGCTCAGCGACCGACAGGCTATCCGATGGGTTGACCCCGGACGCCCTGACCTTCCAGGCCACTGCGCGATAGAGCGCACCTGTGTCGAGGTACAGGTACCCCAACCGCGCCGCAAGCAGTTTCGCCACCGTGCTTTTTCCGGCCCCCGCGGGGCCATCAATGGTGACGATGAGACGCCGCTTGTGCAGAGGCTGCTGAGACCTGTCGGTCTGTTGGCTGCGTATTATAGCCTCGGTCAAGATTTTGTCAATAATTCCAAGAGCTTGCCATTGAAGCCAGGGAACGACGTCTCGATACAGGCTGTGTTCTCAATATGAGTGGGAGCATCGGCGACCAGCCCCGCGATCGCAAGGGACATCGCCACGCGGTGATCCCCGTGGCTGGTGCACACGGCGCCGTGAAGCTGTCGACCGCGCTGCCCTCCGGGGCCTTGAATGATGAGCCCATCCGGCAGTTCGGTCATCGCGGCGCCCATCTTCCCCAATTCCAACACCATTGTTGCAATCCGATCGCTTTCTTTGACCCGCAACTCGCCGGCTCCGGTAATGACGGTGTCACCCGCCGCCAGGGCTGCCGCCACGCAGAGGATCGGAAACTCATCGATCATCTGGGGCATCCGCTCGGCCCCGATGCGGATACCACGCAAGGAAGCGGCGCACACGCGGAGGTCGGCGACCGGTTCGCCCGCTTCTTCCCGGCGGTTGAGGATCTGGATGTCGGCGCCCATCTCGGTTAAGACTTCCAGCAGGCCGATGCGGGTCGGGTTCACTCCCACGCCGGTGATGGTGACATCGGAGCCGGGCACGATGGTTGCGGCCACCACGAAAAAGGCTGCCGCAGAGAGATCGCCCGGCACCACGAGGTCTTTCGTACCCGGCCATCCCCCTGGCGGCTGGCCCGGCAGGACCACGGCGGTCCCCTCCTCTCGGATCGGAATCCCGAAGTACCGGAACAGACGCTCGGTGTGGTCCCGGGACCGTTGCGGCTCGGTGACGCGCGTCACGCCCTGGGCGTAGAGCCCTGCCAAGAGCAAGGACGATTTCACCTGGGCGCTGGCGACGGGAGAGGCATAGGCGATGCCGTGCAGGCGACTGCCGGTCACGGCCAGCGGGGCGAGTTCCCCTCCTTTGCGCCCCGCGATCATGGCGCCCATTTGCCGGAGCGGCTTGACCACGCGTCCCATCGGGCGGCGCCGAACGAATTCATCGCCGGTCAGGACCGTGAAGAAGTCCTGCCCGGCCAGCAAGCCGGTGAGGAGGCGGATGCCGGTCCCCGAATTTCCGCAGTCGATCGGCTGCTCCGGCTCCGTGAGACCCCACAGGCCTTTCCCGGAAACGCGGAGCCGGTCGGGCTGCTCGCCGATCTGAATGCCCATCGCCCGGAAGGCCCGTGCCGTGTTCAGGCAGTCCTCACCCCGGCAGTAGCCGGTAATGGCGCTCTCGCCCTCAGCCAGTGCGCTCAGGATGATGGCCCGGTGCGTGATGGACTTGTCCCCGGGGACCGTGATGGCGCCCTTCAAGTGGCCGCCGGGGTTGATGGTCAGCGAAGACATAAAGTGCTGAGTGCTGAGTGCTGAGTGCTGAGTTGGGGGATTCGACCGAGAAGTTGACGACTCATCACGCATCACTCATTGCTTATCACTGGTTCTCGTTCAGCCGTTCCCGCACCCGCTTCGCCCGCTCCAGTTCTTTTTCAATGCCCGACCCGTCTCCGGTCTTGATGAGCTGTTTCAGATGCTGCAAGTGGCGTTCGTACACCTCGATCAAGGCAACCAGGTTCTCCCGGTTCCACAGGCAAATGTCGCGCCACATCTCGGGCGAACTGGCCGCGATGCGCGTAGTGTCGCGCAGCCCGCCGCCCGAGTAGGCCAGCAAATCCAGTTCCGGCGCCGTCTTTTCCCGAATCTCGGTCAGCGCGTTGATCAAGGAGTACGCCACGATATGCGGCAGGTGGCTGACTGCGCCCAGCACCCGGTCGTGCAGGAACGGATCCATCTCCGTGACCGTGGAGCCGGTCAACTCCCACATCTGGCGGACGATCTGCAATGCCTGGAGATCGGTCCGCCGTGTCGGCGTCAGGATGCACCGGGCTCCCCGGAACAGGTCGGCTGAACCGGCCGCGACCCCGGTCTTCTCTCGTCCGGCGATCGGATGCGCGCCCACAAAGCGCGCCCACTCGGGAATCAAGCCTTCCGCCTGTGTCACCAGCGCGCCTTTCACGCTGCCGACATCGGTGACGATCGTACCGCGCTTCAAGACAGAGCCCCAGTCCTTCAGATGTCGTTCGTAGGTGTCCACCGGCGTGGCCAGGACCACGAGGTCGGCTCCCCGAACGCCCTCTCTGGCTTCCGAGACGTAGCGGTCGATGGCGCCCAACTCGACCGCCCTCTTGAGGTTATCGACCCGTCGGCCGATGCCCAGCACCAAGTCGGCGAGGGCCGAGCGCTTGAGCACCATGCCGAGCGAGCCGCCGATGAGGCCGACCCCGATGATCGCGACTTGCTTGAAGTGAAGCGCCATCTTCAAGTAATGTGGTACGAGTAACGAGTGATGAGTACGGAGTGATGGCTCGGCGCCGCCGCCAGGTTCATGCCGTTAATCGATTGCTCACTCATTACTCGTCACTCATCACTGATCACTGCGTTACAGCTCGCGCCCGACCGCCTCCGCAATCTTCCTGAGGTCTTGCATCAGTTCCTTGAACTTGGGCGGCTTGATGGATTCCTCGCCGTCGCACAGGGCGCATTCGGGGTTGGAATGGACCTCGATCAGCAGGCCATCGGCGCCGGCTGCGACGGCCGCCTTGGACATCGGGGCGACCAGGTTCCATTTGCCGGTGGCGTGACTGGGGTCCACGATGACCGGTAAGTGGGACAATTCTTTGAGAGTCGGGATTGCGGCCAGATCCAAGGTGTTTCGGTACTGGGTTTCAAAGGTCCTGATGCCGCGCTCACAGAGCATGACGTTGCGGTTCCCCCTGGACATAATGTACTCGGCGGACAAGAGGAATTCCTTGATCGTGGCGGACAGACCGCGCTTGAGCAGGACCGGCTTATCATAGGAGCCGACTTCCTTAAGCAGCTCGAAGTTCTGCATGTTGCGCGCGCCGATCTGGATG
>JACQQM010000021.1 GCA_016207025.1 Nitrospirota bacterium | reverse complement strand
TAAAATTAAAATAATGATTGTAAGGTATTGATTAATCTATAATTATTTTACGTTACCGGGATGACACAAGGATGGCACTAAACTGCTACGTTTTTGCGAGGCTGGATTCCGAAGTGTCGAAGTTTTCTCCAGAGGGTTGAACGGCTAATTCCAAGCTGTTGAGAAGCGCTTTTGTATCGCCATCCTGTTTTTTCGAGGACCTTCAGAATGGTATCACGTTCCATCAATTTCAAAGAACCGCTTGTCGTATGATCCCGTCCTTTCTCGATCGGTTGCTGCTGGATATCTTTCGGTAAATGCTCGAGCCGAATCACATCATCTTCGCAGCAGACAAACGCATGCTCAATGATGTTCTGCAACTCGCGAACATTTCCCGGATACGAATAGGCCTCCAGAACTTCTAATGCGTCAGGGGACACCTGCCGAATCTGCTTCCCCAGTTCATGGTTGAACTTCTCGATGAAATGTCGCACCAGCAACGGGAGGTCGCTCCTGCGTTCCCTCAAGGGCGGCAATTCAATCGGAAACACGCGGATTCTATAATAGAGGTCCTCGCGAAACGTTCCTTTTTTGACCGCCTGAGCAAGATCCCGATTCGATGCGGCTATGATCCGCACATCGACCTTGGTGGTCTTGGTCCCGCCAACTCGTTCAAACTCCTCCTTCTCGAGCACACGGAGCAACTTGACCTGCGTGGCAAGGCTGACCTCCCCGATTTCGTCCAGGAAGATCGTTCCCTCGTCAGCTAACTCGAATCGCCCGAGCTTATCGTAATAGGCACCCGTAAAGGCGCCCTTGACGTGGCCAAAGAGCTCGCTCTCCAGAATACCCTCAGACAACGCCGAGCAATTGACGACAACAAACGGCTTGTCTTTTCTGGGGCTGTTCGCATGAATCGCATATGCAATGAGCTCTTTCCCGGTGCCGCTCTCTCCTGAAATGAGCACGGACGTTTTGGAATTCGCCACGGCAGGCAGCAGCGAAAAGATCTCCCGCATCCGGCGGCTTCGCCCCACAATGTTTTCAAACTTGGACTGTTCACCGAGCCGCTGTTTGAGCTCGTTGACCTCGGCCGCTTTGGCGGTGAGCTCCTTCGGAATCGAAATGTCACGGATCACCTCGATGAGCCCGATCAATCGCCCCTGCTCGTCGCGCAGAAAGTCCGTATTGATGCTGGTCGGAACAAGCCGACCATCCCGGCGCCGGATGAACGCCTCATAATTTGACACCCGTTCACCTTTAAGCGCGCGCTCGAGCACGCATTCGTCGGTCGTGCAGATGTTGCTCTGGACCAGCACGTCGCACGCCAGGAGTTGGCCCGTGATCTCCTCGTCATACCCGAGCAACTGGCGCATCGCGCGGTTGATAAACGTGATGCGCTTGTTGAGATCAATGGTGATCACCCCATCGCTGATGCAATTGAGGATGATCTCGGCGTCACTGGGAGAGGCCATTGGGTTCGCGGTCATCGGTCACGACCTGGCGAATGGAGGGCGAGTGGAGATGGCTTTCATGATACGCCATCTTTCTCCCGCGAGACAAGGGGGAGTGGCGCAAGAAGACGAAGGGCGAAACGAGGAAAGAAGCCGTCAGGCTCGATATCGCTGGAGGTTGTATGCAAACCCGACTTTCGACAAGGTAAAAATCAGCCACTTGGATGGATCGAAGTTATACCACTTCGGGCCGTTGCGATAGTCCCGAAGATACATGTGGTGGTAGTTGTGATACCCTTCCCCGAAGGTCACAAGGGAAACCCACCAACTGTCCCGACTGCTGTCTTCGGTGCCATGCGGCTGCGCCCCCCACATGTGGCAGATGGAATTAATGCAGAACGTGGAATTGAGGACGAAGAAGACACGGCACACCCCGGCGAGCAGGAAGCAACTCAACCCTCCTATCCAGCCTCCGTGCACCAGACCTGCAACGAACGGAAGCGCCAGCCCCGAAATCACGATCGGGACATAGTACCGGTGCTGCCACATGATCAACGGATCTTTCCGCAGTGTAATCTCGTATTTCTCCGCCCGATAAGGAGATTTCACAAAAATCCAGCCGCAGTGGCTATACCAAAACCCCTTGGTCGCATTGTAGGGATCTTCTTCCTGGTCGCACCGCGCATGGTGCCGGATATGATCCGCACACCACCTGAGCGCAGAATTTTCAAGCGCCCACCCGCCGACCACCAGCAAGCACGCCTTGACCCATTCAGGGCACTCAAAACTTCGGTGTGAGATGAGACGATGATAGCCGACCGTGATCCCGAGCCCGCTGGCCATATAGAGGAGGGCGAACATGGTCCAATCGAAGATCGTAAAGCCGTGCAAGTAGGCGAAGAGCGGCACACCGACAAGGGTGGCGAGACAGACGACGGAAAATAACGCGATGACTGGATAGTCCAGCTGTCGAGATCTCTCTTCTGTCATCTTCTCTCCACCCCCTTTATGGATTGGCCTTAAGGGTCTTCGCTCGGCGACCTTCGACCACAAAAAATCGTGTCATTATATCCATCCGCTGAGGGATTTTCAAATAAATCTTGTATACTAACAGTCAGGAAGATTGACCTGTTACGGATCAGCGTTATGAAGTTCGACGACTCCGCACTCGAATCCCTCATTCGTCGCATCGGGCAAGAACTCGCCGAGCGATCCGCAGGGCTCTCTCCGACCGTCTTTACCCCTCGCTGGTGGTCCGGGACGCTGCTGGAATGGTGCATGAAGGACGAAGCGTTCAAGGTTCAACTATTTCGCTTTATCGACGTCCTGCCGTCCCTTCGCAATGACACGCAGGTCGCCAGGCTTGCGGAGGAATACTTTGGCGGAACGGAGGCCATGGCGCCGCCCCTCCAGTGGGGACTGCGGGCTCTCTCTGCCACCCGGCTCGGCTCCCGTTTGAGCGCCCAGTCGCTTCGCCGGCAAATCCAGCAGATGGCTAGCACGTTTATTGCCGGCGCCACGATTGACGACGCCGTACCGGTTCTTTCGCAACTCTGGACGAAGGGACGCGGCCATTCGGTTGATTTACTGGGAGAAGCCACGGTCAGCGAGCGAGAGGCTGACCAGTACCGAGATCGCTGCCTCGAGGCCTTGAGGCTCCTCGGAAAAGCCGCGGCTGCCTGGCCCGCCAACCCAAGACTGGAGCATGATCACCTAGGGCCCGTCCCCAGGGTTCATCTGTCGGTCAAACTGTCGGCGCTCTATTCCCAATTGGACCCCATTGATCCCGAGGGCAGTTTCCGAGCGGTTGCTGGACGTCTCCGTCCGATCCTCGATCTGGCCATGACCCTGCCGGCAGTCATCACATTCGATATGGAGCAGGCGGAACTGAAGGATCTGACCCTGATGATTTTCACACGGCTCTTGTCCGAGGAAGCCTACCGCTCCTATCCTTACGGCGGGATCGCAATCCAAGCCTATCTGAAGGAGACCGCCGCCGACATAGACAGCCTGATCCGATGGGCCCAGGACCGAAGAGCCCCCATCACCATTCGCTTGGTCAAGGGGGCGTATTGGGATTCTGACACAATTCGTTACCGACAACGGGCCTGGACATCCCCGGCCTTCGAGAACAAGGCGGAAACGGATCGCAACTACGAGGCGCTGAGCCAGCTTCTCATTCATCATGCGGGCCATATTCGACCCGCATTCGGCACGCACAATCTTCGCAGCCTGGCCCATGCCGCAGCGGCCGCCCAGCAGGCTGGACTGCAACCGCAGGCCTGCGAATTCCAGATGATCTTTGGCATGGCCGAACCGCTCCAGGCCGCCGTCGCTGAATCCGGACGACGTGTCCGGATTTACACTCCGGTGGGAGAACTCCTCCCTGGCATGGCCTACTTGGTACGTCGCCTCCTGGAAAACACCTCGAACGAATCGTTCCTGCGCAAGGAATACGCCGAATCCGAGCCCTTGGAAATCCTGCTGAGCCCGCCCCGGTCGGCGACTTCCTGGCGCGCCACCCCGGATCAGGTCCAAGTCAGCGATCCGAACGTTTCCCGAGCGGAACAAGTCGAACGGTTCGTCAACGAACCCCATACGGATTTCTCGAGGGCGTCTTCCCGAGCCGCCTTGACGGAGGCGATCGCCACCGTCAGGGCACGCCTGGGCCAGACCTTCTCTTACCCGGTGCCAGCCGGAGTGAAGCCGTCAGGGTCGGATCTCGTCTCACGCAACCCGAGTGCGCCGGATGAGGTTGTCGGTCGGCTGCGCGGCTACGCTCCCGCCGATCTCAATCGGGTTGTCAAGACAGCGCTTTCAAGGTCACAGGAATGGCGTGCGACGCCACCTGCGCATCGGGCGGACATCTTGATCAGCGCGGCCGCCGCCATGCGCCGGCGGCGCTTCGAACTTGCCGCCTGGGAGATCTTTGAAACGGGCAAGCCCTGGCGTGAAGCCGACGCGGACGTGGCGGAAGCGATCGACTTTCTCGAATTCTATGCGCGGGACATGCGCCGGATCTCACGCCCGCATCGTCTGGGGCACGAGCCGGGGGAGTTGAACCACCTGATCCGTTCCCCGCGAGGACTGACCGCGGTGATCTCCCCCTGGAATTTCCCCCTCGCGATCCCCACCGGGCTCGTGTCCGCCGCGTTAGTTACCGGGAACGTCGTGATCTTCAAACCTTCGGAACGCGCACCGGTGATGGGCTATCTGCTAACCGAACTGCTGACCGAGGCAGGGGTGCCTGCGGGAATGCTTCAATGCGTGCCTGGCGGACCGGAAATCGGTCAGGTGCTGGTTGCACACCCCGAAGTCCGGGTGATCGCCTTCACGGGATCGAAGGAAGTCGGGCTTCAGATTCTGGCTCATGCCGCACGCGTGGAGCCGGGCCAGCAAGCGGTGAAGCGCGTGATCGCGGAGATGGGGGGAAAGAACGCTATTATCGTTGATGAGACAGCGGATCTGGACGAGGCGGTGGTGGGCGTTGTGGTTTCCTTCACCGGGTATCAGGGACAAAAATGCTCAGCCTGTTCTCGGGCGATCGTCCATGAGTCGATCTATGACTTGTTCCTCCAGCGGCTCGCCGACGCCGTCATGAGCCTGCGGATCGGCCCACCGGAAGACCCGGGCACGCGCATGGGCCCCCTGATCGACGAGCGTGCGCGAGCCAAAGTCCGGTCATACATCGAGATCGGAAAACGCGAAGGACGGCTGGTGCTCGAAAGACAGGTTCAAGGAGCCGGCTATTTTATCGGTCCGGCCGTGTTCGCCGACATCCTCCCCTCTCACCGTCTGGCGCAGGAGGAAATCTTCGGGCCGGTGCTGACTGTCATGCGGGCGAGGGACTTCGCGGAGGCGATCCGCCTCGCGAACGCCACCCCCTACGCGCTGACCGGAGGGGTGTATTCACGGAGCCCCAACCACATCAGGATCGCATACGAGTCGTTCGACGTGGGGAATCTTTACATCAACCGTCCGATCACCGGAGCCCTGGTGGGCCGGCAGCCTTTCGGAGGGCATCGCTTATCTGGAGTGGGCGCCAAGGCCGGAGGGGAAGACTATCTGAGCCAATTCATGGTGGCGCGCGTGATCAGCGAAAACACACTTCGACGCGGGTTCGCACCGGCTGAGTGACGCCTGCGGGGGTTTGATTTCCACGGCTTCCAGTTCTTCAGTAATCTCGGTACTCCATCCTCGGTCCGTCCTCACCGGCGGGACCTCCTGCCGTTCCACGTATTTGACCAGTCCGATCCCCTTGGCGAACCATGCCGTCATGGCGTCAGATCCGAGCACAGTCCGATTCGACACAGTGAGGTGGATGCGCATTCGCATCCGTGCCTCAATACGGATGGCGTCCGGATACACACCGGCAGGCACGGTGACCGTTTCCTTGCCGACCACCGTGACCAACGCTTGCATATCCGTCAGTTCGTCCTTTTCATCCCCGTCGAGATCAGTACCGAGGTTCAGCCCCTTGCGGTCAAACTGCTGAAACGAGGAGGGATATTCGAGCGGAAACCGCACGATCTGATACGGGACCAGTTGCTTCTCGAGGGCGGTCCCGGGCTCTGAGCCGTAATACACAATACCCGCAGCATCCCGCCGGTAATAGCTATCGGACGGGCCGTGGTTGCCGGGATTCGTATCGTGAAACACCTTCACGGCGACACCCTTCACAGTTTCGGCTCCTTTCACGGTGGACACATTCACAAAGCCCCGCCCGGTAATCCTCTGGAGAGGCCCCTCAGAGATCTGACCTCGATACTGCCAGCGACTCCCCAAGGTGTCCGGGAAATATTCATCCGCATTGGCAATCGTCTCAACCTCTGCAGTCTCAGCAGTCTCAGCAGAAGCCGGCAGGGCTATCCCGGTCGCTATCATGAGCGACCATCCCGCCAAGACCGCTACCACGAGTCCTGGCCTGACCAGATCAACGTCCATAGCGCCCCCCTGTTCCTTGGGACGTCTTTGTAACATAACTCCTTCAAGAGCGGCAAGACCAGTCGCCTCCGTTACCATGAGTTCCTGCCCGGCTTGCCTTTGCGTCGCGGAATCCGGGATAATGCGGCCTGCGAGGCACGCATGCCGACACGGCTCCCGCCGCAGGCTGAGATTCCCCCTCATTTTCCCCCGGTCACGCATCCCACGGTTCTGGTTTCCGGCGGCTCGCGCGGCATTGGTCGCGCCATCTGCCTGGAGTTCGGGCGTGCGGGATGGCGGGTCGGCGTGCATTACCGGCTCCGTCAGGAAGACGCTGAACGGACAGCCGCCTCGATCAAAGATAGCGGAGGGGAAGGGTACCCGTACTGCGCGGATATCCGAGACGCTCAGCAGGTGCAGGCGATGGTTCGGGCTGTGGTTGCCCGCTGGGGAAGACTTGATGTGATGGTGTGCAGCGCGGGACTGGCTTCGAGTGCCCTCCTGATCCGCCTGCGTCCCGAGCAATGGGCGGACACGATAGAAACCAACCTGACGGGCACCTTTCACTGCCTCAAGGCAGCCGGCGCGGTCATGGTTGCACAGCGGGAGGGCTCGGTGATTGTGGTGAGCTCATTCGCTGGCGTCCGTGGGAGAACCGGCCAGGCCGCCTATGCAGCCTCGAAGGCAGGTCTCCTAGGCCTGGTCAAAACAGCGGCCCTGGAATGGGGACCGCATAACGTCCGGGTCAACGCGGTCCTCCCGGGCTGGCATAGGACTGAGCTGTCGGGGAGCGCCATGCCAGACGCAGATGTCACGGGCGATCATGTGCTCGGACGTTTGGCCGATCTGAGCGAGGTCGTGCGCACGGTGTACCATGTGGCTCTCTTAAAAGACGCGTCCGGCCAGGTGTGGAATTTGGACAGCCGCATTATCTAAGCATACGATGTCGCCTTCGAACCTTCTCTAGACCAGGGCCCACCATTGCACCCAACGGCACAGGAGGCGCCATCCCCCCGCGGGTGTTTCGTCACCGGCACCGACACCGGTGTCGGGAAAACCGTCGTGGCCGCGGCGCTCGCGCGCTGTCTCCGGCAGCACGGACTCAGCGTCGGCGTGATGAAACCGATCGAGACGGGGCACACCGCTGGCACTTCGTCCACCTCCGATGCTGATCGCCTGCGGGCAGCTATTGGAACGGCCGATTCCTTAGATCTCGTGAGCCCCTACCGATTCTCCGCCCCGCTGGCCCCTCTCGCCGCCGCCAGGCGCGCCGGCCTAACCATCGAGATTGAACGCATCGTCAGCGCGTGTAAAGAGCTCGCGGCCCGCTACCAATACCTGGTGGTCGAGGGTGTCGGCGGGGTCATGGTGCCGATCACGAACCACCTCACTGTATGCGATCTCATCGTTCGCTTTTCCCTTCCGGCCGTCGTGGTCAGCCGCGCCACGCTGGGCGGTGTCAACCACGCCTTGCTCACCGTGGAGGCGCTCAGGCAGCGCCGGGTTGCCATTCTGGGGATCGTGATGAATCACCGCGTCACACCGCCAGAATCGCCGGACGATCGGCTGCAGCAAGAAGCTACCGTTGGGCTGGTAAAGGAACTGAGCGGGGTCCCGGTGGTCGGGCCGCTCCCACACGAAGCTGAGCTTGATCAGGCGTGGGAAACGGGGTTGGCCAAGATCGTCAATGATCCGGCGATCCAAACGCTGGCCGATCTGGTCACGCAAGGCGCGCCATGAATGCCCGGACCGCGCCGGCAACGTCAGGCGCCTCCACAACCGCCGAGACGACAGCCACTCCGTTCGCTCCCGCTCGGATCACCGCCTCCACGGTACCAACCGTCATGCCGCCGATGGCGAACACCGGCAAATGCGTCAACGGGCGAATCGCGCGAAGGCTTTCGATCCCGGCCACGGGCTCATGATCCGGCTTGGTGCCGGTCGGAAAGATCGGACCGAATCCCAGGTAATCGGCCCCGCCCTTCGTCGCGGCCTGCACATCCTCCGCTCGGTGGGTCGACACCCCGATGATTTTCCCGGACCCCAGCAGACTCCTGGCATGAAAGAGGGGCATGTCCTGTTGGCCGAGATGAACCCCATCGGCCTCCACCGCCAAAGCCAGATCGCACCGGTCGTTCACCACAAACACCGCGCCTGCATCCGCCGCCGCCTGTCGAAGCCGAACCGCCTGCCGGTACACCTCTCTGGTCGAGGACGTTTTATCTCGATACTGAAAGAGCCTGGCCCCCGCGGCAGCGGCCTCCCTGAGGATGTCCAGGAGCGAGCGCCCGCCCGAGGCTTGCGCGTCCAAGATCACATACAGGCCTGTGAGGAAAGAGGCTGGGATCAGGAGGGTGGACACGGTTAAGAGATCATACGAACAGGGAGAGGAACTCGTGCAACCTAGGCCAGGCTCAGCCGGCTTGGTTCGCGAGAAACCGCTCCAGAAAGCCGGTCGAGATCCGACCTTTTTGAAACTCCGCGTCGTTGAAAATGCGCCTGTGGAGCGGGATGGTGGTCTTGATGCCGTCGATCACAAACTCGTCGAGGGCGCGCCGCATCCTGGCCATCGCCTCTTCACGATTCTGTCCATGCGTAATCAGTTTCGCAATCATCGAATCGTAGTGCGGCACCACGGGGCTTTGGGACTCCATTGCCGAATCCACACGGACCCCCAGACCGCCGGGAGGAAGATAACGCGTCACGAGACCCGGGCACGGCGTAAACTTTTCGGGACACTCGGCGTTGATCCGACATTCAAAGCTGTGCCCCGTCAGGCGGATATCCTGTTGCCGATACGCGAGGGGGAATCCTGCGGCAATCCGAATCTGCTCTTTGATGAGATCGATGCCCGTGACCATCTCGGTCACCGGATGCTCGACCTGGATTCGGGCGTTCACTTCCATGAAATAAAAACGCTGGTCCTTGTCCAGCAAAAACTCAACCGTCCCGGCATTGCGATAATGAACCGCCCGGACCGCCTCCACCGCCACCCGCCCCATTACCCGTCGCAGCCGGTCGTCCACGGCCGGCGAAGGAGTCTCCTCCACCAGCTTCTGGTAGCGCCGCTGGATGGAACAGTCCCGCTCGCCAAGGGATACCACTCGACCGCGCTCGTCCGCCAGCACCTGCACCTCGATGTGCCGGGGTTCCAGGAAATACCGTTCTAGGTACACCCCTTCATGCCCGAAGGTGGATTTGGCCTCGGCCTGAGCGGCTTGGAACGCCCGCACCAACTCATCCTCTTTATTCACCACGCGCATCCCGCGTCCTCCGCCGCCGGCGGACGCTTTAATGATGACCGGGAACCCGATCTTGCGGGCGGCGTCCAGCGCATCGCTTTCACTCCGGAGTTCCCCCGGACTGCCAGGGAGGACCGGAATCCCTTGACGCGCCATGATGTCTCTCGCCTTGGCCTTGTCGCCCACCATCGCGATATTCTCGGAGGTCGGGCCGATAAACTTGATCCCGATCGATTCGCAGACTTCCGCAAAATGCGCATTCTCGGATAAGAAGCCGTAGCCAGGGTGAATCGCGTCGGCGCCGGTCACCTCGGCGGCACTCAGGACATTGGGAATATTGCGGTAGCTGAGCGCATCATCGGCAGGACCGACGCAGACATGCTCATCGGCCGCCCGAACGTGTAGCGAGTTGACATCCACGTCGGAATGGATGGCCACCGTCTTGATGCCGAGTTCCTTGCAGGCGCGAATCACCCGCAGCGCGATCTCCCCTCGATTCGCAACCAGGATTTTCTTAAACACCGCGTGACTCCGGACTGGGCATGGGGTGATCAGGATGTAGGTGCGGGGTCGATCAGAAATAACGGTTGCCCGTATTCCACGGGCTTCGTGCTTTCAGCCATGATCTTGACGATTCGACCATCCACTTCGGATTCGATCTCATTCATCAGCTTCATTGCCTCGACGATGCACAGCACCTGCCCTTTCTTGACGAGATCGCCCTCGTCAACATACGGATCGGCGTCCGGCGATGGGGAGCGATAAAAGGTTCCGACAATGGGCGACGTAATCGTCACCATACCGGACGTGTCGCTCGAAACAGAAACCGAGGGACTCTCCGCTGGTGCTTCCTGCGCGGCAGGCACATGTTCCCACGCGGTCGCAGCAATCGGCGCGGCCCCCGTCTCGCGGCGCACGCGGACGCGGAACCCTCCGCGTTCCACTTCAAGCTCTGCCAGGTTGTGCTGATTCAACAGTTCGACGAGCTCTTGGATAGCCCGTCGCTGGTCACCGGATATCCCGCTCAGGGCGTTATTTCGCGATGAGAACTCAGACATGTTGGTCGGCAAGGCGGCCAGACGGCCGCGTTCCTTCTTGGTGCGAGGTCGAACCCGGGGCTTGCTCACCTGACGCGCTCCACGTATGCGCGAGTCCTGGTATCGATCTTGATCACCTCGCCGACTCCCAGATACAGCGGCACCTTGATGACCGCCCCCGTCTCCACCACGGCCGGCTTCGTTCCCCCTGAGGCGGTATCGCCCCGGACACCCGGTTCGGCATCCACGACCTTGAGCTCGATGAAAATCGGCAACTCGACAGCAATCGGCTGGTGTTCATAGACCAAGATCTTCACCACCATGTCTTCTTTGAGCAGATCGGCATTCTCGCCAAGCTGTTTTTTCTCAAACGTCAGTTGTTCGAAGGTGTCGGTATCCATAAACGTGTACGAGTCGCCGGCCGCGTACAAGAACTGCATATCCCGCTCTTCAAGGTTGGGCTCCTCGAACCGTTCACCGGATCGAAACGTCCGATCAATCACATTGCCCGTCTTGTAGCTCTTCAACTTGGTGCGCACAAATGCGCCGCCCTTACCGGGCTTGACGTGCTGGAACTCGACGATGTAATACGGCTCGCCCTCGATCTCGAGCCGAGCCCCATTGCGAAAATCTGCTGTCGAAATCACGAACCGGTGCCTCCCCTTCTTTTTGACGGACCAACATGATCATCGTGTCGCAGTGGCGCGCGTTGTTCTGAGATGCTCGATCGCGGCCCTGATACCGAGCAAGTACCCTGTCGGACCGAACCCCGAGATCTGACCGAGTGCGACCCCTGCGACATAGGATTGATGTCTGAACTCTTCACGTTTGTAGATATTCGACAAGTGGACCTCGATCGTCGGAATTGCCACCGCCGCAATCGCATCGCGGATGGCGACGCTGGTATGCGTATAGCCGGCCGGATTGATCACGATGGCGTCGAACTGATCTTTCGCCTCTTGAATCCAGGTCACAAGCTCGCCTTCCTTATTGGATTGCCTCATCTCGACTTGAATTCGCTCTTGCTTGGCCAGTTTGGCGATCGAGGCATTAATGGCCTTCAGCGAGGTCTGCCCATAGACGGACTGCTCACGTTTCCCCAGCATGTTGAGGTTGGGGCCATGCAGGACAAGAATGCGGGGCGTAACACCTTTTTTCATCCACCGGATCACGGCCGGAGCGGCAGTCCTCTTGGAGGTCATTCAAGCGGGGCTCATTGTAACAGGCTCGGGCGAAGCGGTCAAACGAGTGACGTAGGGGAAACACGGAAGAACCTGAACTGAATGATGAAGTTTACGAGGCCCGCCGTAGCCGAATGTTCGCCAGGACTTCACGAAGCCGTGCCACCTTCTTCGATACCTTGTTTTCTTGAGAGGGTGACGTTTGGGGAACGGGGTTCGCGTCGTGGATCCCGCCGGTGGATGCGGTAGCACCGCCGCCCGATTTTTTATCAATGACCGACTTGAGCGCCAAGGCCTCTTCATCCTCGGGATTGGCGGTCAACATCACAGAACAGGATCGCCGCGCGGAATTAAAATCCCCTTGCTCAACATAAATCTGGGCCAACGTTCGGTGTGCCAGAAGATTGTCGGGGCTCAGCTTGACGGCCTCTTCCAGCTTCTCCTTGGCATCCGGCCACAGACCCATCTGGTGATACACGCGCCCCAATGCGACGAGGGCCGTGATAAACGCGGGATAGACCTTCAGCCCTTCCTCCAGCACGCCCATGGCTTCCTGCAGCATGCCCGCTTTGACATATTCTTCGGCCAGCGGAATAAACAGCTTCGAGCGCGGATCTTTGGCAAGCTTGAGTTCAAGCTTCACGATCTCCGGTGACAAGGAGCCTTTCGGCGGAACGGTGGCAGCCATCAAGTCCTCCTAAGCCCTGCCTGGCGGCTTCCGCGCAGAGCCTTTGCTTGACGGCCCTAGTGCCAGCATGGCATCCAAAATCCGATCGGCCAGCGCACGTTTTGGCATCAGTCCCAGCTCAGTCACCCTGCCGGTACGATCAATCAGAACCGCGGCGTTGGTATCGGATCCGAATTCCGACCCTGCAGCAGTGATATTGTTACCGACGATCAGGTCGAGCCCCTTGCGTGTAAGCTTGTCTTCGGCGTGGGGCACGACCGCTTCCGTCTCCGCGGCGAATCCTATCAGGACCTGGTTGGTCCGCTGCCTGGAGAGAATTTCCAAAATATCCTCGGTCGGCTCCAATTCCAGGTTCTGCCAGGTCATCCCGCTTTTTTTGATTTTTCCGGACGAGGGTCGCTTGGGTCTGAAGTCGGCCACCGCGGCGGCCATGATGACCGCCGTCGACCGGGAAAACCGAGAGGTCAGCGCCTTGCACATTTCTTCTGCCGTGCGGACGGGAACATATTCCACGCCTCGCGGAACCTCAAGCGCAGTCGGGCCACTCACCAACACGACGTCCGCTCCGCGTTCACGGGCCACTTGCGCGATCGCGTAGCCCATCTTCCCGGACGAGCGATTGGAAATGAACCGCACCGGATCGATCGCTTCTTGCGTGGGGCCCGCCGACACCAGCACACGCTGACCGACACAGTCCCGGCGAGGGCGCAACTGCGCCTCGATGGCGGCCAGAATGACGCGCTCTTCAGACAGACGTCCTTTTCCCTCCCGTCCCGATGCCAGTGGACCCTCCTCCGGTTCCAGCACGGTCACGCCTCTGCTGCGCAAGACATCCGTGTGAGCCTTGACCGCGGGGTGATCCCACATCCCACCATCCATCGCGGGGGCCAGAATGAGCGGACACGTGGCACCCAGCACCATCGTGCTGAGCAGGTCATCTGCAAGCCCGAGCGCGCACTTGGCCAGCACATGAGCCGTCGCCGGCGCGATGACGATCACATCGGCCTGTTCCGGCAAGGTCAGGTGCAGCATCTCTTGATGCGCCGCGAAGAGGTCGGTCGCAACGGGATGCCGAGACAGTACCTCAAAGGTGAGCGGGCTGAGAAAGCGCGTGGCAGAGTCGGTCATGACGACCGAGACGTCTGCTCCTTCCTGCACCAATGATCGCAACAATCCGACGGCTTTATACGCGGCAATGCTGCCGCTCACGCCGAGCACAATCCGTTTTCCGAGAAACTTCAGATCCGACGAAGGGGGCACGACGCTGCTCCTATTCCTCGCCCTCGGATTCCCCCGTGTTGGTGGAGTCATCCACGTAGACGCTCAACTCCTTCTTGATCTCTCGTGCATCTTCTCCCCCTACCGCCGTCACCATCCGTTCCACCTCGCTCTCTTTCCCCCGTTTCGCGTCCTTGATCGCCTGCCGGGCCTCTTTGCCCGTCAGAAATGCGATCTGGCCGCTCATCACCTCGACGAGCGCGATGGTGGTCTCCTTCGTGAACTTGGATATGCCGACCGGCTGCGCGCCCTGCATCAGATGTTTCGCGCGTTGCGACGCGGCGATGACCAACCGGTGACGAGAATCAAACCGCTCGTGGCTGGACTCTGGCAACAAAGACAGTGTGTCAATCATCGTGTCCCGATCTCCTTTGCGTTGTGACGGATCGGCTCCGGTCCGCCGATTTATCGTCCCGTTCCCGAATAAAGTTTTCCTCAAGCCAGGCAATGTCAAGTCGTTTCGTCTTGCTTCGTTCCGCCAGGACAATCGCCTCCAGTTCTTTCAGCGCTTGCTTCATGTCTTCGTTGCGGACGATATAGTAGTATTCACGATAGCTCCAGACCTCCTCGCGTGCTTTCTGGAGCCGCCGCTGGACTTCCTCCGGCGAGTCCGAGCCGCGCTGAAGAAGCCGAGCCCGTAGCGCCTTGATGGAAGGAGGCAGAATATAAATGTAAATGGCGTCCGCAAACTTCTTTTTGATCTGCATGGCGCCCTGGACATCGATTTCCAACAACACGTCGATGCCCTTTTCCATCATGTCGGTCAACGCGCTCCTGGGAGTCCCATAGAAATGCCCGTACACGGGTGCCCACTCGGCGAATTCGTTCCGCTGGACCATGCCCTGAAACACGGCTTCGTCGACGAAGAAATACTCCCGGCCGTGCACTTCCCCCGGCCGCGGCTGGCGGGTCGTATAAGAGATCGACTGTTGGAGGCCAGGAACTACCGAGACGAGTTCCTTGCACAACGTCGTTTTTCCCGCCCCGGAGGGAGCGGACACCACGAACAGCAACCCTCTTCGTTCCACCGGTCCCCTTTGCGCTCTCCCGACCACTTCCTCGTCGGAAGGGCGGGTGATGCCTCTTCGTTATTCGATATTCTGCGCCTGTTCCCGGATCTTTTCCAGTTCGCCCTTCACCAGGACCACGTGGCGCACGATCTCCGCATCGTTCGCCTTGGCGCCGATCGTGTTGACCTCCCGGCCCATTTCCTGAAGCAGAAAATCCAACGTCTTTCCCACCGACTCCCGCTCCTTCAAGGTGGCCTCACAGTGAGCCAGGTGAGAGCCCAGCCTGGTCAATTCTTCGGTGAGGTCGCAACGATCCGCGTACTGAGCCAATTCTTGATTCAGGCGTCCAAGATCGAGTGGTGCCGCCCCGACCAATTTCTCGACCCTGGCCTTCATGCGATCAAAGTACTCCCGGACGACCAGCGGAGCCCGGATATCGATCGCGTTGACTTCGTGCTGAATCACCTGCAGGCGGTGCCGCACGTCCCGCGCGAGTGCCGTGCCCTCCCGGCGCCGCATCGCGTCGAGATCGGCTACGGCTCCGACAACGAGCCGTCTCACGATGTGTTTCAGCCGTCGATCCGTAACAGGCCGTTCGGTAACCGACACAATTTCACGAAAGCCGGCCAGATGCGCCACGTCAATGGTGCCGCCCAGACGCAACTCTCGTTGCAGGTCACGAAGGTGCCGATAGTACTGTCTGGCGACGGACCGGTCAAGACTCAACGTTTTCTCCCCCTCCTTGGCTCCGATCAGGGAGACCGCCAGCTCGATCCTTCCACGCGCGCATCGACGTTGAATCGTTCGTTTCAGATCATCCTCCAGGGAAGAAAGCGATTTCGGCAGACGTGTGACCACTTCGCAGAAGCGATGATTGACAGACCTCACCTCCACCGCCACGGACCCGCCGGCCCAGTTTGCCTCACGCCTCCCGTATCCGGTCATGCTTCTGATCATCGCGGTCGCTTCCCCTCCCACGCGCACTCCGTATAGACCGGGCACTGCTCACATTTCGGTTTCCTGGCCAGGCAGACGTACCGACCATGCAACAGAAGCCGTTGTGAACCCGAGGTCCAGCGGTCACTCGGGAACAATCGCTGCAGCGCCTGCTCGATCCGATCCGGATCCTCGCCCGCCGCCAAGCCAAGGCGCTGGGACACTCGCTTGACATGTGTATCGACCACCACGGCCGGTTTCCCGAAACAGTTTCCCAATATCACATTGGCGGTTTTTCGTCCCACGCCGGGCAGTGTGACCAGGGCGTCCATGGTGTCCGGGACCTCACCGCCAAAACGTTCGGCCAGCGCGCGCCCGCACGCCACGATGTTCCGCGCCTTGTTCTTGAAGAAGCCGGTCGGCCGGATGAGCGCCTCCAGTTCAGCGAGATCGGCTTTGGCGTAGTCCGCCGCCCGGCGATAGCGCCTGAACAGCGCCGGCGTGACCTGATTGACGCGTTGATCCGTACATTGAGCCGACAAGATCGTTGCGACCAGGAGCTCCAACGGAGTGTTGTGGTCCAACTCTACCTGCGCCGAGGGCACCGCCCGCTCCAGGGCGTTTAGAATACGGGCCGCCCGCCGTTTTGCCGCGGGACCGGGCGATCCCACCGTCGGCTGCCCACGCTGGCTGCTCCGTTTCACGTCATCCTCACAAGATTCAAGGCACGCCGATTCCGTAGCCGACGGGCCGGGCAGCCTGATCAAACGATTCGGCTTGGGCCGCCCGGTGGCGGGAAAACGATTCCGACAAGGCTTGCTCTAACAAGGTCGTCAACGGCACCAAGGTCGCCGGATGGAGGGCCGAGATGCCGAGCACCTGGTAGCGGCGGCACAAGGCTTCAGCCTCGTCGGCTGGCAGGCGATCGCATTTGTTGAAGACGAGCAGCCGGGGAATTCGATCCAGCTCTAAGTCTGACAGCACCGCTTCGACCGCCTTGATCTGCCCTTCGATGTCCCTGGAACTCGCATCCACGAGATGCAGCAAGAGATCGGCATCCCGAAGCTCTTCCAGCGTAGTCCGGAACGCTCCCACGAGCGTCTTTGGCAGATCGCGGATGAATCCCACGGTATCCGTGATGATCACCTCCCGATGGCGAGGAAACCGCAGCCGACGGCTGGAGGTATCGAGGGTTTCAAAGGGACGGTCCTGCGCCGGCACGTGACTCTCCGTGAGCGCGTTCAGAAGCGTAGACTTACCGGCATTGGTGTAGCCGACGATCGAGATAACGGGAACCCGGTGACGGAACCGCCGCGCGCGGCGCTGGTCACAGTGACGCGCAAACGCCACATGCTCACGCTCGAGATGCGCAATCCGGTCGCGGACCCGACGTCGATCCGTTTCCAACTTGGTTTCGCCCGGCCCTCTTCCTCCGATGCCGCCGCCCAATCGCGACATCGCGGTGCCGCGCCCGGACAACCGCGGCAACAAATACCGGAGTTGGGCCAGTTCTACCTGGATTTTTCCTTCCCGACTGTGGGCCCGACGGGCAAAGATATCCAGAATCAGTTGCGTACGATCGATCACCTTCATCTCGGTCATCTCGGCGATGGCCCGCACCTGAGCCGGCGTCAGATCCTGGTCGAAAATGAGCAGATCGGCGCCGCGGTGTAAGGCTTTGATCACAACTTCCTTCAGCTTGCCGCTTCCCAAGAGATACTTGGGATGGATCTCCTGGGCACGTTGCACGACCGTTTCCAGCACCGTCATCCCATCGGATCGGACCAATTCGGCCAGTTCTTCCAGCCGCTCTTCTTGTTCCCCTCGGCTGCGAGCCGAAGCGCTGACCAGGATGGCGGTTTCCTGGGCGTCCCGCACGACATGGGTCGAGGTTGCGCGCACCATCTCGGATTCAAGCGCATCCAAGAATTTGTCGCATTCCAACTGGAACGCGTGGAACGGACGCGGCGGCAACACCTCGTAGACCAGCCCTTGCGGGTTTGGAGGAAGAAGATGCGCCACGGAGATGTCGGCCGGCAACCCGTCGGCCCGGACGCCGATCGCGGCGATCAGATCGAGCCGGAGCAGAGCCAGGTCGGTCAGGTCGTCATGCGAAAGAGGCTCATTGTGCAGGTGGGTATGCACCAGCCTGAGCCCGCGCAGGGACCGGCGACCAAGCCGAAACCTCGACAGGTCCGAGATCACGAGTTCTCGCCCGTTTCCAACGATCACCTGCTCAATGACCCCTCGCCGCGTGATCAACAATCCGATTTGGCACCGGATTTCCCGCGACAATTCCGTGCAGGCTCTGGCCAGTTCTGGGGTGATGACCTTGTCGACCGGCACCCGGCGACGATACAGATGCTCGAGTCGCAACAGTTGATTGGCTTTCAGGCCGGTGAGGTTTCCGTGGATGGTTGGAATAGTGCCTTCTCCTTATACGAGTGAGGGGTGTTTCGCGCGTGTTGTTCCCGCCGGTCGCTTCCTCGACGCCTGTGAAGCTTGCCTAGCCGGAAATGGTAACTCCGGGTCTGCCTCCAGCTCCCACGAAGCGAACCGGCCTTGACGGTACGCCCGGAGCCCTGCCGCCGCAATCATGACCGCGTTGTCGGTGCAATAGGCCAACCGCGGGAGTGCCAGCCGAACGCCGGCCGAAGCCGCCCGCGAGGACAGCAACGTTCGAAGCCGCGAGTTGGCAGAGACGCCCCCCACCACAGCCAGGGCTCCGACCCGATGCCGTCGGACCGCCTCGAAAGCCTTTTCCACCAACACCTCGACGATCGCCTCCTGGAACCCGGCCGCCACGTCCGCAACCGGCCTGGGAGTCCCCGCCCGGTCCAGGTCGCGCAGGTAATACAGCAATGCCGTTTTGATGCCGCTGAAGCTGAAATCCAGGTTGCCTCGCTTGAGATACGGCCTCGGAAAACGAATGGCGCCAGCATCACCTGATCGGGCCACGCGGTCGATTGCAGGACCTCCCGGATACCCCAATCCGAGCATCTTCGCCGCCTTATCGAATGCCTCGCCGGCAGCATCATCCAGTGTCTGACCGAGCAACCGGTACGACCCGTCCGAATCCGCCAGATACAGGTGGGTATGCCCTCCTGACACCACCAGCACCACGCACGGCGTCGGGAAATCGGGCTGATCAAGCCAGGCGGACGCCACATGACCCTCTAAATGATTGACGCCGATCAATGGAATCCGCAACGCGTAGGCCAAGGCCTTGCCGAAACTCACCCCCACAAGCAATGCTCCGGCCAAGCCAGGCCCTTGAGTCACCGCCACCGCGCTCAAATCGGACCACGCAACCTTCGCATGCCGCATCGCCTCCGTCACCACGGCTTCGACCGTCTCGATGTGCCGACGCGCCGCCAGCTCCGGCACGACCCCTCCAAATTGCCCATGGACGTCGTGCTGGGAGTACAACGCGCTGGAGGCCACCTCGCTATCACCGCGCACGACGGCCGCAGCGGTCTCATCGCACGACGTTTCCAGCCCCAAGATCACAGCGGGTGGTGAAACCATCAGGTCCTCTGCTCGGTGTGACACGGATGACGATGTTCCGTTGGCTGGCTGACTTTATTCCAAGGAACAGGGCGGGTAAAACTCAGGGGCTTGGAGAACGTTTTCGTTCCGACAGCCGCCGTACGGCCGGACGACAGACGGAGAGGGGGAGTCGGGATCGCCGGCAACCTCCCGATACAGAACGACCCCCGTGGAGAACCCACCACGAGGGCCGCCCGGCTACCCATCATGAAACCTTGACGAGGAGACTCCTTCAAGCCGTGTGAATCCGTATCTGGCAAGAGCGGGAGGCTGCGTCAGACTCCCGCCATGGCCTCCTCTTCGACGAACGACGGCGCATCGTCCCTCAATACCACCTTGATCTTACGAGCCTCCTTGAACCGGCCCCTGATCAGTTCCTCGGAGAGCGGATCACCGATGTTCTTCTGAATGGCCCGGCGCATCGGTCTCGCCCCATAGAGCGGCTGAAAGCCTACCTTGATCAGCCATTGCTTGATCTCGTCGCCGACTTCAAGCTGAACTCCGCGCTCCAGCAACCGTGCGTTCAACTCCCTGATCAGGATATCAATGATGCTGAACAGGTGCTCCTTTTCAAGTTGATGGAAGACCACGACTTCGTCGATCCGGTTCAGGAACTCGGGGCTGAACGACCGACGCAACTCGGCCAAGACCTCCTCCTTCATCCTCCGATCCTGCTCAGCCTGTTCGGCGCGTTGGAATCCGAGGGAGACACCCTTCTGGATGAGCTTCGTCCCCAGGTTGGAAGTCATGATCACCACGGTATTCTTAAAATCGACCTTGCGGCCGAGACTGTCGGTCAACACGCCGTCGTCCAAGACTTGCAACAGCACGTTGAAAATATCTGGGTGCGCTTTTTCGATTTCATCAATCAGCACCACCGAGTACGGCCGGCGGCGGACTTTTTCGGTCAACTGGCCGCCTTCCTCGTAGCCCACATAGCCAGGCGGGGCTCCGAAAAGACGGGAGCTGGTGAACTTCTCCTGGTATTCCGACATGTCGATGCGCACCAAGGCGTCTTCGGAATTGAAGAGAAATTCCGCCAGCGCTCGGGCCAACTCCGTCTTCCCCACACCCGTGGGTCCCAGGAAGATGAACGAGCCGATGGGCTTTTTGGCTTCTTTGAGGCCGGCCCGTGACCGGCGGATGGCCCGGCACACTGCCGAGATCGCTTCCTCCTGTCCCACGATCCGCTTGTGGAGGTAGTCCTCCATATGCAGGAGCTTGCTGGACTCTTCCTCCTCCAGCTTGAACAGGGGAATGCCGGTCATCTTCGACACCACGTAGGCCACATCTTCTTTCGTGATGACGGGCTTGTGTTTTTCCTGGTTCTTCTTCCACTCCCGCTTTGATTCATCGAGGAGTTTCCGAAGACGCTCCTCTTCTTCTCGGTATTTGACCGCTTCCTCGAAGTTCTGGAGCGAGATGGCCAGCTCCTTCTCGCGGGACACTTTCTTGAGTTCCTGCTCCAGAGCCTTGAGTTCGCCCGGCAACGCGTAGGTCTGCAGCTTCGCCCGGGAGCCTGTCTCATCGATCAAATCGATCGCCTTATCGGGCAGGAACCGATCGGTGATATAGCGGTCCGACAGCTTGACCGCTTCGGCGATCGCTTCTTCGGTGATCTCAACCCCATGGTGCTCTTCATACCGATCCCGGAGGCCCTGGATGATACGAATCGTCTCTTCGATATTGGGCGGCTGCACGTAAATGGGTTGAAAGCGCCGCTTCAGCGCGCCGTCCTTCTCAATGTGTTTCCGGTACTCATCCAGCGTCGTGGCGCCGATGCACTGGATCTCACCACGGGACAGCGCCGGCTTCAGCATATTCGAGGCGTCAATCGACCCCTCTGCCGCGCCGGCCCCCACGAGGGTGTGCAGCTCATCAATAAAGATGATGATGTTCCCGGCCTGGACGATTTCCTTCATCACCACCTTGAGCCGTTCTTCGAACTGGCCGCGGTATTTCGTGCCGGCCACCAACGACCCTAGATCCAAGGCGATGACCCGCCGGGACAGCAAGTTATCCGGCACTTCCGACATCACAATGCGCTGGGCCAAGCCCTCCACGATGGCAGTCTTGCCCACGCCAGACTCCCCGATCAGGACCGGGTTGTTTTTGGTGCGACGGCTGAGGATCTGCAGGACGCGCTCGATCTCGTCCATCCGTCCGATCACAGGGTCCAACTGACCGTCCTGAGCCAGTTGGGTCAAATCCCGACCGAACTCGTCCAGCGCCGGCGTATTGCTCTTGCGGTCACGTTCGCGCGGTGCAGACTTTCGCAGAAACGTGACGGTCAATTGCCGCGCGGTCAGCAGATTGGCGCCCAGGCTCCGAAGAATCTTCCCCCCGATGCCCTCTTCTTCTCTCAACAAGCCGAGCAGGAGGTGTTCGCTTCCGATGTGGTTGTGACCGAGCAACCGCGCTTCCTCGACGCCGTACTCGATCACCTTCTTGACGCGCGGGCTGAAGGGAATCTCGCCGAACGTCATCGTGGTGCCACCGCCCGGCAGGTTCCGCTCGATCTCAAGCCGAATCTGCTCCGTGGACAGCCCCATCTTTTTAATAATCATGAGGGCGATCCCGTCTGACTCACGGAGAACAGCCAAGACCAAGTGCTCGGTCCCCAGGTAATCGTTCTGGTGACGCTCAGCCTCTTCTCTCGCCAGGATGATGATCTTGCGACCCTTATCCGTGAATCGTTCGAACATCCTGCCTCCTTTTGTTCATCGTCAGGCGACGCACCCAGAACTACGAGAACCCTTCGAAAAACCTGTCGTAATTCTATAGAGAGGACTGTGTCCTGTCAAGCCCGCTCGGAGGTCTCGCGCGCTCGAGCGCCCGATCTTTTTTCTTGAATCGGGGCGATGGCCGCGCGCTCATCGTCTCGTGGAGATGACGAACGGTCATTCGTTGACAAGAAAGCAGGCCTCCCGATACAATCCCCCTCCACTCCACCTGTCGCTCCCGTCCACCGCCGTCAATCGTGGTCACACGATCCAGAGAAAAGAACTCCATGAAAACCATCGGCATCCTGACCAAGCCTAAGTTCCCGGACATCAAACACATCCTCAAGGATCTCGTGGCCTGGCTACGGGAGCGACAGAAAGAGGTGGTGCTTGATGGACAGACCGCTGCGCTCATCGGCGAACCTGCGACCTACCAGAAAACCCAGATCGCGACGATGGCCGACATGGTCCTCGTGTTGGGTGGTGACGGTACGATGCTGAACGCGGCCCGGCTCGTCGAAGAGCGTGGCGTTCCAATCCTGGGGGTCAACATGGGCGGGCTGGGGTTTCTCACCGAGATCAGTCTGGACTACCTTTACCCGACGCTTGACAAAGTCTTTGCGCAGGAATTTTCGATTGAGGAGCGACTCATGCTCCGGGCCCGGATCCACCGCCATGGAGAACATGTGGCGCAGGCGACGGTCTTAAATGACGTGGTGATCAGCAAGGGCATGCTTGCACGGATGATCGAAACCCGGATCTCGATCAACGGCCAGTTCGTCACGAGCTTGCGCGGGGACGGGCTCATCGTCTCCACGCCGACCGGTTCCACTGCCTACTCGCTGTCCGCCGGCGGGCCGATCGTCAATCCGTCGGTCCATGCGCTGATCCTGACGCCGATCTGTCCGCACACGCTCACCCATCGCCCTCTGCTCATCCCAAGCAACGTGTCGCTTGAAGCGGTGCTGACCAGTCACGACGAAGGCGCCATGGCCACGTTCGACGGGCAGGTCGGGGTCGCGATGACGCAAGGCGACACCGTGGCCATCAGCGCGTCCGAACATCGCACGCGTCTCATCCGACTGCCTGACCGAAGCTACTATGATGTCCTGCGAAGGAAGCTGAAGTGGGGGAATGACTAGCGAGCCGCGGAGGCCCGAGGTCGCTCACGCATGCGCTGGATCTGCACCAGCATTTCTTGGTTGGAGACGAATTTGAACTCGCCAATGAAGTCGTTGACCGCGCTGTGTTCTTTCTCGGCATCCTCGAGGGCGCGGAGGCCTTCGACGTCAATCGCCTGGACCCGCCGTTCATCGAACATCCTTCTGAGCTGACTGATCTTGCCGTCGATCACCGCCCGATCGTGGGGAGACTGGGTTTCCAGGTACCGGGTCACCACCTCGGCGCACCACTCGCCGTCTCGCTTCGCGACTCCCACCAGCCCTTCGCTGGCTTTCCGAGCCCAGCCGGTCAGAAACACACCCTCGATCACTGTGCCGGACGCCTCGTCGTAGGCCTGGAAGAGCGAATCATCGGGGTCGTTGTTGGTCCGCACAGGGTTCGTGACGAAGACCCCGTTCTTGTACGGCAAGCCGACTGTTTCGTCGACCCTATCCCCGACAGCAAACACCACGCTATCGCACGGAAACTCGTAGTACTGTTTCAAGCCGACCGCCGAGAAATCCTCCCCTTTGGGCTCCAGCTTCGTTTCCTCGATCTCCAAGGCGCGGACGCGGTTCTGCGCATCCGTCAGCACCCGGCGGGGAGAGGCCAGGAACCGGAAGCCCATCCGGGTCTGACTGCGCAGCGGCTCGCATTTCGTGAATTCATCCAGCATGCCCTTGAGGATCTCGTCCGGATTCTGCCCCACCGCTTCAAGACGCGGACGAATGCGGGCAAACTCTTTGGCCAGCGCGTCCCGATCAATGTTCGAACAGACGGCGCGAATCTCCTTGGGGTTGTACTTCCGCTCCGCGGGGCCACGCCTGGCGATCGCCGTCACCTCATCCACCTGCTTGTACCGCACCAACCAGTGGGTGACATCCACCATCACATCGCCCACCCCGATAACGGCCACCCGGCGTCCCATCTCAAACGGTCGCTCCGCGAAGCCGGGGAGCCGGTTAAAATGATAGACCACGTCCTTCGCATGATAGACACCCAACGCCGTGTCCCCTTCCACGCCGACCGTCTTGGTGCCTTGCGCACCCGTGGCGAATACCAGCGCACTAGCCCCGAGGCCTCGAAGCTCCTCGACCGTCAGATCCTTGTTGCGGCCAACGGACACATTCCCGAAATAATGGACGTTCGGGCGTTCCAGGATCTCCCAGTAGGATTTCCGCAGCCCGCCGCGCAGCTTCAGCTTGTTCGGAAAGATCCCATACTCCGCCAGGCCCCCAAACTTGATGTCACGGTTCAACACCACCACTGCATGACCGGCCTTTGACATCTGGTTCACCACGCCCATCCCGGCCGGTCCGGCTCCCACGACAATGATGAGATGCGCCTGCTCCTTTCCCAACGTCGCCATCATGGAACCCCGCCTGCGTTCCAGAAAATCTCCGGCCGATCAACGGCCGTCGAAGCCAAAAGGCCGAAAATTTCCGCGGAATTTAGCATACAGGCCCGCGGGTTGTCAAAAACACACACGTTTCGTCTACATCGTTGTGCTCAGTCGCGGACCGCAGTCCACCCGCACCGTAGTCCCGCTTACGAAGGATCATGCCCAGGAATAAACACGGGGATCATAGTAAGAGAGGACAATGATGAGCAAGTCAGCGTCCCCGCCGAGAAGGTCTCTGTGACGATTGTTTGTCCGACCCGGTCATTCGCCACGGGTCCAATAAGGCATCGAGCCGATCGTGCGGCAGGACTTGCTGACTGCGGGCCACTTCGCGGACAGTCTTGCCGGTTCGATAGGCTTCCTTGGCAATCTTTGCGGCCGCATCGTACCCGATCTCCGGGGCCAGGGCGGTGCACATGGCGAGGCTCTGTTCAATGGAGTTCCGGCACCGCTCTTCATCGGCTCTCAGCCCTTCGATGCATCGCGCGGAAAAATTTTCCGACGCCCGGGCAAGCAACTCGATAGACTGGAGCAGATTGTGCGCCATGACCGGCAGCATCACGATCAGCTCGAAATTGGCCGCCTGCCCGCCCACCGTAATCGTGACATCGTTCCCGATCACCTGCGCCGCGACCATGGTAACGGACTCCGCAATGACGGGATTCACCTTGCCGGGCATGATCGAGGATCCGGGTTGCGTCTCAGGCAAGATGATCTCGCCCAGGCCGCATCGCGGCCCCGAGCCCAGCCACCGGATGTCGTTGGCAATCTTCATCAAGCTGACGGCAAGCGTGCGAAGCTCGCCGCTGGCCTCCACCAGGGAATCCTGCGTGGACTGGGCCTCAAAGTGATTGGCCGCTTCTTTGAATGCGCAGCCGGTTTCCCGGGACAGCAACGCGATCACGCGGGGCGCGAAGTCCGGATGCGCATTCAGGCCGGTTCCCACGGCAGTACCGCCCAGCGCCATCTCGCTAAGCGCCTCCTGTGCAGATCGGATGCGGCCAAGCCCCAGTTCAATCTGGCGGGCATAGCCGCTGAACTCCTGACCGAGCCGGATGGGCGTGGCATCCTGGAGATGGGTACGCCCGATCTTGACGATAGCGTCGAACTCGCGCGCCTTGGCAGCCAAGGCACGATGCAGGCGCGACAGCGCCGGCAAGAGCTGTCGCTCGATCGTCTCGACTGCGGCCACGTGAATCGCGGTTGGGATCGCGTCGTTGCTCGACTGTCCCAGGTTGACATGATCGTTCGGATGGACCAGCTTGCTGCCTCGTGCACCGCCAAGCAACTCGGACGCCCGGTTGGCGATGACTTCATTGGCGTTCATGTTGGTGGAGGTGCCGGAGCCGGTCTGGAAGATATCGACCGGAAACTCTGCATCCCATCGGCCCTCCACGACTTCCCACGCTGCCCTGCGGATCGCGCTCGCCGCTTTCTTGTCCAGCAACCCGAGCGACTCGTTCACGGTGGCTGCCGCCCATTTGATCAGCCCCATCGCCCGAATGAAGGATCGGGAAAACCGGAGCCCGCTGACGGGGAAATTCTGAACGGCCCGGGCGGTCTGCACGCCGTAATAGGCGTCGGCGGGCACCGCCAACTCACCCATAGTGTCCCGTTCCATCCGCACCTTGGCGGAAGACGGCCGCGCATCCCCTCGCCGTCTGGCTCTCAACCGCCTGCCCTGCACGTCCTTGGCCACCTTTTTCCTCGTCGCCACGATGCTCCCTTCCTTCTATACGATACGCGGTGGGTGCGGTGTCGATCAGCACAATAAGAGTTCGGTCATTTCCGTTTGTTTTTCACAGACTTCGCAGGCCACATCTCGTGCAACATCTCACGCCATTCGCCTCGGGTGACGGCCGGCATCGTGGTGATCTTGATATGCCCGAGCGACGAATTGAGCACGGCCGCCTTCATCGCCGTGCGATTATTCGGAAACTCGAGAATCGCCACCACATCATAGTCACCAAGGCAGTAATACGCGTCGAGCAACCGCCCGCCCATGGAGTCGATATTTCGCTGGACCGCCGCCGAGCGGGCAATGCCCTGCTGCTTCATCGTGGAAATCCCTTGCTGGGTAAATTTGATGAGGCTCACGTACACGGGCATAGGTGCCTCCTTTCTGCTGCAGCGGCGTAAACCAAGCAAGAAGCCCGCCGCTGGCCGGCCATCTTAATCTATCGAGCATGGGCGCACAAGCCTCTGCTTCTGACAGCGGATTGACAGGCCGGCACCTGTACGCTATCGTGCGCGCGATGGCAGCAAAGCCGGCAGTACAGATGAACAATGTTGTGGTGGAAGCGTACGCGGGGTACAAGGGGGAGGAGACACCGCGCGCCTTCACGCATGAAGGCGTCCGTCATGAGGTGCGGGAGATCGTCGAACGCTGGTATACCGAGCGGTACAGCTACTTCAGGCTGCGCGCGGACGACGGACGCCGCTATGTCCTGCGATACGACCAGGATGAACTGCGCTGGGAGCTGGTGATGCGGGAGGAAGACCGATAGGGCTCCCGCCAGTCAACGCTTTTCGATCGGCACATACGGGCGGTTGTGCTCGCCCTCGTAAATCTGGTCCGGCCTGAAGAGCTTATTTTCTCGGAGTTGCTCAAACCAGTGCGCCAGCCAGCCGGCCACCCGCGCCATGGCAAACAGAGGAGTGAAAAAATCCACCTCGATACCCATTTTGTCGTAAATGATCCCTGAGTAGAAATCCACATTGGGATAAATTTTCTTCTCTCCCAGCAACTCCCCCGCGACTCGCTCCACTTCCAAGGCTACCTCATACAAGGGCGAAGTCCCGCACTCTCTGAACAGGCGCTCGCACACCCCCTGGAGGATCGTGGCTCGCGGATCCTTCACCTTATAGACCCGGTGGCCCAATCCCATGATCTTCTGCTTGTCCTTCAGTTTGCGCTCCAGATACGGGCGCGCGCGGGCGGGCGTCCCAATCTCCCTCAGCATCTGCACCACTTCTTCATTTGCCCCGCCGTGCAAGGGGCCCTTCAGAGCGCCGATCGACGAGGTCACCACGGTGTACGGGTCCGCCAAGGTGGAGGCCGTGACCAGTCCGGTAAAGGTCGAGGCGTTCATCGTGTGTTCGGCGTGAAGAATCAGACAGACATCCAGCGTCTCGGTCCACACCGGCTCCGGCAACTTTTCCGTCAGCATGTACAAAAAGTCCTCGCAGAAATCGAGATCGTCGCGAGGCGGAATCTGTTCGTCGCCCCGGCGGAGCCTCGCATAGGCGGCCACGATGGTGGGCAGCTTGGCGATCAGCCGCACGGCGGACCAGTAGTTATTGTCGATATCCTTCACGTTCCGTCCTGGATAGAACATCCCAAGCGCCGCGACGGCAGCCTGCAGCGCATCCATCGGATGGCCGTGTTCTGGAAGGCATTTGAGCAGGTCCACGATCCGGTACTTGATTCGGCGATGATGGGTCACGTCCTCGACGAACCGATCGAGCTCAGACTTCGTCGGCAGGCGGCCGAACAGCAACAGATGCGTCGTCTCCAGGAAGGAAGACTTGACGCACAGTTCTTCGATTCGGATGCCACGGTACTCCAGAATGCCTCTCTGGCCGTCCACATCGCTGACCGCGGACTTGGCGGCCGGCACTCCCGCTAATCCCGGCAGAAAATCATGCGGCATCTTGGCTTCCTCTCCTCTCTCCCGCCCGGCTTCCTGCTCAGAAGCCCACCCGGATTCTAGAAGTGCCGAATTCCAGGAGTCAAGGAATGCCGTGGCCTGACTTGAAATCGGCGTTCCCCGTTGGGCATACTGCGTGGAGGGAACTTGACTGACCGAACCAGAAGCTCGATATGCAACGGTCCTTGCAAATCATGCTGGCCCTGGGCGCCGTGGCGGTGCTGGCAGGAGCCCTGGTCATGTGGCGCGGAACTCCTGAACCAACGCCGCCCGTCGACAGCGGCATGACACGCACGCCCGCAAAGACTGTCGGCACGAGCGCCCTGAGTCATGGCGGCCCAGCATCCGTGCGCAAGACTGCCGAATCACAGGATTGCGGTTCACAAATGAAGCGCCCCCCCAAGAGCCGACTTGATCCTGAGCGTGCCTCTACGCCGATCATGAGCGACTGCGCCGATGACAGAGGGAGTCGAAGCCGATGAGTGCCCTCCCTCGTGTAGGAATCGTCCGCGTCGGGATCATGATCGGGCTGTTGCTGCTGCTGACGGTGTCCGGGGCGATGCCACAAGAGGACCCTCTCCTCATCTTTGCTGTTGTCACCAAGGTCCCGAAAGACAGAAAGCAGGTCACGGCGCAGGTGGCTGTCGGCGGGACGGTGACGGAAGCGACCCTGATCGCCTCCGACGCTGTCTTCGACAACCTCATTTGGAAGAAGCTGGAAATCTGCCATGCGATCCGAGCCGAGGCCTGGAAAAACGAGGAGGGATACAGGCTCGTGTCCATGAAAACCTTGGACGCAGGCATGCTCCCGATGCCGCTCCAGGGCATCGCCGGAGATTGTCTGCTGAAGAAAGCGCTGGAATTCGCCCCGCTGGTGGACTAGCAAGCGGGCTAGGCCGCACAGTCCGGACAGTCCGTCCGTTCTTGCTCAGCGCGGAACTCCTCAGAGGTCAGCGGAAAATACTGCTCGCACTTTTGGCATTGCCGGATTTCGAAGTAGGCGACGCCCTTCTCGTCGATCTCCGTCGGGAGCAACAGCTCCCCCGGATCATATCCCAGCAGGGTGCCATCGGCGAATTTGACGACTGCCAGGCGGACATTGAAGAGCTCGAAACTGGCTTCCTGCCCCTTGCGTTCCGGGACATGTCCGACCACAAAGACCGGCTGGCCCCGCCGTTTTGTCCGCAAGTCCCTCAGCGTCCGTTGGGTAGCGTTGGCGCAGGAAAAACTGCCGCTCGAACTGGTCCCCGCCGTTGGCATATTCGCGTTCCCATGCCTGGCTTGCGATTTCGGTTCAGTTGCTTTACGTTCGAATTGTTTTTAACACGCGTCCGGAAACATCGTCAAGACGAGCCGACGCGCTCAATCCGACACGGAGAAGGCCATGGCAAAACTCACGATCTATCAGAAACCAACCTGTTCCACCTGTCGCGAAGCGATCAAACTCGTCGAAGCCAGCGGGCACCCGTACGCCGCCGTGAACTATTACGAGAAGCCGTTCACGAAAGCGCAGCTCAAGGGACTGCTGAAAAAGGCGGGGCTTCAGGCGAAGGACGTGCTCCGGACCAAAGAGGAGATCTACAAGAAGCTGGGCCTGGCCGGAAAGAACCTCACCGAGGACGAGCTGATCGATCTGATGATCAAGCACCCGGATCTGATCCAGCGCCCGATCGTGGAAAAGGGTGAGAAGGCGCTCTTGGCTCGGCCGGCGGACACCATCAAGCGGCTGCTCTAGCCGTTTGGGGTCAAGCGGAGTTTTCCGCTCCGCCGATCCACGCTGACCACGGTACTCCCCTCCAGCACCCTGAGCAGGACGTCACCGGCCAACTTCCGCCGCCACCCGTGGAGTACCGGCAGATCCAGCTTTTCCCGATCCCGCTTCGCATCCACAAGCGCCTGTAAGTCTGCCGCGCTGGCCAGAAGGCTGGGCGCGATCTCTTCCTCCTGCGCACGGGCTTTGAGCACCGCTTGCAGGAGTTCCACTTGGCCGGCCGCCTCCGGCTCCGGCTTGCCGGCGCGCGGAACGTCGGGCCACTCGGACTCCGGCAGTGACAGCCCGCGTCGGATGGTTGCCAGCAAGACGTCTCCGTTTCGGCCCACCTCGGACGGATGCAGCCCTCGCATCGCCCGTAAGGCCGTCAACGTCGTGGGGGCTTGCCGCGCCAAAACCAATAGGACCTCGTCACGGATCACGCGCCCCCTCGGGAGATTCCTGCGACGGGCCTCCTCCTCCCGCCACGCCGCCAGTTCCCTCAGCACCGCCGCCGACCGCGGCTTGAGGTTGTCCCAGCCACGGATCCGCTGATACCGATTGCGGGGATCGCTCGACCCGTCGCTCGGTCTGGCCTCCAGCCGGGTAAACTCCTCCTTCACCCAGTCGAGCCGGCCGAGGGACTCCAGGCGTCCGCGCAAATGGTCATAGACCGGAAGAAGAAATTGCACATCCTCCAGCGCATACGTGATCTGGTCGCGGGTCAACGGCCGCTGGCTCCAGTTCGACAGCGTGTGGGATTTTTCCAATTTTTTGCCCAACACCCGTTGCACGAGTTGGGCATAGGCCACTTGTGTCCCGTACCCGACCATCGCGGCCGCAACCTGCGTGTCGAAGATGGGGGAAGGAACCCGGCCGGTGTGGGCATAGAACAACTCGATATCCTGCCGCCCGGCATGCACCACCTTTTCGATACGGGGATCCCCCAGCAACTCAAAAAAGCTGTCCAGCGACCCGACGGCGGGAAAATCAATGGCCGCGCATAGCTCGCCCGTCGCGACCTGGATCAGCTCGAGTCGGGGCATAAAACTGTCTTCGCCCACGAACTCCGTATCCAGCGCGAACCGCTCACTCTCACGAAGCTGTCGGCAGAGACGCCGGAGGCTGTCGGGATCGGCAATATACTGGGTGGTCGAATGGCTCACCGTGCGCATCACTCGCTGGCAATGATGGGAGGTAAAATCATGAATGCTGTGGAGGCTCCGTTTGCATCATGCTCAAGTTTTCCTTAAGGTATTGGTAGGCTTCGATAATGCGGCGGAGTTCAGGCTCTGAGCTGCGGTCCCCTTTTCGGACATCCGGGTGGAGTTTCTTCGCGCGCAGCCGAAACGCCGCAGTAATTGCCGACATGGAGCTCCCGTCTTCCAGCCCGAGCGCTTGGAATGCCTCGGACGCGCTGTTGATCTCGCCGCGCCCCCCCTCAGAGTACCCACTGCCACCACCGCCGGCTGCCTTAAAGAAATCGGCCATGTTGATTTTCCGACGCCGGCGGCGCGGTCGCTGCCGCACTTCGCTATCAAGCTCCTCAAACCGGTCTTCGATGAACTCCAAGCGTGAATCAAGACGCAGCGCGCCGGACAGATCCCGGATCTGCCCGAGCTCTTCCTCGATCAGTCCCAAGGTCCGGTCGATTTCCTCCAGCCCCTCCTCCACCTTAAAATAGGAGTCCACCCGATCCTGCATCATGTGATCCAACGCGAAGTCGAGGCTGTCTTCGGTTTTGGCTCTGAGGACCTCGATTCGCCGTCGCATTCCGGCCCGAAACTTGGCCTGTTTTCTCCCATCAAACGCCATAGGACCTCTGCGCTCTCACATCGGACGGACAGCCGGACGCGCCGCGCGCGGCGTACCGGCGCATTCTAGCACAATCGGCCCCGACCCACAGCTACCCAGGCCGCCCGTGGCACGGCCTCAATTGCCAGGCATCCAGTCGTGTGTTAGACTCCCGCCGCTTTTCACCGGCGAGGCAGCATTCAATTCTTATGGAGGAGTCATGACTCGTCCGCATCTGCTCATGTTTCTCGGCATCACGCTCCTGTTGTGGCCCGGTTCAGGCCGGGCCGCCGATCCCTCCGGTTACGGTCAGCCCGGCGGCGAATTTGATATCCGCATTCCGCGCGTGCCGGCCGCTGAACGCGCCGCGGCCAAAGCGCAGAAACCGTCCTTCTCGGCCACATCGGAGATTTTGGCCGAGGGGAAGGCCATCTTTCTCGGACGCGGGACCTGTTTCCAGTGTCACGGGCCCGAAGGCAGGGGGGACGGCGGCGCTGCCAAGGTGCTGCCGATCCAACCGCGCAATTTCACGAACCCACAATTCAAGAAGCTACGCACCCCTGGCGAAATGATGTGGGTGCTCAAAAACGGCAGCTTAGGCCAGTCCGGCAAAGTCCCGGGGACCGGCATGCTCCCGATCGTCGGGCAATTCCTGAGCGAAGAGGATGGCTGGAAGGTGTTGCTCTACGAACTCAGCCTCGGTGGACCCCAATAAGAAGCGAAGCGTTCTTCGCGGGAACATGTCAGCCTGTTCGTGTAACGATTGACGTGTTACGTTTTTCTCAGCCGTCGAGCCACACCGGTTTCACGCGCAGCCTGGGCGACCGCCTTGGACACCCGCGGGACCACCTGTTTGTCGAAGACGCTGGGAATAATGTAGTCTTCGCTCAGCGTCGTCTCCGGAATGATGTCGGCAATGGCCTGGGCCGAGGCCAGGATCATGGCCTCATTGATGTCACGGGCCTGCACGTCCAATGCGCCCCGAAAGATGCCGGGAAACGCCAGCACGTTATTGATCTGGTTCGGATAATCGGAACGACCGGTCGCAAAGACCCGACAGCGTGACAGCGCCTGGTTGGGTGCAATTTCGGGGTCGGGATTGGCCATCGCGAACACGATCCGATCGGGAGCCATCAGCTCCAGATCTTCAGGGCGCAGCACGTTGCCGACCGACAGGCCGATGAAGACGTCGGCGCCCTTCAGCGCATGCTGGAGCGTCCCTTTAGGTTGGTCATGATGGAAGCACGCGGCCAGGTCGTGCCGGCAGGCTCGGAGTTTGTCCGGATCGCCGGACAGGATGATGCCGCGCCGACCGCAGCCCACCAGATGCGAGACCCCGGCCGCTAACAGAATTTGACAACAGGCCGTCCCGGCCGCACCGAGCCCGTTGACCACCACCCGCACGTCCTCGAACCGCTTCTTGGTCACCTTCAGCGCGTTCTTCAGGGCCGCCAGGATCACCACCGCGGTGCCGTGCTGATCGTCGTGCATCACCGGAATGTCGAGCGTCTCTTTCAGCCGCCGTTCGATGTCGAAGCAGCGGGGCGCGCTGATGTCCTCGAGATTAATACCGCCGAACCCGGGAGCGATGCCCTGCACGATGCGGACGATTTCATCAGGGTCCTGCGTGCTCAGGCAGATCGGCCAGGCATCAATGCCCGCGAACTCCCGAAACAACATCGCCTTCCCTTCCATGACCGGCAGGGCCGCTTCCGGTCCGAGATTGCCGAGTCCGAGGACCGCCGAGCCGTCCGTGACCACCGCCACGCTGTTGCTCTTGGTCGTAAAGGCATAGACCTTCGACCGATCCTTCGCGATCGCCTGAGATACTCTTCCCACCCCCGGGGTATAGACCATGGACAAGGTGTTCCGGGTTGTGAGCGGCAATTTGCTTTCGACCCGAATCTTGCCTCCGAGATGCAGCAGGAAGATGCGATCGGACGCGGAAAGCACCCGCACATCCGGCACTGTGCTCAATCGCTTCAGGACGCGCTCGCCGTGTTCCTCGCTCTGGACATCGAAGGTGACGTCCCGAACCATCTTCTCCGGAGCCGCCGAGACGATATCCACCGCCCCCAGATTGGCACCCTCTTCAGCCAGGGTCGTAGCGACTCGCGCGAACATGCCGGGACGGTTCGCAAGTTCAAGCCTCACGGTCAGACGGTAGTTCGAATAGGGACCGCCTTCGGCCATACGCCCTCCTCTCCTCATTGATGCTACAGATTAACATAGATCGGCGTCCCGACGTAGAGCGGCCGGGAAAAACCAATGCTTCATGAGCATGGCAAGGCGCCCGGTGAACGCAGCACCACGTCTTTTACCGTGAAGCCCACCCCGGTTGACCATCGCGCGCAGGGGATGGTACGGTGAGCATCGATGTCGCACGAAGGCACTACCCGCCCCGCCAACCGGCTCGCACACGAGACGAGCCCGTACCTGCTCCAACATGCCCAGAACCCCGTGGACTGGTATCCGTGGGGCCCAGAGGCTCTGCGCCGCGCGCGCGAGCTCAACAGACCCATTCTCCTCTCCATCGGCTATTCGGCCTGCCATTGGTGTCACGTGATGGAGCGCGAATCGTTCGAGGATGAGCGGATCGCTGCCCTCATGAACGAGCACTTCGTCTGCATCAAGGTGGACCGGGAGGAGCGACCCGATCTGGACGAAATCTACATGCAGGCCACCCTCGCCCTGAACCAAGGCCAGGGCGGCTGGCCGATGACCGTGTTTCTCACCCCGGAGCAGGAACCGATCTTCGCCGGCACTTATTTCCCCCCGACCGACCGCTGGGGACGGCCCGGCTTTGCCACCATCCTCCAAAAGGTGGCTGAGCTCTGGCGCCAGGATCCGGGCGGGCTCCGCCAACAGGCCGCCCAATTGACCACTCAATTGCAGGAGTCGATGCGCGTCGCCTCTCCGTTGGCGGTGGGCGAGCCTGAACTGGAGGCCGCCACGGCGCAGTTCGCCGAGGATTTCGACCCTCGCTATGGCGGCTTCGGGTCCGCGCCTAAGTTTCCCCCGGCCACCGGCCTGTCGTTTCTGCTCCGCCGCTACCACACAACGAACGATGCGCACACGCTGTTGATGGTCCGGAAGACCCTCGACGCGATGGCCTCCGGTGGCCTGTACGACCAGATCGGCGGGGGCTTCGCGCGGTACTCGACCGACGAGCGCTGGCTGGTCCCCCATTTCGAAAAGATGCTGTATGACAACGCGCTGCTGACCCAAACCTATCTGGAGGCCTACCAAGTCACGGGCGAGGCTACCTACCGGCGGGTGGTCGCGGAGACACTCGACTACATCCTGCGGGAGATGACCGCACCAGAGGGCGGGTTCTACTCGGCCACGGACGCCGACTCGGAAGGCGTAGAGGGCAAGTTCTTCGTCTGGACGCCGGAGGAGATCCGCAAGGCGGTGCCCTCCGAGGAAGACGCGCGTCGCTTCTGCGCCTACTGCGACATCACGCCGGGCGGCAATTGGGAACACAAGAACATTCCCAACACGCCGCGCGCGCTGGAGGACGTGGCAAGAGACCTCACTATCACGCCCGAGGAACTCCACCGCACCATCGAGCGCGTGCGCCCGCTCGTGTACGAAGCGCGGCGCTCGCGAGTCCCGCCGGGGCTGGACGACAAGATTCTTACCGGCTGGAACGGCATGATGATCAGCGCAATGGCCGAAGGCGCGCGCGTGCTGGGCGAGGGCCGATATCTGAAGGCCGCCGAGCGAGCCGCCGACTTCCTCCTGAAGACATTATCCAGACCGGACGGCGGCCTCTACCGGACGTACCGGGCGGGCAAGGCCCACCTGAACGCCTGCCTCGAAGACTACGCCCATCTCGCTGAAGGCCTGGCGGACCTGCACGAGGCCGGAGGTCAGGAACGTTACCTGACCGAGGCCGTCCGCCTGGCGGAACGCATCCTGGCTGACTTTTCAGACGAGGAAAACGGCGGGTTCTTCACCACCGCAAAAACCCACGAATCGCTGATCCTTCGCAGCCGTGAGGGCCCCGACGGCGCGACTCCCAGCGGGAATGCGGTGGCGGCCTCCGCGCTGGCGAGACTCTCGTTTCATTACGGGCGCGAGGACTTCCGGGAAACGGCCGCGAACGCCATCCGCGCCTACGGTCGGCAGATTGGCCGGTATCCGAGGGCCTTCGCCAAGAGCCTCATGGTGGTGGACCTGCTCCTGAACGGCCCGGTGGAGCTGGCCTTGGTGGG
>JACQQM010000020.1 GCA_016207025.1 Nitrospirota bacterium | reverse complement strand
GAAAGCGGGCGGCGATTGCTACGACCCTGCCAACACCAACTTCAGCGCGGCCTGCCCCAACTGGTTTAAGGCCTCAGGCCCGGCTGCCAGCTGGAATGTCTCAGGAGTGGACTGGACCGATGCCACAGGCGGCACGGCCCGCTACTATATCGTGGCCCGGTCCTCGGACTTCGCGGGCAATGTGCAGAGCGAGTTTAATATTCCGGTGAGCTCTCTGTCGTTCTCCTATGACACGACCCCGCCCACAGTCTTGATCACTACCACCTCGGCCGGACGCAACAAGAGCCTGTTGACTTTCACCGGCACAGCCACGGACGCGCCCGCGGGAATCGCCCTGGTTCAAATGAGAATCCAGAGCCTGGGTCCCGCAGCCAATAATCAGTGGTGGAAGGGCAACCAGGCGTCGCCTAATTTTGATCCTGATCTCCTGGCCCCTGACGCGTTCTTCGCCGTGGACCCCACCCCCTCTTGGACCAGCTGGCAGGTTTCCTCAGGGGGCACGGTGGGCACGGGATTTGTAGTGGGCAACCGCTATGAGTACTCCCTTCGCGCCAGGGATACCTCCGGCAACTGGTCCACGACTTATTCCACTTACAGCGTTGTCTGGGACAATGCTGCGCCCGAGTCCAGGCTCACCAGTCCTCCGGGCGGCGCCTTCAAGGCTATGAACGCCCTTTCTTCCATCAAGGGCACCATGGCGGACAAGACCAATGCCGGCAATGACAACCTGGGAATAGTGACCGAGGTCAGAGTAAAACTGCGCCGTTTAGACACCGGAGCCTACTGGAACACCTCTGACTGGGGCGGAGAATACAACCTGGGCCAAGCCAACGCGGGCGATGACGGGCCTAGCGGCCAGGTGGACTTTGATTTGGCCGGAGGCACCTGGGCCGTTACCGGAACGCTTCCCACGGGCTCTAATCTCCCCTATGGCACGAGCTATTACGTCACCATCTCGGCCCAGGACAACGCGGACGCGGTCTCCAACCCCAACGCGGCCAATAACATCGAGCTCTTCAATGTGTACGCCTCCACCTTTGTGTACGACTCTTCCGTTCCCTACACCACGGTCAATTCCCCAGCGCACCTGGCCATGCTCTCCGCTCTCTCCTCCATCACTGGAACAATGGCCGATGAGCCCACCCGGGTGGAGGAAACCAAGGTCTCAGCCGGCATCTCAAGAGTCCAGGTGCAAATCTCTTCCAACGTGGGCGCCTGCTATGACGGCGCTTCCGCCTGGACGGCCTGCCCTTATTGGATTCAAGCCTCGACAACGGCTCAGCCGGGGGCTTTGGGCTGGATCTCCTCAGGCACTTGGACCTTGGGCTCAGGGTCCCTTCCCTCCTGGGAGCATGGCAAAAACTACTATATCCTGGCCCGGTCCTCGGATAACGCGGGCATGACCGAGAGCGAATTTCTAACCGCCACCTTGGATTCCATGACCGTCACCTTCGATCTTTTCCGTCCCACCTCCACGGTCATGAACCTCATCTCCACCATCGCGGCTGGTCCCTTTTATGTCAACAATACTTTTTCTGTTCTCTCCGGCTCCGCCACCGACATCCCGGCGGACGTCTCCACCATGACCATTGCCCTGTCCTCCCATCCCTCGGCCGCGGAGGGCTCCTGGTGGAATGGAACCACATTCACCGGAACCTTCGGCTCTGATGGGGCCGCGGTTTACTTCGGCACTTCCTCCTGGATCGAGGGGGGCGCCTCAGGCACGGACTCCTGGAACTGGAACCATTCCAATGTGATCCCAGGGAGCCTGGTCCACGCCTCGACCTACACGGCCAGGATCAGAACCCGGGACAAGGCCTCGCCTTTCTGGGAAAGGGTTCAGGACACCGTGTTTAAATACGACGCCGTTAAACCCACGGCCACCATCACCTTCCCGGCTAACGACTACTCCACTAATACGGCCATCAACATCACCGGGGTCTCCGCTGACTCGGGCTTCGGGGTCTCCACTGTTACGGTTTATATCGAGAAAGCGGGCGGCGATTGCTACGACCCTGCCAACACCAACTTCAGCGCGGCCTGCCCCAACTGGTTTAAGGCCTCAGGCCCGGCTGCCAGCTGGAATGTCTCAGGAGTGGACTGGACCGATGCCACGGGAGGAACGGCCCGCTACTATATCGTGGCCCGCTCCTCGGACTTCGCGGGCAATGTGCAGAGCGAGTTTAATATTCCGGTGAGCTCTCTGTCGTTTAGCTATGACATCGTTGCGCCCACTTCTTTTGTCACCTCCATTGCCAGCACCTCATTTTATAGGAACATAACTCAAATTTCAGGCACTGCCACGGATACCAACATGGTTTCTTTGCTAAGCCGCGTTGAGATCGAGATTAAGAATTTCGGCAATGACAATGCGGAGGGCGGCGTGGGCGGCAACGCGGACACTTATTGGGACGGAGATGATTTTGGCGCCGCAGTCTCTTCCTACAACGCGGTGAGTTTTGTTGGCGGGTCTTCCGGAACTTGGAGCTACAATATCGGAGGCTGGACCAACAGCAGAAAGTATAAGGCCAGCGTAAGGGCGCTGGACTCGGCCGGCAATCAGGAGGCGGATGAAGGCGGCCCGGTATTCACCATAGACTTTTCCTCGCCTATAGCCTCCATTACACAGCCTGCCAAAGATTCGGGCTGGCAGGTTTTCCCTGCGGTTTCCGGCACGTCCAATGATGGATCGGGCGACACGGTGAACGCGACCCAGGCCGGCATCCATGCCTCAACCAATGTCCAGGTGGCCATAGTGCGCCAGGACAACCAGGACTGCTGGCAGAGCGGCTGGTTCGCTACCGCTTGCCCGAGGTGGAACAATGCCGCATTCGCAGGCGCCTCCTCAGGCGCTTGGAGTTTTTCCGGTTACCCTAGCGGCCCCACCGACGCGCCCAGCGGCGTTAGATATCTTGTTTTAGCCCGAGCGCGCGATATTTCGGGCGGATATCCGGGCAATGAGCAGGCGGCCTTTGACATTGGCGTTTCCTCAGTCATCTTTTACATTGACAATACTTCCGGAACCGCCACGGTTGATTTTCCTTCGCCCAACAGTCAGAGAGCCTCTCTGGTTTTAACTTCCGGGACCATAACGGATACTGCAGGCGGTTCGGGCGCGTATCAGGCGGTCCTTGAAATCAGCACGCAGACCGGAGGGGGGACGGCCTCGTACTGGACCGGCGCCGCCTGGATGGCGCCTGGGGTGAGCACAAGCGTGTTTGTTCTGGCGGCATCCACAGGCGTTGCTTCATCCACTTGGGGTTATACCAGCTTGCCGGGCGATTGGGGTGTTTCCGGAGCCACAGTCACCATTCAAGTCCGGGCCAAGGATGTGACCGGCAACATCCAAAATACGGCCAATCAAATGAGGTGGCTCTATGACACGGATCCGCCCACGACGCTGGTGACTGTGCCGGTTTCAAACGGCGATTTCCATTCCCCTGTCAACCCATTGCCTAATCTTCAAGGCACGGCCACGGAAACGCCTAATTCACCGCCTTTCACTAAGGTCCAGGAGGTCCTAATCAGGTTACGCGATGATGACGGCGGTCCGCAGTACTGGACAGGGTCCTCTTGGACCACAACCG
>JACQQM010000024.1 GCA_016207025.1 Nitrospirota bacterium | reverse complement strand
TGGTATGACAATGAGTTATGAAATGTTATGGGGTGGGACCGGTCAATTCAGGACAGACTGGAGGGATCGGCGTGAAACCGGTCCGAGTGCCGTGACGGAAAGATGGTCGAGGTCAATGAGTTCGCGGCTGAGCCGGAGCACCTGATCGGCCGACACGCGATCGATCTCGGCGATCATCTCCTCGAGTGAGGCGTGTCGGCCTTGATGCAGTTCATCCTTCGCGAGTTTGCTCATCCGACTGTGCGAGCTCTCCAGGCCGAGCATGAGACCGCCCTTCATCTGGTTCTTGGCCCGCTCCAGTTCAGTCCGATCCACGCCCGCCGTGCGCAATCGCCGGATCTCCCGGCAGGTGAGTTCGACGACTCGTGGCGCTTCGCGCGGGCGAGTGGCCGCATAGATTGTCAACGTCCCCCCGTCCGTGAAGCAGGAGAGGTAGGAGAAAATGGAGTAGGCGAGCCCTCGCTTCTCCCGGATCTCTTGAAACAGGCGAGAGCTGACACTCCCGCCCAGCACGGCGTTGAGCACCTGCGCCGCGAACCGCTCCTTGTGGTTGATCGGGACCCCCCGGAGACCGAGGCAGAGGTGCGCCTGCTCAAGCGGTTTCTGACGGACCATTAGCCCCCCGTTGACTTCCGGCGGCCAGCGGTTCAGCCGAGGCCGGCCCGTACGTTGAAAAGAGCCAAAGGTGGACTCGAGCAAAGGCAGCAATTTCTTCAGCTCGAAATTGCCCGCCACGGCCACCACCGTCTGGCTCGGATGATAATGGGTCTGCAGGTACTGCAGGAGCTGCTCCCGGCGCAAGCCCTGGATGGTGGCCGCATCCCCCAGAATGGGCCGACCTAGCGGATGTCGTGTGAGCGTCTGCTCGGCGTGCAGTTCTTGGACGAGGTCCTCAGGGTCGTCCTGCACCATCCGGATCTCTTCCAGTACCACTTGCTTTTCCTTTTCCACGTCCTTGGCGGCGAACCGGGAGTGATGGAACAGATCCGAGAGCAAGGCGAGGGCCGGCTTCACCTGCTGATCCAAGACCTTCACGTAGACGGTGGTCGTCTCGCGGGTGGTAAAGGCGTTCATCTCGCCGCCCAATGCGTCGATTTCACGCGAAATCTGGCTGGCGGACCGGCTCCGGGTTCCCTTGAAGAACATGTGCTCGACGAAGTGGGACAGGCCTTCCTCTCCGGCCCCTTCATCGCGGGATCCCACGTTCACCCAGATGCCGATCGCGACCGACCTGATCGCCGGCATCCGCTCGGTGACGACCCGCACGCCGTTCTCCAGGACGATCTTCCGATACACGCCGCTTTCACCCGCCAGACGGTTACCCGGCCGCCGGCTCTTTCGCAGAGGACGCTGCCGGCGGAGCCATGGCCTCCTTCCGGCTGAGACGGATCTTCCCCTGCTTGTCGATCTCGAGCACCTTCACCATCACCTGATCGCCTTCCGCGACCTCATCCGACACGGATTTCACGCGATGGTGCGCGAGCTGCGAGATGTGCACCAGCCCATCCGTGCCCGGCAAGATCTCCACGAACGCCCCGAAGTCCATGATCTTCCGCACCGTCCCCAGGTAGATTTTCCCGACCTCGACTTCCTCCGTCAGGCGGTTGATCATGTCGATTGCCTTTTGGGCGGACGCCTCGTCCACCGCCGCGATCGCGATATCGCCCGTGTCCTCCACGTTGATCTTCACCCCGCACTCCGCGATGATGCTGCGGATCATCTTTCCTCCCGGCCCGATCACGTCGCGGATTTTGTCCTGCTTGATCTTCATCGTGAAGATGCGGGGCGCGAACGGCGAGAGATTCTGTCGCGGCTCCGCCAACGCCTCCTTCATCCGCTCCAGGATGTAGAGCCGGCCCTGACGAGCCTGGTCCAGCGCCTGGCGCATCAGGGCCGGCGTGATGCCGGCGATCTTGATGTCCATCTGCAGCGCCGTGACGCCATGCTTGGTGCCGGTCACCTTGAAATCCATATCGCCGAGGTGGTCTTCCAAGCCCAGAATATCGGACAGCACCAGGACGCGGTCGCCTTCCTTGATCAGCCCCATCGCAATTCCGGCGACGGGCTCCTTGATTGGCACCCCGGCATCCATCAGCGCCAGCGTACCTCCGCAGACGGTGGCCATCGAAGAGGAGCCGTTTGACTCCAGGATGTCCGACACCAGCCGCAACGTATACGGAAACGTTTCCTTGCTCGGGATGACCGGCCGCAGCGCGCGCTCCGCGAGCGCCCCGTGTCCCACCTCCCGTCGTCCCGGGGAACGGAGCGGCCGCGCCTCCCCGACGCTGAACGGCGGGAAGTTGTAGTGCAGCATGAAGGTCCGGTAATACTCCCCTTCCAGCCCATCGATCCGCTGCTCGTCCTCCGTCGTGCCGAGCGTCACGACCGCCAGGCTCTGCGTCTCCCCTCGCGTGAAGAGCGCGGAGCCGTGGGTCCGCGGCAGCACCCCGACTTCGCAGGTCACCGGGCGGATGTCGGTCGGCCCGCGGCCGTCCGCCCGGACCTTGCGCTCCAGAACCATGTTCCGCACTTCGGAGTACTCCAGCGAGTGAAACACCAGCTTGATGTGCCGGCTTCGATCGGGATCGTCCGTTTTCAGCTTCTCGATCGTGTCTTCCAGGATCTGATCCAGCCGCTCTTGACGGGCGGTCTTGTTGGGAATCAGGACGGCCTCGCGGATCGGCGCGGCCACCAGCTGGCGCACCGCGTCGGCCAACGCCGGATCAATCTGCTCGGCCTGGACCGTCCGTTTCGGCTTTCCCGCCAATGCCTTCAGCTCGAGAATCTTGGCCACGATTTTCTTGATCTCGGCATGGGCCATCTCAATCGCGTCGATCATGACCGATTCCGGCAGCTCATTCCCGCCGCCCTCTACCATCATGACCGCATCGGCCGTGCCGGCGACCACCAGATTGAGGTCGCCGGTTTCCAGCGTTTCAAGGTCCGGGTTGATCACGAACTGCCCGTTGACCCGGCCGATCTTCACGCCGGCGACCGGTCCCTCGAACGGGATATCCGAGATTGTCAGCGCCGCCGATGAGGCCGTGATCCCGACCACATCCGATGAGCCGGTCTGGTCCGCCGAGAGCACCGACGCGATCACCTGCGTCTCGTAGTAATACGCTTCCGGGAAGAGGGGTCGCATCGGGCGATCGATGAGCCGGCTGGTCAACACTTCCTTCTCCGACGGCCGTCCTTCGCGCTTGAAATATCCGCCCGGGATTTTACCGGCCGCGAACGCCTTCTCCTGGTAATCAACCGTCAGAGGCAGAAAATCGGTTCCCGGCCTGACAGTCTGGGAGGCCACCGCCGTGGCCAGCACGACGGTGTCCCCATACGACGCCAGGACCGCGCCGCTTGCCTGCTTGGCTACGCGCCCCGTCTCCAGCCGGAGGCGCCGGCCCGCCACATCCATTTCAACCACATGCACCATCTCTACAATCTCCTCTTGGCTCTCTGCCCCACAGATGCCCACAGAAATAGACTCAGGGCAACGATGAATGATGCGTGCTGAATGATGAATGGAAGACATCAGACTCCCCCATTCATCGCTCATCATTCTGCGTTCATCACTGAATCTATGTCCGTGTTCACCTGTGCGACAGCCCCGACTTGGCTCCCGCGCCCTGGCACGAGAGCCCTCTCGGGTGGTGTGTTACTTCCGGATCCCCACCCGTTCCAACACGGCGCGGTACCGGCCATCATCAACCCGACGCAAGTAATCCAGCAGTCGCCGGCGACGGCCGACCAACTGCAACAGCCCTCGCCGGGAATGATGATCCTTCTTGTGCAACTTAAAATGATCCGTCAGATAGGCGATGCGGTTCGTCAGAACCGCGATCTGCACTTCAGGAGAACCGGTATCGGCCTCATGCTGTCGGTACTGCCGGATCACTTCCGCCTTCGCTTCTTTGACCAACGCCATCGTGCTGTCCTCCATTCTTCCTATCGTTGCGTGTTCTACAACCTATGCGTCCGCCAACACTTTCAGGATCGACACCGCGAGTTCCGACGACTCCACCGATCGCTCGGGCCGCAGGCCCCCCGCAGGCACCATGCCGATCGCCAGCAAACGCCCCCACGGATCTTTCAACCGGACCGGTTGCTCGGCCGGAAGCTCCGCTCCGCTGCCTCCTCCCTCCCATCGCACCGATCGAGCGGGCGCCGGCACCCCATGCAGCACCCGGCCCGCCGTCGCTTCATCTACGACCAGCGCCGGCAAGGCCTGCAGGGCCGTGTCCAGCGGCATCAGGTCCTCCACCAACAGGCCGGCCAGGAGCCTGGAGCCGACGTCTTCCACGCTGAGGGCACGTTCGAGCGTCAGCGGTCCGACCCGCCGCCGCTCCAACGCCAACAAATGCCCGCCCACGCCCAGCGCCTCCCCGATGTCCGCGCACAATGTTCGGATATAAGTGCCCTTCGAGCACACGATGCGGAGCGAGACATCGCGACCGACGACGCCCAGCACGTCGATACCGTGCACCGTCACCTCGCGCGATTCTCGCGGGACCGTCCGGCCGGCCCGAGCGGCCTTATAGAGCGGAACCCCGCCGACCTTCACGGCCGAATACATCGGCGGCACCTGCGCGACGCGGCCCTGGAATCTGGCGATGGCCCCCCTGATCGCGTCCTCCGTCAAGCCGGTCGTGGCGTGCTGCGTGAGAACGGTCCCGGTGGCGTCCTGCGTATCAGTCGTCTCGCCCAGGCGCAAGACCGCCCGATACTCCTTGTCCCAGTCCATGAGATATTCGGCAATGCGCGTCCCACGACCCACCAACACCGGGAGCACACCGGTGGCTGCCGGATCGAGCGTGCCGGCATGGCCGATTTTCGGTCCCCCGAGCATGCCCCGAAGCTTGGCCACCACATCGTGCGACGTCCAGCCCCTCGCTTTGTTGACGTTCAGGACGCCGTCCCCGAGAGTGGACCCCGCAGCCTCTCTCATGCGCGTTGCCATGACCACGCGCGCTCCTTCAGTGCGTGACATCGTCTGTGTCCGTGACCGAATCCCGTGCGCTCGGCGGTCGGTCTTCCCGCCTGCGCGCCTCCAGACTGTCCAGGAGGGTCAGGACGCGGTCCCCGCGGGGGCCGCTGACATCTTTCTGAAAGATGAGTTCGGGCGTATACCGCAAATGCAGCCGCCGGCCCAACTCCGAGCGGATAAACCCGGACGCCTTCGTGAGCCCTGCAAACGCATCCGCCGCATGCTGGCCGTCCGTCAGTGTCGTGACAAACACGCG
>JACQQM010000028.1 GCA_016207025.1 Nitrospirota bacterium | reverse complement strand
TGCGTGGACGGTTCTTTTAGCTCGATAAATTTCCCTTTCAGCCCGGCCGTCGCCGCCACAGTCATGGACACCGTCCCCGACATTCCCAATACGCTCGCGAGGACCGCTGCCGCCGCACAACCGACCCAGTGTGCCCGATCTCTCATAGAGCCAACTCCTTGTCCGTCTGCCGTCCTGTTTTACTCATCGTCTCAGAACAGCGTCGGGTATCCAACGGTCCCTTGCGATGTCTTTGGTATAATGAATGCACGATGCGCCGCTCATGGATGTGGCTGATCCTCTCGATTCTGCTGTCCGCCTGCGCTTCCTACAATGTCGTTCCGGCATCCCTGGAGAGCCAACTCGATCGGACTCTGACGTTCAGCCAGCTCAAGGAATCTCCCAATTCCTACAAAGGCCGCCTCGTGGTGCTGGGAGGCGAGACCTTGGCCGCGAAGCGGTTGAAGCAGGGGACGCGCATCGAGGTGCTGCAATTGCCCCTTGAGCGTTCGCTTGAACCCGGGACGGACCGGACCGCCTCACAAGGACGGTTCCTGGTCCTGCAGCGAGAGTTCCTGGACCCGGCAACGATCCCACCAGGGACGCGCATCACCGTGGTGGGTGAAGTGATCGGGGAGATGACCCTTCCGCTCGACGAAACCGAGTATCTCTATCCCCTCTTGGAAGTCAAAACGATCAAAGTCTGGCCCCAGCCCCTTGTCAGGTTTTATCCACCCCCGTCAATGACGTACCCTTACTGGAGCCTCTCCCCCTACCGTGGGCCATGGCACAGGTACGGCCAGTGGTGGTGAACTGACCTGATGGACGCTGCCCGCCGTAACCCGCGTCACCTTCCCACCTGCCCAATGATTCGCTCCACTCGCTCGTCTTTCCCGCCGAGCTCCAGATACTTCCGGTAGTGAGCGAGCGCCCGGACCATATCTTTCTGGTGCAGCTCGTAGAACAACCCCAGACTGTAATGGGCCTCGGCCATGTTCGGTTTCAAGGACGCGGCCGTCTCGTATTCCTCTTCCGCTTCATGCAGCTTGTTCATACTCGCGTAGAGACCGCCGAGGTTCAGATGGGCTTCGGCATATTCCGGCCTGAGCCTGATCACTTCCTGAAACCGTTTGGCCGACTCCTGTAACTTCCCGTCGCTCCGATAGAGGAACGCGAGATTGTAATGCGCGTCCACGAGGTCCGGTTTGGCTGCGACGGCCATTCGATAGGCTTCCGTGGCCTTCGTGAGATGGTTTTCTTTTTCCTCAATGCGTCCCAGCAAATACCAGCCGTCCGGATGACTGGGATCGATTTTGGTCAGCCGCTCCAACATTTCACGTGCCTTGCCGTTTTCGCCGATTACGTCATAAATGGTCCCGAGGCTGTATAACGCGCCTGTATGATTCGGATTAATGGACAACAACGTCTGATACACCTGAATCGCCTTGTCGTTCACACGATTTCGTTGGAACTGCCGGGCCAGGACCCAGTAGGCCTCTTCGTACCGTGGGGAAATTTCGATGGCGCGCCTCAGGACCTGTTCGGCATCAGCGAACTTGCCCTGAGCCTGATAGATAAGGCCGAGATGGTAATACGCCTCAGCGTAATCAGGCTTGAACAGGATCGCCTGTCTGAGAGCCGAAATCGCGTCCGAGGGCCGCCTCTTGCCTTCGAAGTAGACCTGGCCCAGCAAATGATAGGCTTCGGGAAACTTGGGCCGGAGTTGGACGGCCTTCTTCAAGGCCGCAATGGCACCGTCGTGATTGTCTTGCTGGAACAGCTTGGCGCCCTGGAGATACTGCTGGGTGGCGGCATCGACCGGCGCTGCCTGGACCGGCGCCGGGTGCCAGTGACCGAACACCACCACCCCTGACAGCAGGATCAGTGCGCTCGCCCTGATTCGGGTCTGCAGTTTCATCACCACACCGCTCCTTCTCAGCGCGCATTATTCATGAACGCTTCTACTGCAATCGCGGATTCGCCGCTGCGACAAGCCAGCATGCGCTTGAATGGCATGCTGGCGGGCGGGCTCGCCCCTCTCGCTTGGCGACTTCGCGATTTCGTGACGAACCGTCATGAATAACGCGCGCTAGGTCCGTTGCACGCCGCAACAATGAGGATATTCGGCTCTCGGACTATAAACGGAGCGACGAGTGAAATCAATGTATCGAGGCGGTCTTCGATTGGGGGCGGGCCTTGATGCGATCCACAACTTCCTGAATCTTCCGTTCGGTCAGCAGGCCCCCTTTGACGTATTCCTGCACCGTGCCGGTCTCGTCGATGAACACGCTCACCGGCAGACCGAACACCCCATACATGTTGGCCACCCGGTTGTCCTGATCCATCAAGACCGGAAAGGTATGGCCATA
>JACQQM010000025.1 GCA_016207025.1 Nitrospirota bacterium | reverse complement strand
GGTGTGACCAGGATCATGCCGGTCTCGGTCTGCCACCAGGTGTCCATGATGGGGCGTGTCCCCCCCGTGACGCGGTGGTACCACTCCCAGGCCTCCGGGTTAATCGGCTCGCCGACGGTGCCGAGGACCCGGAGCGTCGAGAGATCATATTTCTTCGGCCATTCCTCTCCATACTTCATGAGCAGCCGGATCGCGGTTGGCGTCGTGTAGAAGATGGAGACGCCGTACCGCTCGATGAGCTGCCACCATCGGCCGGGATTCGGATAGTCGGGCTTTCCTTCGGCGGTCAGGATCGTGGCTCCGTTCAGGAGCGGACCATAGACAATATAGCTATGGCCTGTGACCCAACCCGGGTCGGCCACGCAGAAATACACGTCTTCTTCCTTGAGATCGAAGACATACTTGGTGGTGATGTAGGTGCCGACCATGTAGCCGCCGTGCACGTGCACCACCCCTTTGGGCTTGCCGGTTGTGCCTGAGGTATACAAGATGTAGAGGGGTGCTTCGGAGTCGAGCGGCTCAGCCTCGCAGACTGCCTTTTCCCCTTCAAGCCAGTCATTCCAGTCGAGCTCCTTCGGGCCCGCCAGGGGAATGCCAGGGCGTTCCCGCCGGACCACCACCACGGACTCGACCGACGGGCAATTGGCGACCGCTTGATCCACGACGCGTTTGAGGTCGATGCGTTTGGCCCGGTCGTAGCCCACATCGGCCGTGATGACGACCCGCGACTCCGCGTCTTGAATGCGGCTTTCCAGCGCCGGTGCGCTGAACCCCGAGTACACGACGCTGTGGATCGCTCCGATGCGGGCACACGCCAGCATCGCCACGATCTGCTCGGGGATCTTGGGCAGATAGATCGAAACGCGATCGCCTTTTCGCAGGCCGAGCGCCTTCAACGCGTTCGCGCAACGGTTGACCTGCCGAGAGAGTTCGCCGTACGTGAAGATCCGTTCTTCTCCGTGTTCCCCCACCCAGATGACCGCCACTTTGTTTTTTCGCCACGTCTTCACGTGCCGGTCCAGGCAGTTATAGGAAATGTTGCAGGTAGCCCCCAGGAACCACTTGGCCCACGGGTAGTTCCACTCCAGGACCTTTTCCCACGGCGTAAACCATTCGAGCTCCTTGGCCACCTTGCCCCAGAACGCCTCCGGGTCGGCGATGGACCGGCGGTACTCCGCTTCGTAATCTTGGATATGAGCCTGGGCCTTGACCTCGGGGGTGGGATGCACCACCCGGTCCACACGCAGCAGACTGTCAAGTTTCTCGTCTATCTTTTCCATAGAAACGCTCCTGCCCGCATGATCCGTCTTTCGCCGCAGTGCGCATCATTATGATCAAGCCGCTGGCTATGTTCAAGGGTGTGTTGCTTGACAGTGAAAAGAGCTGAAGGGTAGCATGAACCCCAGAGCCGGGTTGCAGTGCGAATGAGGTGCGACGTGGGTCCCGCCTTGCAGGACAATCTCCCATGAAAATCCTTCAACGAGCAGGCACTCCAGTGCTGGCTATCGCGCTGGCGCTCACAACCGTGCCGACGGTGGACGGCCAGATCGGCCGGCCGGAAGGGTTGTATTACAAGTCCTGGGGGGTGGTGATCGGAATCGATGATTACCAGGTCGCCCCAAAACTGAGCGGAGCAGTGGCTGACGGCAAGGCCGTTGCCCAAGCCCTTCAGCAGCTCGGATTTGACGAAGTGGTCGAGGTCTATGACAAGGACGCCCGGTTCAGGAACCTGAAATCAATCCTGGACAACGATTTGCCTCGCAAGGTGGGTCGCCAGGACCGCGTGGTCCTGTTTTTTGCGGGCCACGCTGGCGTAACCCGCGATATGCACGGAAAGGAACTTGGCTATCTTGTGCCGTGGGACGCGCAGGTCGCCAATGCTTCCAAGGCCATCACGCTGGACGATTTAAAAGGCTTCTCGCGTCGGGTGATGTCCAAACACGTTCTGTTCTTGCTTGACACGGGTGTGAGCGGCTGGGAGGTCACGCCTCCCCAGCAACTCTCTCTTGAAGGCCGTCTGTCCCCCGAAGATGAAACGGACAAGCGCGCGGTTCAGGTGTTCACGGCTGCCAACAAGGGAGAGGCGTTGGCCCGGAAAGAAGGGCAGGGGGTGTTCGTCCAAGCTCTCCTGACGGGCTTAAAGGGCGCCGCGGATGAAAATAAGAATGGATGGGTGATGGCCAGCGAACTGGGCGCCTATGTGAAGCAGCAGGTGGAGGCCATGACCGGTGGCGCGCAGCATCCCCAATTCGCACGGTTGGATGGCGATGGCGATACCGTGCTGGTCGAAGGAAAGAAGAGCGCGTACCGGGCTGGACCGGAGCCCAAGACCGAGGCCGAACGGACGGCGGCGGCTAAGGAGGAGTACGAGCGAGCATTCTCGATCTTACAGCAGCAGAAATCCGTGCAGGAAGCTCTCGAGCGGCTGAACAAGGCAATCGAGTATTCCCCCAAGTACGGGGATGCCTACGTGCTCAAAAGCTACGTGTACTTGGAAATGTTGCCTGATCTGAACGAAGCGTTGGTCGCGGCTGAGCTGGCCGTGAAGCATGCGCCGACCAACCCGGACTCGCACTACACGTTGGGGCTGGTGCTGCAAAAGAAGGGGCGGTTTCCTGAGGCCGAACGAGCCTTGCTCCAAGCCGTTGCCGTGAACCCGACCTATTCGGATGTGTATCTCACGCTCGGCGACCTCTACGCCGAGGATCTCAAGGATCAGAAAAAGTCGGTCGAGGCGTACCAGCGATACCTCGAAACTGGCGGGACCGAGAATCGGGTGAGAGACTATCTGCAAAAGGCGGGAGCCGCGCCGCCTGCTCCCAAGCAATAGTTCTATCCCCTCAGTCCTGCGCCCCACCCTTGAGATAGCCCAAGCCGATTTTGATAGCCCGTCGCGTCACCTCTGTCCAGCGGGCCTCCGGATATTCTGCCAGCACCGCGGCAGCCTTGGGATCCTGGATTTCCAGTTCGATGACCTTGATGATGCCGTCCTGAATTTTTACTTCTGCCACCGGACTTCCTCCCTGCGTTGGGTTGCGTGAGACTGAAACGCCAGTCGGCTAAAGGAAAAACCATTCTGACTCGTGTAAGTAGCGGGCCGTCGCTGCGTTGACAGGCCTAGGGACGCATGTTAGCATGAATCAGTATAATTTTTTGGATGTCGAGCGCGGTTGATGGTGTCTGAGTTACCTCAGTACTGGACGAAAGGGCGCTGTGCAGGGATGGGTCCGATCGGTCAGGCTGCCAGGAAGGAGGAGCCGTATGATCTCGAACAATACGATACTGTCTAGACTGGTGGGCAGTGGGCTGGCTGTCGCCATACTGGTTGCAGCGACTGCCTGCGGCGGGGCGCCGTCCTGGGTCAAAAAGGGATCAGGCCCGTACAACGAAAAAGATACCCGGGTGTTCTATGGAGTCGGTTCGATCGTCGGGGTCAAGAATGAACCATTGGCGTGGGAAGCGGCCGAGAACAGGGCGCGGGCTGAGCTGATCAAAAATTTCGAAACCTACTCCGCCTATCTGATGCGCGATTATGCAGCCTCCACCACAGCGGCTGATTTCACCAAGTCCGCTGAAGAGCAGAATGTGGAGCGCGCGATTAAAACCTTTGCCTCGGGGACCCTCAGCGGTGTCCGGCCCTCGGAACGCTACAAGGATGAAAAGACCGGGACCTATTACGTGCTGGCGAAAATGTCCCTCAAAGACATGCAGGACGCGATTGCGCAATCCAAAGAATTAAACGCCCAGGTGCGCGACTTCGTGCGCAAGAACGGGGAACGCTTATTCGACCGCCTCGAAAAGGAAGAGGAGAAACGGGCCAACGCGAAGTAGTGAAGGCTGAGTCAGGCCCCCCTGGCGCGTGGGAGCAAGAGAGACTGTGCTGCGTGATCTTGGGATGCGGATGGAAGGCGGGGTCCGAGCCCTGTCGCTGGTGATGCTCGCGCCGACGTTGCTGCTGGCGCTGGGCGGCTGCTCGAGCGGGACTAAGGTGACCAGGGTGGATGAGGGCGTGGTCACGGACCTGAGCGGGCGGTGGAATGACACCGATTCCCGGCTGGTGGCCGAAGCGATGGTCAAGGAGGCGCTTGGGAGTCCTTGGCTGGAGAACTATGTCCGGGCGAAGAGCCGGCAACCCGTGGTGGTGGTCGGTTCGATCGTGAACCGGAGCCACGACCACATCAACGTTCAGACCTTCATCACAGATCTGTCGCGCGAGTTGACGAATTCCCAAAAGGTGACCTTCGTCGCTGGCAAAGGCGAGCGCGAGGAGATTCGTGAGGAGCGGCGCGAGCAAGCCGCGCACGCGCGCGAGGATACCCAGAAAGCGCCCGGCAAAGAAATCGGCGCCGACTTCATGCTGAAAGGGAACATCTCCACGATTCTGGACGAGGCGGAAGGGGTCAAGGCTGTGTTCTACCAGGTCGATCTGGAGATGATTGATCTGGAAAACAACGTGAAGTCTTGGTTCGGCCAAAAGAAGATCAAAAAAGTCGTCGAACGTAAACGCATGCTTTTTTAAATCCTACGCATTCTGTTGAGCCTTTCCACCTCATTCTTCTCCTCACCTTCCGCGACAGTTCCGCGTCTGGTTGTCTGGCCGGCTTTCCTGCGGGGCGGGGTGTGGTTCGTAGCGCTGATGGTGACGCTGGCCGTTATCCAGGGGTGCGGGCCAACCACCAGCCGCTATGTCCTCGTGGAGCAAAGCCTACGCGCCGGAGATGCGAAACGGGCCGATCAGATCGTCGAACAGGCCGAACGTGAGTACGGATCCAAGAGCCGGGTGTTGTACTGGATGGACCGCGGCATGACCCTTCACCTCGCTGGTCGGTATCAGGACAGCAATGTGATGCTGGAACAGGCGGAGCAAGCGATAGAGCGGCTGTATACGCGCCGGCTTCGCGCGGAAGCCAAGGCGTTTCTGATCAATGACACGGAGTTGCCCTTTGAAGGAGAGCCGTTTGAACAGGTGATGATCAACGTGCTGAAGGCGCTGAACTATGCGGTGGTGGGAAACTGGACTGAGGCGCTGGTGGAAGCCAGAAGGATCGACCATCGGTTAAATGTGTTGTCCGACCAGGCCGGCGAGAAGGGGACGTACCGCGACGATGCGTTTGCCCGCTACCTTACCGGTATTCTTTACGAAGCCACGGGTGATGTGAACAATGGCTTCATCGCGTACCGGAAGGCGCTGGAGGCATACCGCCAGGCGCATTCATGGGCTCGCGCGCCGGTTCCCTCCATGCTCCCCGCCGACCTGCTGCGCGTGACGGACGCGCTCCACTTGAACCAAGAGCACGAGGAATATCGCCAAGCGTTTGCGGACGTCGCATGGCGGCCGATCGCTGAGACGCAGCGGCTCGCTCAGATTGTCGTGATCAGCTATAATGGCTGGGCGCCGAGGAAGGAAGACCGGTTCATTGACCTTCCCATCAGCTTCGACGCGCTGAACCTGGTCCTGTTGACCAAACGGGCAGTGGGGACGAGCAATCAGGACAGCCGTGCGGCGGAAAGTCTGCTGTACGGCCTCAATGGCCATGTGGTTCGGGTGGCGTTGCCGGTGCTGGTTCCGCAGAAGACGCAGGTGGCGTACGAGGAAGTCAGTGTATCCGGAGAAGGGGGAACCTTCAGCGACAGGACGGTGTTGGCGCAGAACCTGACCAACCTTGCCGAGAAGAGTCTCGCCGATCGGTTCCCCAGCCTCTCGGTGAAAGCGGTGGCCAGAGCGGCGGTTAAATATGCGCTGGCCGAGGGCATCGGTCGGGGCGCGCGCGCGGCCGCCGGAAGGGACGTTGGGCCTCTGGTGGGGTTCCTCGTGGGCAGCCTAGCGAAGGCCTTGGCCGTCGGTTCAGAGGAAGCGGATAAACGGAGCTGGCGGACGCTCCCGGACGAGGTCCAGATTGCGCGGCTGTGGGTGCCGCCGGGGGCGTACGAGCTGCGGGTCCGTCCGGTGGGTCGGAATGGCGGCGTCGTGGGTCAAGTGTCCGTCCATGCGGTGACGTTGCAGGAAGGAGAAACCAGGGTCTTCACGGAACGGGTGGTGCCCTGATTGAAGGGAAATTGATGCGGCAGACCGGTGCGCTTCTGATTGCGTTGACGGTTGTCTTGGCCGGCTCTCTCGTGGGGTGTGCCCGGACCGGCCACGGCCCAGTGCCGTCCTGGATCGAAGGGGCGAGCCGGGAGTATCCATCCGATCAGTATCTCATCGGCGTCGGGCAGGCTGACACGCAGGCGGTCGCGGCCGAGCGTGCCTACGCAGCGGTCGCCAAGATCTTCAAAGCCGAAGTGAACGCCCGATCGCGCGATTGGGAGTCGTTCCTGCTGTTCGAGAATCGTGGGCAGGCAAACACCGAGCGACGCCTGACGCTCGATCAGCTCACACGCGTTTCCACCGATAAGGTGCTCGAGAACGTCAAGATCCTGGACGCCTGGTTCAATCCGCGCACCGGACAGCATCACGCCT
>JACQQM010000003.1 GCA_016207025.1 Nitrospirota bacterium | reverse complement strand
GTGCGGGGTGAAATTGGGGCCACCTCAGTGAGGGAATTGGGGTCAGACTTTGATATCTCAGCAATTTCGGAGCGAGGCGGGGCTCGGCGGGGCGGTCGCCCTGGCAAGCTACTTCTTGAAGAGATTGTGGAACGCGCGTCGAGCGTCTTCAGGGTGCCCTGATCCCGACGACGTTTGGCGCTCCACCGTGACGCGCAGCGCAAAGAAGGTGCATTCGTTGCGAGCGCGCTTGTCGGAGATGCGCTCCGGGACAGGCTGGGTGCACTCAAACCGGTGGCCTGGATCGAAGTGGGCGCACTGCTGGCAGGAATGCAGCTCTGATCTGCACTTGGGACACTGGCCGAGCAAATCGGTCAACGACGGGAGTCGCGTTCCGCAGTCTACGCAGCGGGAGACGGTTTGACTTTGAAGCATCCCGGGCGTACGCGATGCGGACGGCCCCTCGGGCTTTCCCTTCCCCTCATTTGCGGATTCCCTATACCCTTGCTGGCGATATCTTCTGTCTGCCATGGCGGTCACCCCAGGTTTCCAGCTTGAGTCTACTCCAAAGGGTGCCTTCTGTCACCCAGCGTGCCGAGATGCTTGGAAGCCTCAAGCGCGGTCGTGCAAGTCCATCCGAGGGGCTTAACACCGCGTCGAGGAAACGGGGTCTGGCGTCATTTCTACGGAGTTCGCGGCGCTTGGCGAGGCGCGCGGCGTAGTGTTAGAGGAAACTTGTGAGGCCCAAAAAGGTCACTGAGCAAAGTTGAGAAAGTTGAGAAGTTGAGCATTGAAGTTGAGGGTCAGGTCTTGCAATCACACATCGCGGAGCGGGGCGTGGCGCGCGCGGCGTTGCGGAGTCGGTATCGTTAGGGAGGTTTGCGCTGCTCGGCTGGTGTCGATTTCAGATCGAGCCGGACTTTTGAATCAGCTCACTTCGGCACGTCCGGGCGCGGGTCAGGCACAAAGCTGTCCCGATTGGGCATGCGGACGGCGGGCAGCGTGGTGGCGTCCATTACAACGCCTTCGGCGATGATGCCGTTTCGGTACAGGATCCAGGCGACGACGGCATAGACTTCATCCGGCATCAGGGATTGCGGGGCCGTATAGGGCATCGCCCGGTAAATGTAGTCGTACAGCGTGGTCGCGTACGGCCAGTAGCTTCCCACCGTCTTGATCGGCTTGGCGGTCTTCAGCGTGCGCTGGCCTCCAACCAGTCTGTCCATGGGGCCTTCTACTCCAGTCGGCCCGTGGCACATCGCGCACTTAGCCGCATAGACCTGCGCCCCCTGTTTGGCTGTCCCGCGGCCGGGCGGCAACCCTTCCCCGTTTGGGGACACATCAATGTTCCAGGCTCGAACCTCTGCCTCTGCGGCCGGTCGGCCCAGGCCATAGCCTGACGGACTCTCTTGCGGCGCTACGCCCGCCCACGTGAGGGCCGCCACGATCCCGAAGCCACCAATTGCGGCAAGAAGCCAGGTCCTACACGTGGACATTGTGGACACCCCCATCGCGTAATACCTTCCAGCTTTGGATCGCATTGTAGTGGTAGATGGAGTGCACCCCCCTGACCGCGATCAAGGCCTGGCGGCTCGGTTGGACATAGCCGGTCTCATCGGTGCAGCGGCTCTGGAGAATCGTTTCTTGTCCATTCCATCTCCACGGGAAGAGAAACCGCGTCTGACATTTTGGCAGCACGGGCTCTTGGAGCCGGGCCGGCTGCCACGTGCGCCCGCCATCCGTGCTGATGTCCACGTGCGTCACGCGCCCTCGCCCGCTCCAGGCCAGCCCGCGGATCTCCACGAACCCGCGCTGAATCCGGTCGCCTCCCGATGGACTGGTGATGACGGACTTGGCCTCCATCACCATGCTGAATTGCCGCGCGGTTCCGTCCGGCATGAGGTCCGTGTAGTGCGAGGTTTCCTCCCGCGTCATGAACGGCGCGTTCCCCAGTTTGAGCCGCCGCAACCATTTGATGCAGGCATTTCCTTCCCAGCCGGGAAGGACAAGCCGCAACGGATAGCCTTGCTCGGGGCGAAGGGCCTCACCATTTTGGGCATAGCAGAGGAGTGCCTCCCCCGTCACGGGAGCGAGGGGGAGACTGCGCGTCATGGCGGCGGCGTCGCTTCCCTCCGCCAGTATCCAGGTCGCCTCGGGCTTCACCCCGACCTCGCGCAGCACCGTGGCGAGCGCGACACCCGTCCACTCGCTGGTACTCATCAGGCCGTGCGTGTGCTGGACGGTCTGCCCTCCAGGCTCTCGCCATTCACCCGCGGAGTTGCCCGAGCACTCGATGAAGGCCAGCCGCGAGACGGCAGGCAGGCGCTTCAGGTCATCCACGGTAAAGACCATAGGTCGCTCGACAAGCCCGTGAACCAGCAAGCGGTGTCGGGCCGGATCAATCGCCGGTACCCCGTTGTGGTGCCGCTCGAAATGCAGAGCGGAGGGCGTCACGATTCCGTGCAAGGTCTGCAGCGGGGTGAGCGAGCTCGCGACACCGGCCAGGCGCGTCGCCTGTTCAAACACGGATCGTTGCCCGTAGGGACTGGGGGGCGAGCCCGGCACCCTCGTCGGGTCGTCCGGGATTGCGGGGTTGCGCGGATGCTGCAACATTTGAGCGGACACCGCCGGGAACACGGTCTGCACGGCCGTGAGTCCAACCAGGGAGGCGGCTCCGGTCAAAAAAGCTCGGCGGTTCAGGATCGGCGCTGGGTCGTCGGGTGTCTTCTGTTCCATGGTCACCTCATTCTTCGGCCGGAGCAGTCCAAGAAGCCATCATGGTGAGGACGATCCCTCACGGTGGGTGAAAGCATTATTGATTGGTGGAGAGGCGTCGGTCAAATCGCGACTCGGCCCGACAGACCAAGGGCGAGGGTCTTGAGAGGGTTGTCGAAGAAGCGCAGATAAGGAGATGAGGTGGCCCGCGGTCAGAAACGGACGAGGGGCAGCTCACCAGATCTCAAGGCCCATCAGGATCAGATTGAGCACCAGCCACCCGATGAGCGCAGCCGCGATGATGTGTTCGAGCCTCATGCCCCGATCTCAGCGCAGGGACCTGATGCCCATGCGGGTCGGTCCCCAGTGTTGAGCCCGCTCTTTCCAGATGACCAGGGGTGAGCAAGCGAAGTGCCAATTGTCGGATACGTCCTATCCTTCTATTTTTAAAGGGATTCAGATGAAACAGAACACGAGTTGAAAATGGGACTATGAAGGGGTGACCCTTCACCGCGCACCAACAACAATCAAACTTGTTGATTTCCAACGGCCTTGGAGTGTATGGATTCTCCTACAGTGGTAAGAAGAGGAACGTCCCTCTTATAGATGGAGCGCTCCTCATACGAGCGTCTGCCGTGCAGCTCTCGATTTTCTGGCGCTTGGCCCTGGGTTCCCTGGCCATCATTGTCGTCGTGGCGGGGGTCAACTTCTACGCGCTCAGCCAGCTCCGGCTGCTGACCGCGCTCAGCACCGAGCTGGTCTCTTTCCAATATCCTGCCATTGAAACAGCCAAACGGTTGACGACCAGCCTCTATGCGCAGCTCCGGAACGAAAAAAAATACTTGGCGGTTCGTGATGCGGCATTCCTGCGGGATTTCGATGACGAGGCGGAGGAGTTTCGCCGGTCTCTGACGGCACTGCTGGAGCAGGAAACCGCCCCCGACGGCCAGAAGCTGCTGGAGAGCACCCAGCGACTCCACGAGGAATACCGAACCCTCCTCCGGAGTTATGTCACAGACGGAACTGCCCCCTCCCCCATTCCGGCTGACGAGTACGAGACCCGTCGGGATGCGTTGATCGACGAGATGACGGATACCCTGGATACATACGTGGATCTCCACGAGGCGAGGGTCAGCTCGTTGGTCACCGATTCCCGTGCCCGTTCGGCGCGGGCCGAGGGTATCACCCGGCAACTCGTGGTCCTGGCCGTTCTGCTTGGATTGGGGTTGGCCGCGGTCGCGAGCTATAGCATTCTGCGTCCCCTGAGACGTTTGCAGGAGCACATCCGCCAGATCGGCCAGGGGAAATTCGGCCATTCCGTCGAAATCACAGCCCCCAGCGATTTGCGCGAGTTGGTGGACACCGTCAATTGGATGGGAAAGAAGCTCCAGGAATTGGACGAGATGAAGGCCGAGTTCCTGTCCCATATCTCCCATGAGCTACGCACGCCGCTGGCCTCGATCCGGGCGGGGACCCAACTCCTGCTGGACGAGATTCCAGGGCCGTTGAGCCATGCCCAGCGTGAGACGCTTCAGATCATGACGGACAGCAGTGAGCGGCTGATCCGCCTGATCTCCACGCTGCTGGACCTTTCGAAAATGGAGGCCGGGATGATGGAATACCGGATGGCGCCCACCGATCTGAAGCGCGTGGCGGAGGGATCGGTGAACAAGGTCCGGCTGCTGGCCGAGGAAAGGCACATCAAGATCCAGACCGACGCGCCGCCGAATCGGGTGTGGGTGTCGGCGGATAGTGCCCGGATCGAACAGGTCTTGGACAACCTGCTCTCGAATGCGCTCAAGTTCAGCCCGGAAGAGGCGACGGTCAGTCTTCGCATTCAACCCGATCCGCGGGCGGGGGTCGTGCGAGTGTCGGTGTCGGATACGGGCCCGGGCATTGCGCCGGAGGATGTGCCGCATCTCTTTGAGCGGTTCTACCAAGGGCGCATGCAGGCGAGGCATGCCGTGGCCGGCAGCGGGCTCGGGCTGGCCCTGGTCAAGAAGGTGGTCGAAGCGCACGGAGGGCAGATCCAGGTCGAGAGCGAGCTCGGGAAAGGGACGACGTTCCGGTTCAGCCTGTCCCAGCCCCGGTCAGGAGTCCCCGCATGACCACTCACTGCCGTCGCGTCGGCGGACTGCTGCTGGTCGTGGCCGCCGTCACCGGTCTCGCGGCCTGTATAACCGTGAGCGCTCCCCCGTCCTCGCCCTTCTTTGCCCCCGACCCGCGCGAGATCAAGTTCTATCAGACCCTCGCTAGAGAGCGGGAGGTCCAGCTCGCCACCTGCGCCAAACAGCGCTCGTGCGATCGCGTCCACTTCACCCGCGCGCTGGTCGCTTTGTACGAAAACCGGGCGGTTGCGGCCCGGCACTTCCAGGATGTGGTGGCCGTGGCCCCCAAAAGCAACCTGGCCTCCTCCAGCCTCATCTGGATCCGGCTGCTCGAGGATGCGCCCCCGAATGACGGGCGAGCGAGCCCGTGGGCTGAGGCCACGGAACGGCTGGTCCACGATCTGCTCGAACTGGAGGTCTCATCCGCCGAGGCGCTCCAACGCGAAGCGACGGTGCGGCAGAAGGACGTGACAGCACGGGACGAGAAAGTTCAGGAGCTGACGAAGCAGCTTGAAGCCTTGAAGCGGATTGACCAGGAGATGAAGGAGAAATCCAAGTCCGCGCGGTCCTCACAGAAAACCAGGCGGCCTGCAGAGGGCAGCCATCCCCCGAAAGGACAGTGATGGTACAAGAACGCATCCTCGTCGTGGACGATGATCAGGGGTTGCTCCGTCTGCTCAACATGCGGCTGACCGCCATGGGGTTCACCGTCACGAGCTGCGCCAGCGGCGAGGAAGCGATCGCCGTCGCTCGTCGGGAGGTGTTCGATCTCGCCATCACTGATCTGCGCCTGCCGGATCGGGATGGGCTGGAGGTCATGCAGGAATTGCTGCTGGTCCATCCGTCCTTGCCGGTGCTGATCCTGACGGCGCACGGGAGCATCCCCAATGCTGTCCAGGCCATGCAGAAGGGGGCCTACGGCTACCTCACGAAGCCCTTCGACGACAAGGAACTCACGGTGTGCATCGAGAAGGCCCTGGCGCAGCTTCGCATGACCCGGGAAATCCAGCGGCTCAAGTTGTTGGTCAAGGAGCTCTATGGGCTGGAGAACGTGGTGGCCCGCAGCCAGAAGATGCAGACCCTGCTGCAGCAGGCGGCCCAGGTCGCCGATACGGACGCCACGATCTGCCTCTCCGGCGAGACCGGAACCGGCAAAGAGGTGATCGCCCGCGTCATCCATTGCAACAGCCGGCGGGCCCGCGGGCCCTTCATCGCCATCAACTGCGGCGCCATTCCCGAAACGCTCTTTGAGAGCGAGTTGTTTGGCCACGTCAAAGGAGCGTTTACGGGCGCGCAAGGGTCGAAACGCGGCCTGTTCCAGAGCGCCAACGGCGGGACACTGTTTCTGGACGAGATCGGCGAGATGCCGTTCAACCTGCAGGTCAAACTGCTGCGGGCGATCCAGGAACGAGAGGTGCGAGCGGTGGGGGCCGAGTCAGCCACCAAGGTGGACGTGCGCATCATCACTGCCACGAACAAGGACCTGGCGCAGGCGGTGAAAAACGGGACCTTCCGGGAGGATCTCTACTATCGGATCCAAGTGGTCCCGCTGGCGGTGCCGCCGCTCCGAGAACGGCGGGACGACATCCCGTTGCTGGCGCAGCACTTCCTCCAACAGAGCGCCCGGCGGATGGACAAGAATATCCGGGGGTTCCTTCCGGATGCCATGCAGAAGCTGATGCTGTACTCCTGGCCAGGGAACGTGCGCGAGCTGGAGAACCTGATCGAAAAATCGGTGGTGCTGGCCACAGAGGACGTCATTGCCGCCGATCTGATCGCCGTTGCGAACCCGTCAACGGAAGGCCAGGTGAAAACGTTGACCGAAGCCCGCGAGGCATTCGAACGAGGCTACTTGAAAGACCTGCTCGAACTCACCGGCGGCAACATCTCGCGCGCCGCCCAACTCGCCGGCCGCTACCGAGCCGACTTCTACAAGCTGCTCAAGAAATACGGCCTCCACCCCGGCGACACCAAGGGGGCGCAGGAGGCGGAGCCGGGGAAAGCGGTGGAGCAGAGTTCGGCCGAGGCCTAGGGGATTACGGTCGAGAGACGTGCCGGCCCCCGCCGCTAGGATGATGAGCCCAGGCGGACTCCCGGTTCGGTTCCCTCTCGGAGTGCGGATGGTGGGTGGTCGGGCTGTCGGACCGGCGATGATGAGGCAGGTCCGGACGCGCCTGACCGGGATGGCTGGCGGAGCGTTTTCTGAGACGCGCGGAATTTCTCGCCAACCCCACAAACAGGAAGGCCGATGAAATGAAAAAGAGCAGCCGGAGCGGAGCAGGGTCATCCCACAAGCCCATGAGCGTCTCCCTCAGATTTCGATCCAGTGCAACCGACAGGATCACGCAGGGCAATGCCACCCCAATGCTCCGTTGCCAGAACTTCTCCCAGTCCCAGTGAAACACTCTTCACCTCCTCCTGAATCCGGACAAACGAGCAGGACGTTAGCAGAACGCGATGGCAGAGTCACGAAGTTTTTTGAATCACGCCGATCTGACCGGCTCGCTCATCCGGCCGCCATCAGGTCAACACGTGAGTCGCGCGCCCCTGCATGTGATGGTTCAGAAAATGTTTATGCTATACTTCGCGGGGATGAGGTAGGCGATGGTTCTCGATCTTCGATGCCCCACCTGCGCGTCCGACTACACCCAGCGCCTCAGTATGATGAGGGGCCTGCAGGGTCTCACCGACAGCGCAGGGCAAACCGCGCTTGTCGCTCCCCTCAAAGCCCCGGCCAAACCGTGGGGGTTCTTGTTGGGGTTCGTGCTCGGACTCTTGCTGACCGTCCTCATCGTGACGCAGAATGGATGGAGTCGGAGCCCGTTGCTCGTCGTGATTTTTTTCACGGCCTGGATTGGGACCGGCGTCTTAGTGATCTGGCCCTATCGGCGCAAGCTCCGGGAATGGCAACAATACCTCGATGCTCATTTCATCTGCCATCGGTGCGGGGCCATCTTTCAGCCGGGCAAGCCAACCAAGCAGGGGCTCACCCTCAGAAAAGTCTGCATTGTTCAGCGATGCGGCAAGCAAATTCCCCAGGAGGCTAAGACCTGCCCCTATTGCGGGCAGGCGCAGGTTCCCCGCGTCGCAAAGGCCTGAAGCCGCGGCCGCTTTCCAAGAGTTCCTCCAGCACCGGCATTTCCCGCAGGTCGTCCTCAGTGAGCCGATCCCAGTCGATTCCCTCGGGAGCCGGCGGCGGGCGTGTGATCGCGATCGTTTCCTCAGGGGTGACAATGAGCGACAGCGGGAGATCGGTTGGATCCCATGGCAGTGCGTCGACGATTTGAACTGCATGGACCGTTGTGGCCACCGGCACCGGCGGATGCCCGAGCTCGCGCAGGATGGCAAATTCCAGGTCACTGTACCCCTCGCCCTTCCCACACCGGCGCCCGTCCCGTGTGACCGCCACCGAGCCGCAGACGATCGCATCCACTCGTGGCAGTTCCGTGAGCGGCACCGCTTCAGCCCATTTGGCGCCTTTTGAGAGGCTGGCGGCTTCGGCGATTTTGTCCTTTGGAATGTTGGCCGGGTCCAAGCGCTTGAATCCACCCTTGAGCCTCGGCGTCGGCACGAACACGACGATCCCGCGCCGCAACGCTTCCTCTCGGACGAACCGTTGCGGCGCGTCGGGATTCACCTTGATCCGTGTGGCCGTGCTCCACGGGGGCCTCCGAAACAGGCGCTGGGCGGCCTCCTTCGCTCCTTTGAAATTGGGGATTCGCCCGTGGGGAGGAAACGGGAAGCGGGCGAGTCTCTCCGCCTGCAGCCGATCCCAGACCGCCTGTCGGGCTTTCTTCTTTTCACTGAATCGCCGTTTCATTGGAGGTCGGTGTCATCAGTGGCCGGGCATGGAGTGGGACGGTTGCGGTGGTTGTGCGGGCGGTGAAGGGTGAGGTGATTCGACGAACCGAATCCGTCCAGCCAGAGAGGCCGAAAGAGGTCGGGTGCGCAAGGCCTGGAGCAACAGGTCTCGCATCGGAATCTGGTGATCAATACGGTCTCCGGCCGCCGCGAACATCGCGTAGCCATCGCCCCCGTCGGCTAAGAAGGCATCCGTTGCCACCGAATAGCGTTGCGCGGGCTCAAGCGGGCGCCTACCGACTGTCACCTCGCGCACCCGCGTGCCGGCCGGCGCCGATGGATCATACTCCACCGTCAGGCCCGAGACCTGCAGAAACCGGCCGGCGGTTGTCGGTAACTGGCTGACGCTGTTCTCGAGGGCCTGCAGAAGCTGCTGACCGGCAATCGTGAACGTGACCATCGAAGAATTGAACGGCAGCACCTGGAGTACCCGCTTCAGGTCCACCGGGCCGGGCGGGATGCTGTCGCGAATCTGTCCCCCGTTGACGAGAGCGACCTCGGTGCCGAACTCGGCCCGCAGCAGGTCCGCCAGCAGGTTGCCCAGATTGGTCTCGCCAGACCTGACCCGGCTGCTCTCGCCGTCCCGGGTCTCCCGCGAGCGGCCGATCATCGTGGCCGACTGTTCCTCCAGATTCCGGCTGTAGCTCTCGATCAAGGCGGCGACCGCGGGATCCGGCGCAATCTCCTCGGACACCGGCAGATTCCTGGCCTTTGCCCACACCACCTTGGCGCCTTTGCCCGCACCGGGCTGTTTGGCAATCATCAGGTCGAGCCGTCCGAGGGTCCGACCGTACTGGTGTGTTTTCACGAGGATGGAGCCGGGGTTCGCCAGTTCCTCAACCGGTGCGGATGCGCGGGCGGTCCGCAAGCCCTCGAACCCTTCCGTATGCCCGCCGATGACGACATCGATCTCGGGTACTTCGGCGAGCAGCGTCAGGTCTTCGTCGGTGTCCTGGTGCGTGACCGCCACGACCAGATCCACCTTGTGCGTTGCGATCAACTCCCGTGCGAGAGACCGCGCCGTTTCGAGCGGATCGCGGAATTCGAGGACCTTAACGACCTCGCGGTTGAAAGTGTCCGGGAAGTTGCTGCGGCCCAGCAGGCTGATCACGCCGATCGCAAGGGGGCCGGCGCGGACGACCTCGGACGACCGACAGGGCAGCTCCACCGTGCGCCCAGCCACGTTGGAGCACAGGATCGGAAACCGGGCGAGGTCTCGGAGCCGGCGCAGGTGGTCCAGCCCGAAGTCGAAGTCATGGTTGCCGGCCGCCATCGCCTGGTAACCCATCAAGTTCATGGCCTTGATATCCGGCTCGCCGCGAAAGACCGTGGACAGGGCCGTCCCGATCAGGATGTCGCCGGAGTCCACCAGGAGGACGGCGTCGGTCTCGCGCCGCACCGCGGCAATCAACGCGGCGCGTCCCGACATTCCCCCGACTTTTTTCTTTCCGCGTTGCTCGAGGGGCAGAGCCCACCCATGGTGCTCGCTGCTGTGGAGGATGGTGAGCGCCTGCTGGGCCTGTAACGGGCAAGGACCGATCAGGCTGAAGAAGCCGGCGAACGCGACCAGAACGATCGCGGTGGAAGAGAATCGTTTGGTCTGCCTGTGGATCACCGCGCGTCCGCTCCTTCGTCCCGTCGGGCAATTGCGCTCGATTCCGCCGGTACGGTATGCTAGCACATCGTCATCAGAAATGGGTGGAGCAGCTCCGTGATCAGCGATGAAGCGGTGACGACCTACATTCGACGGGCCATCCCGGATGCCGTGGTGTCCGTCACGGACCGGACCGGCACGATGGATCATCTCAGCGTCCGGGTGGTCTCGGACGCGTTTAAAGGGAAGACGCTCTTGGACCGGCACCGGTTGATCTACCAGGCGTTAGGCGAGCCCATGAAAGACGGGCGGATCCATGCGCTTGAGCTGATGGCCGAAACCACCGACGGAAGTTAGCCCGGAATCTGTTGATTTATTGATTTGCCGATCTGTTGAATGTATCGAGGACATGGAGAACACTTGGCAATCAACAAATCAACAGATCAACAAATCATCAAATATCGAGAGGAGGCCGGACCGATGGGAGACTCGATCGAAGAGGAAATCCAGCAAGAAATCAAAGCCCATAAGATTCTGATCTACGGGAAGGGAACGAAGGCGGCTCCCATGTGCGGGTTTACCAGGGAGACGATGCAGTTCTTCGACAAATACGGGTATCCCTATGAGCTCATTGACGTGCTTCCGAACCCGGCCAAGCGGGAGGCGCTCACCAAAATGACCAATTGGCCGACGCTCCCGAAGGTGTTCATCAATGGGAACTTTTACGGGGATACCGACATCCTTGAGCCGATGGAGAAGAAAGGGGAGATCGAGCCCCTGCTGAAACAGGCCTTCGGAAAGTAGATCAGTTTCTGCACATAGCGAGGGCGGCTGTCATGCTCTTGTGCTCGCGGAACCCGCACTTCAGAAAGTGCTCGTTCGACGCGCGCAGTGAGAGCACAACAGCCGCCCTCG
>JACQQM010000018.1 GCA_016207025.1 Nitrospirota bacterium | reverse complement strand
CCATCCCGTCGCTCCGGCATCCGCCGCCGTTTGGCCAGGTAGCGGACCATCACCCGTTCCGCCACCTTTTCCGCCACCGCCGTCACCTCGCTGCCGGCCGCCGCTTCCCCGGAATCAGATGAGGCGTTCAAAGGCTGGCTAAGCTTGGACCCATCGCGGTAGAGCGCCACCGCCTTCAGCATGCTGTGCCAGGCCAGCAGGTAGGCTGCCTCTACGTCCTCAAGGGTGGCGTCGGCCGGCATGTTGATCGTATTGTGATTCACGATCCCGTTCCCGACAAAGGCGTGTGTCATGGGGACAGAGAGATCGAACACCTCGCGCTCCCCTGCGTCAGCTACTTGGGCGACCGGGCTAAAGTGCAGGCGGTCACGTAGGACCGTCTCCAACCACTCTGGTAAGCGAACACCGGAGACCCTTGCCACCCGTTCCAGAGTCCTCCGGCTCAGGTGTTTGGTCCGCGGATCGCAGAGGAAGCTGAACTCGGAGCGACAGCCATAGCCCCCTCGGCCCGACTTCCCTTCGGGAATCAGGTCATACAACTCACGAGGCGCGATCCCTGGCACAATGTCTGCTGTACTCTGATGGGGCTCAGCTTCGAGAGCATCAGCAGCCCGAGCGACCTTGTGGGGCTCAAGGAACGAGACCATCCGCAACAGGCGCTTGGCCTCCTCACCACAGGCGTACACTTCGCCGTAGCTCTTGCCCATCTCCTGGTTCCACTTTGAGATGCGGCTGTGCACGATTCCTAGATTGGTGAGCACAGCCTGCAGGTCGTCGAGCAGCCCACCCGAATCCAGGCAGATGGCGAACTTCGGTGACGAGCCCATCCACGCGACATACGCATCGAGGAAAAGCCCCTGAAGGAACGCCAGCACCATGGACTTCGGCGAGCGGAGGATGGCATCAGGGACTCGCTTTTGGGAAGCCTGCTCACCGCAACCGAGGTACTCGAAGCACTCAACGATGGTCTTGGACGCCACGGTCACGTTCGGGCACTTGCCAGCCTGACGGACGATTCTTGGCTCGATACCGAAGAGCGAGCGCCAGGCGGCGGCAACCCGCTCGAGCACGCTATCAACCGAATTGGTGATCGTGACCGTCCAGGTTGCACGGGTGACATGGCCCTCAGCAACATAGGCCCCGAGTAGAAAAGCCAACTCCTCGCTCATCTCTACTGGGATAGTCACATCCTTCTGGCAGCCGTAGGACGGGGATGGCCTGAAGTCGCCGAAGCGAGCTGGCAGGGCGGACCACAGATCGCTGCCATATTGCAAGGCCACATAGTCACCAGCCTGAATCTCATTGAGCCATCGCCACTTGAGGCCACCCTTGGCAGCGACAAGCAGGCGATGGTTATGCGTGCCGGTGATCCGGTGGCCCGAGCGCAGCGTGACCTCGCGCACGGGCCGGAAGCCGCCATAATAGAAGGCCTCGGTCTTCTGCGTACCATCGAGCGAGGCCACGACCATGTGGTGCTCTCGGTAGGAGTCAGGGCGCTCGCCTTGATGGAGGCTCCCAATTCGTACCAGGCCATCCGCTGTTGCCAGCAGCGTTTCACCCGTTACACACTTGGAAATCGCGCCGCTGATGAAGGGCTGCGCCGCGGCCATCATGCGGATGTGCGCGTCCACCGGGATGAAGCGCTGGCCGGTCCGGCCGCAGCGGTTGGCGCAGTCGAACACCGGCAGGTGCTCGGGCTTGAGGTGCGGCGCGCCCTCGACCGTCATGGTGCCGCAGCAGTAGTCGTTCGCGGCGGCGATCTGCTCCTGGGTGAACCCCACGGCCTTGAGCATGCTGAACGACGGGTCGTTCAGTTGCGTGTCGGTCAAGCCCAGCTTCTCCCGGCAGAACTCCTCGCCCAGGGTCCATTTGTTGAACGCGAACTGGATTTCGAAGACTTGGTCCAGCGCCGCCTCCAGCCGGTCCAGCGCCGCGCCATCGAACCCCTTGGCCTGCAGCGCCTCATGGTTGATGCACGGTGCCCCATTGAGCGTCCGGCGCCCCGTGCAGTAGGTCACGATGTCCTGGATCTGGTCCATCGTATAGCCCAGCGTCGCCAGCGCGGGCGGGAGGCACTGGTTGATGATCTTGAAGTAGCCGCCGCCCGCCAATTTCTTGAACTTGACCAGAGCGAAATCCGGTTCGATGCCGGTGGTGTCGCAGTCCATAAGCAACCCAATAGTGCCGGTCGGCGCAATACACGTGGCCTGAGCATTGCGGAACCCGTAGGCCGTGCCCAGCTCCAGCGCCCGATCCCAGGCCCGCCGGGCAGCCAGCAGCAAGTCCGGCGGGCAGTACTCCGGCTGGATGCCTTTGGGCGTGATCGTGAGTCCCTCGTACTCCTCCGGCGAGGCGTTGTACGCGGCGTGGCGATGGTTGCGGATGACCCGCAGCATGTGCTCGCGGTTCCGCGCATAGCCCTCGAATGGCCCGAGTTCGGCCGCCATCTCGGCGGAGGTCGCGTACGCCTCGCCGGTCAGGATCGCGGTGAGGGCTCCGCAGATGGCCAGAGCCTTGGGCGAGTCGTAGGGAATGCCCAGCCGCATGAGCACGGACCCGAGGTTCGCATACCCCAGCCCCAGCGTCCGGAAGACGTAGCTCTTCTCGGCGATCGTCCTGCTCGGGAACGAGGCCATCAGGACGCTGATCTCCAGCACGATGGTCCAGAGCCGCACCGCGTGGCGGTAGTCCTCCAAATTGAACTGCCCGTCCGCCGTGAAGAACTCGCCCAGGTTGAGCGACGCCAGGTTACAGTTATGGACAATCAATCCTTCCGCAATGAGCGAGTGAGTCACCGGCTCAGAAACGTCGTACACATCCTCAATCCCTTCCTCGATGATGTCGATGACTCCTGCCCTCTTGCCCTCATTCACGTTCCCCTGCCAGGGCTGCTCAGCGACGACCATCGCCTCCTTATGTTTCCTTGGCGACAGCGGGAACCCGATTAGATGGCTGAACTTGTAGGCCTGGTAGCCATAGATGCGAAGCTGCCCTTGGGCGTTCTTGCGACTTGCGGGATGGTACCAGCCGATGTACGAACGAATGCCGAAGTCGGCCAGAAGCACTTGGACATCCCGGAGCAGTTCACGGGAACTGGAAGCCAAATGAACGGAAAGAGCCGACGTCAGACCGCTGTCATTGGTTTGCACGCACCCATCCGCGCTCAAGAGCGCCCCGATGAACGCTGCCTGGGCAACTTTGGGAGCCGTGAAAACGGATGCGGGCACGCGCTTGGTTGTAGCCGTCGCCGGCTTCATACCAAGAGACTTCAGATACTCGATTACGCCAGCGGCCGTCGTGCCGATCTGACTGACGCCATTCCTTTGCTCATGAAGATGGGTTCCACGTTCCTGTCCTCCATGGGTCCTGTGGAGATTCTGGAAATAATCAGACAGGCGCTCGCGTGCGTACACGTCCTCCGGGCCAAAAACCAGATGAGCGCCCGACTGGTCGGTGAACACCCCGTCCCCAAGCAGCCAACCGAGGAACTGATACAGCTCGATCGTTGCTTCGACGCAGCCCCCAAAATCCATCGGCGCCGATTCGCGCTGCATTTCAATCGCATCTTCGTTGATGACGAGCTTTCTGACTTCTTTCCAGCCATCCTCCGTGAGAACTTTATGATCGTCTGTTAGACGCAACTCCTGGCCGGTGGAGAGCTTGATCCGATAAACGCGCTTTTGACCGGTCTTCACGACCACTGCCGGCCTATATGCCAGTTGTCGGTGATCTGCCGCTTCCGTGGCAAGTTCGGTCTTGATGAAAATCATTTCACCGTTCTGTTGGCGCTGATAGAGTTCGGCAACAGGAACGAGTCCTTCACGCGTGGAAATACGCATATCTCCGGCCAGACATGCAGTGTCGTCGAGGTGCATGTATTCCGAACACGGATTCGAGGCGTTGATCCGCCCGTCTTCGGGGCAGGTGTGCCATTCATTGATCGTCGAGTCGTACTGCACCCCCGGGTCCGCGCAGAGCCAGGCGGCCCAGGCGATCTTGTCCCACAGCTCGCGGGCCTTGACGGTCTTGGCGACTTTGCCGTCCGTCCGGCGCTTGAGCGGCCAGTCCCCGTCCTTCTCCAGCGCCTCGAAGAACGCGTTTGGGATGCGCACGCTGTTGTTCGAGTTCTGGCCCGACACGGTCTGGTAGGCTTTGCCGTCCCAGTTGACGTCATACTCGTGAAACGCGAAATGGGTGAACCCTTCGCGGGCGTACGCGAACATCCGCTGGATGTACGCTTCCGGCACCGCGGCCTGCTGGGCGGCCTTGATGGCAGCCTTGAGCGCGGCGTTCTTCTCCGGGTCGGTTTCGACCTTCGTCTTGCCCTCGCCGTCCGGCACGTGACACGCTTTCAGGATCGCGTTCAGGCGCTGGGCGCAGATTTTGGAGCCCGTGACCATCGCGGCCACCTTCTGCTCCTCGATCACCTTCCAATCGATGAACTCCTCTATGTCCGGGTGATCCAGGTCCAGGCAGACCATCTTGGCCGCCCGCCTCGTGGTCCCGCCGGATTTGATGGCGCCGGCCGCACGGTCGCCGATCTTGAGGAAGGACATCAGGCCCGAGGACTTGCCGCCGCCCGAGAGCGGCTCGTTCTCGCCGCGCAGCTTCGAGAAATTCGACCCCGTTCCACTTCCGAATTTAAACAGCCGCGCTTCGCGCACCCACAGGTCCATGATCCCGTTTGCATTCACAAGATCGTCCTCGATCGACTGGATGAAGCAGTTGTGGACGACGATGTTGTTCGAGAGGTACTGGCCACTCTCAGTCTGGATGTCGTAGACCGGCATGACGCCCAACGCCTCAATCCGCTCAATAATTTCTTCACGAAGTGCTGGCAATCGCTTGCCCGCGAATCGCTCTGAACAGGCGACCTCCAGTTTTGCTCGTTTGTCTTCCGAGACGAAGCCGATGAGGTCTCGAAACCGACACCTCGCCTCCGCGTACCGGATCGTGACGTAAAAAGGTGTCCTGCGGTTCTCCCGGGTCTCAACGCCCTGCTCAACCCTGGCGTAGATCCCAAGGTTCAGCAACAGGCTTTGGACGCCGAGGGCCAACGGTTTCGAGCTGGTACTGAGAACCACATCGGCGCTCCGCGAGGACTCTTGCGACCGGAGACGGACCGTTCCGTCCGCCTGGAACAAAGCGGTCAAATAGGCTGCCTGGGCCTCCACTCCCGCCGTCCTGATCGCGCTTGGTACTGTCAGGTCAGCCTCACGCCGCAGCAACTCGTATTTTTGCACAAACGGTCGCAGGACCTCTCCGTAGAACCGGATACGGCGGATGTCCAGCTCGGGCGACTTCGACTCGACCGACCGCACGTGGTAGTGGAGGCCGGCAAACACTCTGTGGACACGGTCCATCACGAAGGCGAACTCGGTCTTGTCGATCGTCATGAACTCGATGGTGAGGCTTCGGTTAGTTCCCTGCTCATACTGGCCGACGAAGCCATCGCCTTGCAGCCAGCCGGCGAGAGCCGCTTCGTCCACTGTGCCACCATCCGACTCGGCAGTGACTGATGTCCTCGTCGCAAGCACCAGTCGCATGCCCGGTTCAAGCCTGTCCACCTTTACCCAGTTCCCGGCTCGGCGGCGCACCGTGCGCACTAGCATGAGGTGATCCGGCGTCGCATCCACGCAGGCGCCGTTCTTGAGTTCGATGCGGAAAACCGGCTTCCGCCCGTTCCCTTTCACAGCAACGACTCGAGTGGTGCCTACGCCGCTCTCGCGACCGTCGAAGACCTCGAGCCCGATCAGGTTGCGCTCGACGATCTCTCCTATCGGAATCGGCCCCTGCGGTGTCGAGACAAGCGCGTCGTAAGGCTGGCACGCGTGAGGCTGCGGGTGCTCAAAAGAATTCGTCGCCCTGATCACTTCCCGGGTCTTCGGATCCACGTAGTAATGTCCCTGGGCAGGGCCGGAGAGGCCGTAGGCGTAGTGCAGGCCGGTATTGAACCACTGCGGCGAGTTGGGCGCGACCATCTGGCGGGCCAGCATATAGCACAGCTCGTCGTAAAAGGCCGACGCGTCCTCCTTGGTGTTGAAGTAGCCGAAGCTCTTGCCCCAGTGCGTCCAGCAGCCAGCCAGCCGGTGAAAGACCTGGCGCGCGTCGCGCTCGCCGCCCAGCACCGGTTTGCCATCCGGACCGGCAAGGGGCCTCCCGTTCGGCTCCATCTGGGGGACGCCCGCCTTGCGGAAATACTTCTGGGCCAGGATGTCCACCGCCAACTGGGACCAGCGTTCCGGGACATCAATGTTGTCCAACTTGAACACCGTCGAGCCGTCGGGATTCTTGATCTCCGAGGAGCGCTTCACGAACTTCATGCCATGGTAAGGGTCCTGGCCGCGCTGAGTGAACCGGCGTTCGATCCTCACGTCATTCCTCCCCGCTGGTTAGCGACTTGAAAGTTGGCTCTTCCGCGGCGCTACACGGCCGCGCTCGATATGAAGGCGTAAAAAGAAACAGGCGCCGGCCTGTTCGCCGCGGCGCCTGCTTATACTTGGAACAATCCCGGTGCTGACTTGCCTGGAATTGACTTGCCGCCCGGCTGGCACTGGGGAATCGTGTGAGATTCAGAACGACCCATCAGACTGCTTCCCTGATTGCCCTCCCCCATCAAATGCCTCGCGAAATCCAGAGATTTATGGAGTCAAACAGCCGGTGGAGCCGCAATATATGGCTAATAAATGCGTTTGTCAAGAGAAAATATACAATATGTTGTGGCTTGCTGTGGATAACTCTGAAAAAGCTGGGGATAGAAAAATCCCCGCCAATGGAGCGGGTGAAAAGACGTTGCGGCCTGGTCTATTAACAGGAAGAGCGACCGAAAGAGAGGGAAAATTTATCGGGCCGGGGTGAGGACGATCTGTCCCAGTTTCCGGGTCGCATCCTCCACGCCGTCCACCGGAACGAAGACGCCCCCAACCCCGACGATGACCACGTGAACGTCGAACGCCCGAGTCTCAAAGATACTGAAGAGCCCGTAGTTGCGTCGTCGGGTGTTCGGACGAATGACGGACTCGATGACCGTCTTGCCTTGTGACTTGAGCAGGTTTCGGATGAGATTCCGTTCGTGCGCCGAATCGGCCGGATCGGTTTGCTCCAGCGCCGTCCCCAGCAACGATTCCAGAAATGCCCCATACTCCTGCGTGGTCGGGTTGGTGGCCGCCAACGCCACGCAGATCCCCAATCCCGCGACGAGGACGACCAAGCCGGTGTTGCTCATCGCTGCCTCAACGGCGTCTTGCCCCAGCAGAGTTCCGGCGAATCATGGCCCGGCGGTGAGACTGAGTCAAGCCTCCACGGAACGTGTTTGACAATTCGACGGCTCTCGCCTACTCTTCCGACTCGCTGAACCGACCGCGGCGCACTGAACCGAATCATTGCACCGACTCGGAGAAGGGAGCCGACATGTACGTCTGGAGCAAGCGGATCGTCACCGGGTTGCTGGCCGCCTTCGCCATCTTGCTCGCTTTATTTCTGATACAGAGTCCCGGAGCCGCATCCAGTACCCTGAAGGCCCACACCACATTCTGGATCACCCTGAACTACGCCGGGCTGGTCATCTGGGTGTTCGTGTGGATGTTCGATCAGGCGCACACGCGCGCCAAGAATGTCTGGCCGTGGCTGATCCCGTTCCTGTTCGCCCCCTTGCCGATACTCATGGTGTATGTCCTGTACCTGCAGCGCCGGCTGACGGCATGATCCGCCATCACGGCCGCCCAGCCGATCCGCGTTCATGACCCTCCGCTCGAAACTCTTTTGGGTGGGGGCGCTCTACTTCGCAGAGGGGTTCCCCTTCGGTCTTCTCGTGGACACCTTTCCGGTCTACTTCCGTCTGCACGGGGTCAGTCTGGCCCAGATCGGCCTGTTGAGCATCATCGGCTTGGCCTGGACGTTGAAATGGATCTGGGCTCCCGCCGTGGACCTCTGGGGGCGGTACCGAACCTGGATCACCTGGTGCCAGACCCTCCTCGCCCTTGGATTGCTGGCGGTGTTGATTCCGGACCCGAACCGCCTCGGCGCCCCCTTGTGGGCGCTGCTCCTGCTGCTGGCATTCCTCTCGGCCACTCAGGACATTGCGATCGATGCCTACACGATCAAACTGCTGGACAAGCAGGAGCTGGGACCCGGCAATGGGGTACGCGTGACCGCTTACCGCATCGCGTTGATCGTGGCCGGAGGGCTGTTCGTGGCCCTGGGCGGCATCATCGGATGGACAGAGACCTTCATCGCCACAGCGGTCGTCATGGCGATGACCGCGTTGCTCAGCAGCCGGAGCCCTCTTGTTTCATCGGGCGCTATACAGGAAGAGCCGCGCCCCGGCACGCTCGAGCAGGCCGTCGTCGCACCGCTCCGCCAGTTCCTTTCCAGGCAGGGGTTTGTGGGCGTGGCGCTCTTTATCTTGACCTTCAAGCTGGGCGACATGGCGTTGGGGCCGATGATCAAGCCCTTTTGGGTGGATCGGGCCTTCACGCCGGTGGAGATCGGGATCGTGCCAGGGACGGTCGGGGTGGTCAGCACCATCGCCGGCGCGCTGCTGGGCGGAACTTTCACAGCCCGGTGGGGCATCTTCCGCGCGCTGTGGATGATGGGGATCTTCCAGGCCGGCTCTAACTTAGTCTACGCCGCGGCCGCCGCTGTTCCTCCGTCCACGCCCTTGATGTACACCGCCTCGGTCGTAGAGTCGTTCTGCGGAGGCCTAGGCACCGCGCCGTTTCTCGCGTTCCTGATGAGCCTCTGCAGCAAGGCCCACCCCGCCACCCAATACGCCTTGCTGAGCGCGCTCTTCGGGCTGACCCGCGTCGTGGCCGGAAGCGTCTCCGGGTTCGGCGCACAGCAGCTCGGCTACGCCGCCTACTTTACCCTGACCTGCGTCCTGGCCCTGCCCGCCTTCGCCCTGCTGCCCTGGGTGAAGCGCTGGACGGACGACTCGACCGAGAAATCACTCTGACTGCGGAATCAGCCGGAAAAGGAAGCGGTCCAATCAGCAGGGTTGGCCGTTGAAGAGGCAGGGCTTGTAGCGGGACCGATCGAACTCGACGTTTTCCTGATACACCTTCTCGTTGCCGTTCACACCGTCCTGTTCCGGATCATTCCACATCGTGTGGTTCCACCAATAGAACAGCGGAAACTTGTCGGTGTAATAGACCGGGTTGCCGTAGTGGCTCCGCGCGTGCTCGATCACCATGCGGCCGGTGACGTAATCCACTTCCCCGTCGCCCTTCAGCGAATAGAGCATCAAAAACATCCGGGCTTCATGGTCGTAGAGCTCATCGACTCTTAAGCTTTCGTCCGGTTCGACAGGAAGGCTTTCTTTTGCCCAGCCGCTGGAAGGAGTCAGGAGCGCAAAGCCGATGACCGACAGCCACACCCACGCTCTCAGTCTCATCATCCGTGCACCTCCCCGCCTCAGGTCATGAACCTGCGGCCGGCGACAGGATGTTCTCCGTGCAGAATGTTCACAAATCTTATCGAGCCGGGTTGCCCTTGTCAACAGGACGCCTCTTGCCGTCATGACAGGCCTTCCCTATAATGTCGCACCATGCGAGCCGCACCGCTCAGAGCCTCTTTGCGCACCATCGGGTGCCGTCTCAATCAGGCCGAGACCGCCCTGCTGGCGGACCGTTTGAAGAAGGACGGCTACCAGTTGGTCGAGCCCGGACATCCGACCGATCTCCTGGTGCTGAACACCTGCTCCGTCACGGAGAGCGCGGAGAAGGACTGCCGGTATCTGGTTCGACGGACGCTGCAACATTCGCCTCATGCCTTCGTGGCTGTGACCGGCTGCTACGCCCAGACCGGCGCCGACGCGCTTCGTCGCGTGCCGGGGATCGATCTGATCGTGGGCACCCAGTACAAGATGAATTTGCCGGATTATCTCCCTCCGCCGGCCGCGCTGCGCAAGCAACCGGCTCCGCAGCTTCTCCATACACGAAAGATCGACCGCGACGACTTCGTCCTGCCCGGAGCCGGCGACTATCAGGCCCTGAACCGCGCCAATCTGAAAATCCAGGACGGCTGTCAATTCATGTGCTCGTTCTGCATTATCCCGTTTGCCCGGGGTCGCGAGCGCAGCCGCCGGTGGGGCGACGCGCTTCGTGAGGCGGAAGACCTCACCGCGCGGGGTCACCGGGAACTGGTGCTGACCGGCGTCAACATCGGCCAATATACCTATGATGGGCGTTCGTTGTTGGATCTCATCAAAGAGCTGGAGCGGATCGAGGGGGTGGACCGCATCCGGATCTCGTCCATTGAGCCGACCACGATTCCGGACGCCCTGCTGGACTACATGGCGACTTCGCCGAAACTCTGCCGCTACTTGCATGTCCCGCTCCAGAGCGGCGACGACGGCATTTTGCAGGCCATGAACCGCCGGTACACGGTGAAAGAGTACGTTGCCTTCGTCGAGAAGGCGGTCTGCCGAGTCCCGGACCTTGGACTCGGTACGGATCTGATGGTGGGGTTCCCCGGCGAAGGTGAGCAGGAGTTCGCCAATACCCTTTCTGTGGCATCCGATCTCCCCTTCAGCTATTTCCATGTGTTCAGTTTCTCCAAGCGGCCGGGCACCGCCGCGGCGCGGATGACGAACCCTGTCCGTTCAGCGACGGTTGCGGCCCGAAGGCGGACCCTCTCGGAACTTTCGCGGGCCAAGCGGCTGGCGTTTTACCAGCGGCAGATCGGCCGGGCGGTCAAGGTCCTCTTCGAAGCGACGGACGACCGTGGCCTCTGGACCGGCCTGACCGGCAACTATGTTCGCCTGGGAGTGATGGCTCCCACGGACCTCACGAACTCCATCCGGGAAGTGGTCGTGACCGGGGCAATGGACGGGCTGGCGGTGGGACACTTGGCAGGATGCTGAGCAGGATTTCCAACTGTGCTGGTCCCTTGCTGGCGATAATCGGGCTGTGGCTGGCGGCGCTTGCCGGAGGCTGCGCATCCGGGCCCTCCGCGCCTGCCCCCGGCGTATTTGATGGGATTTGGGCCAGTTCCCAACTCGCCTATGACGTAGAACTCAACGGCCCCCTCGGCGTGGCCTCGCGCGCGCGGGCCGGCAACGTTCAAGATGGAGACCCGGTGTTCCGGATGATTTCGGCGGAAGGCACGCACTTCACCGCCCGCCAATGGTTCAGCGACGGAGGATGGCACACGGTGACCGGCGAGTTGAAACCGGACGGCACGCTGCACTGCCGCAGCAACGGGAGCACGTGGGTCATGGAGCGGAAGTAGGGAGCGTCCGACGCATGCCTAGGGACAAGACAGCGGCGGCCTACCGGGTCCATATCGAGACCTTCGGCTGCCAAATGAATGAGTACGATACCGAGCTGGTGCGCGCGCTGCTCAAGGCCGAGGGATTCGCCTTGACCGACGACCGGGAACGGGCCGATGTGGTCCTGATGAACACCTGCGCGATTCGCGAGAACGCGCACAACAAAGTGTACGGGCACCTTGCCGATCTCAAGGCGATCAAGCGGCAACGCAGTCTCGTCGTCGGCGTCCTGGGCTGCATGGCCCAGAACCTCAAGAAAGAACTCATGGAGACCGAGTCCATCGTGGACGTGCTGGTGGGACCGGACTCGTACCGCCGCTTGCCTGACCTCATCGCGCAGGCGATCGAAGCACAGGAGCAAGGCCTGGCGCACAAGGGGATCGCGGTGGATCTGTCCGAGTACGAGACCTACGAGGACATCCTGCCGGAGCGCGCCGAAGGCGTCAACGCCTGGATCGCGGTCATGCGCGGTTGCGACAACTTCTGCACGTTCTGCGTGGTGCCCTACACGCGCGGACGCGAGCGGTCCCGGGACCCGCAGGGGATCATCCGGGAGGCTGAGCACCTGGCGGCGCACGGCTACAAGCAGGTGACGCTGCTGGGGCAGAACGTGAACTCCTACCGGTACGAGGACTGGGATTTCGCCCGCCTCATCACGGCCGTCGCGGAGATCCCCGGCATCGAGCGGGTCCGGTTCACCTCGCCCCATCCCAAGGATTTTCCCCCGGCTCTGCTGGATGCCGTGGCCGGCCACCCGAACATCTGCAAACACATCCACCTGCCCCTGCAGTCCGGCAACGACCGGATCCTCCAGATGATGAACCGAACCTATACTTGCAAGGAGTACCTGGATCTGGTGGACGACATCCGCCGGCGCCGGTCCGACATCGCGTTGACCACCGATATCATCTGCGGGTTCTGCACCGAGACCGAGGAGGAGTTCCTCGATACCTACCTGACCATGCAGGAGGTGGGCTACCACGCGGCGTTCATCTTCAAATACTCGGAGCGCAAGAACACGATCGCCGCGCGCAAGTATCCGGACGACGTCCCGGACACGGTCAAGTCGGACCGGGTGACGCGCCTGGTGGAACTTCAGAAAGCGATCTCGCTTGAGAAGAACCGCGAGATGATCGGCCGGACCGTGCCCGTGCTGGTGGAAGGGGACGCGAAGAAATCCTCGGCGCAGTGGATGGGGCGGACCGACAGCAACATCACGGTCGTGTGGGAGAAACGAGGGTCCTCGGCTCGTCCCGGCGATCTGGTTCCCATGACCATCTCGCGGGTCTCAGCAACCACTCTTTTCGGAGAGGAGCGACCTCCCTCCTAGTCCGACGGAGTCCTTCCAACTACGGTCCGGCATTTCCTGCAAGCTTCCCCTGTTAGGCGATCATCCATAAGCCTGAATAGCCTTCTACCGGACAAAAATGTACAGCCATGACAAGAATTGTTCAAAAGTTTATTGTCGCTCATCGGAATTTCTAGTAGGCCATCGGGAACCCCACACAATTGGGGGTAGCGACAAAGAGGGCCGGCCGGAGTACTGCCGTTAAAACGGTCGGCACCGTCTTTGCGTATCACATTATACGAAAGGTCCTTCTTGAAAAGAATAGACCGGGAAGCGAGGAACGAAATATCAGAGTTCTGGGGTCGGACGATGACGCTGGAAACTATCATCTCGGTGGGATTGTTCAGCTGGCTGGTGATGGGCCTCGTCCTCATGGGCCTCAATATCTGGTAAGCCGGCTGCCGGTTTCTCTTCCCAAAGTTCCCTCCTGAAGACGGGAACCCCATCAATACCGCCGCAGAGCTGGCACCGGGAAGCCCCAGAGTTGCCCACGGATTGCGCCCCACAACGATTCCAGGACTCCGTTCAGATCAGGAGCCGAACGCGCCACCAGCTTGACGGCCAATCCGGGCAGCGCCGGTTTGGAAACGCCGGCCAGCACCGAACCCGCGCACTCATCCAAGATCACTGCGATCTTTTCCTCCAGCCGTTTCCGGATTTCTGCATCAACCGTATCGCTGACGAGATAGAGCGACGCGACATAGTCCCAATCACATGCCAACCCCGCCCCGGTTTTTTTCTCAGGATGCACATGATACCGATCCAGCAGATACTCACCTGCCGCGGTCGTAATCCGAATCTCGTTCTCCAGGTCGGTAAAGACCCAGCGCTCCCCTCTCGCCACGCGTCCGGATGCGATCGCGTCCCAGAGCAGCGCGGTCGCGCCGGGCTGGAGAGAGACATGGATCGTCTGGCGAAACCGAGAGCCGGCGAACGGGATAGTCGGTTCAGGGAGCCATTCCAGGATCGCGCCGGGTCCGACGGCCAGATCCACTGATTGCTCGGCAGTCTCGGACGCCGACCGGTACACTCTGTTCGCGGACGGCGTGGAGAATAGCACATGCGCGTCTTTCCCAAGCGTCGCGCGGAGCGAGAGCCGATCCCCGCCCACGAGGCCGCCGGAGGGGTTGAGCAGCAGCGTGTACGCGCACCCTGTCTCATCCAGGGTGATGGGAGGGAACAGGTGCCAGGGGCTGCGGCTGCGGCTCCGTAAGAGGACTGTGTGACGTCCTCGCCGGTGATAGGCTAATTCCAGCTCGCCGACCCGCCCGACAGAGCTAACCTCCCCTCTCCTCAATCCTCTCCCCTCAAAGGGGAGAGGGAAGGGTGAGGGGTTGACGGTCATGGGTTAGGCTCGCTGTGGTACCCGTCGCTCGATCCACTCGACCACGGCGGCGAGACCCTCTTCGGTCAGGAGATTGGTGAAGACGAACGGCAGGGCCTGCCGCATCCGCCGACTGTCCCGCTCCATCACCGAGAGGTCGGCGCCTACGTATGGAGCCAGATCAATCTTGTTGATCACGAGGAGGTCCGAGCGCGTGATGCCGGGGCCGCCTTTGCGCGGAATCTTGTCGCCGGCGGCGACATCAATGACATAGATCACGTGATCCACCAACTCCGGGCTGAACGTGGCGGCCAGGTTGTCCCCTCCGCTCTCGACAAAGATCAGCTCCACGCCGGGGATGCGGCGTATCAACTCATCAATCGCTTCCTGGTTGTGGGAGGCGTCTTCCCGAATCGCCGTATGCGGGCACCCGCCGGTCTCCACGCCGATGATCTGGTCCGGCGCGAGCACGCCGCGCCGCGTGAGAAACTCGGCATCTTCCTTCGTAAAGATATCGTTCGTCACGACTGCGAGGCTGTACCGGCCGCGGAGTCTGCGGCAGAGCGATTCGACCAAGGCGGTCTTGCCGGAGCCGACCGGCCCTCCCACGCCGATCACCGGAATATGCTTCGCCCGGGCCTGGGTCGGCCTGCCACCACCGTGATGGTGGTGATCGTGAGGATGATGTCCGCTCATGACCGGAACAACCTCGATTCAAGACGGCTGTGTCGCATGGAAAAGATGTCCTGTACAGGTACCCACGATGACATGACCGACTGGGCGTCCGCTTGGTGGCTTACCTCAGAAATGATCGTTGTCCACTCCTGCAATAATCGCTGTCCTTCGCGCTGCCCCATCGGGAGCAGCTTCAGCGCAGCGGCTACGAATCCTGTCGCCGTTTGATAGAGATAGGCAGCGACCGTATACGTTCTGGTCCACCCGCAGGCGCCAAGCGTCAATCCCACGCTGACCGCCAAGTGGCCTGGTGTCTGGTCGGCTTCCACCGCTGTTCGGAAGTCCAGGAGGATCGGATGCCCTTCGATCTGATCGGCGGCGATCCTGATCACCTGTCGCCCCATCTGCTGGCTGGCCATCCGGGTTTCCCGACAGAGCTTCATCGCATCTAGATCTTGGTCCGCCCCCATCGCCTCGCGCCCCGAGCCTCGTGCCTGGGCGTCCCATGCCTTTGCCACTGCCACTGCCTCGCACCGCCCCTGCCCATTGCGCAGGATATCCGCCACGTATTTGGACAAGTCCTCCGAGTTTCTGACTGCGCCAGCCTGCACCGCGGCTTCCAATCCGGATGAGAAGGCATATCCGCCGGACGGAAAAAAGCTGTCAATAAATCTGAGCCCGCGAAGCAGGGACAGGATGTCCATATCGAGTAATCTTTTTACCCACCCATGAGGCTGATCAAAATGGCTTCCAGCAAGGCCGCATGGAGTTTGGACTCCGAGGCGTATTTCCCTGAGGTTGTCTAAGGGGTGGCTGGGGTGATCCCAACTGCGGCCGTCCACCGAGCACCTTCTGAGCGTGCGCGGTGCGGGAGCACAGGGATTGCCCCAGCCGCCCCGCTCCACTTTTCATCAGCCTGCTAAAAGAGAAAGTACCGCTGTGCCATGGGCAAAACCGCCATCGGCTCGCAGACCAGCCGCTGACCGTCCGCTCGCACCTCGTAGGTCTCTGGGTCCACCTCGATCTTCGGGAGCGCGTCGTTCAGCTTGAGATCGCGTTTCCCGATGCCGCGGCAGCGTTTCACCGACGACACCCGCTTTTGCAGGCCCAGCGATCGGGGGACATCATGATCTAACGCGGACTGAGAAATAAACGTCAGGCTGGTGGTGTAGGGCGCGCGCCCGAAGCTGCCGAACATCGGCCGACTCAAAACTGGTTGGGGCGTTGGGATAGACGCGTTCGGATCCCCCATCGCCGCCGCCATCGGAAAGCCGCCCTTCACGATCATCTCCGGCTTGACGCCGAAGAAGGCCGGGCGCCAGATCACGAGATCCGCCAGCTTCCCCACCTCGATTGAGCCGACTTCGTGCGCGATCCCGTGGGTGATGGCAGGGTTGATCGTGTACTTGGCCACATAGCGCTTCGCTCTGAAATTGTCATGCGCCTGCTTCGCGACTGTTTTTCCATCCGATGCCAACTGCCCGCGCTGGATTTTCATCTTGTGCGCCGTCTGCCAGGTGCGGATGACCACCTCCCCGACCCGTCCCATCGCTTGCGAGTCCGAGGACATGATGCTGAGCGCGCCCATGTCATGCAGGATGTCTTCCGCAGCGATCGTCTCGCGCCGGATGCGGGACTCCGCAAAGGCGATGTCTTCAGGGACTCTCGGATTCAAATGGTGGCAGACCATCAGCATGTCCAAGTGCTCGTCCATCGTGTTCACGGTGAAGGGCATGGTGGGATTCGTGGAGGACGGGAGCACGTTGGGCTCACCGCACACTTTGATGATGTCCGGCGCGTGGCCGCCTCCTGCGCCCTCCGTATGGAAGGAATGGATCGTCCGGCCGGCGAAGGCCCTGATCGTATCTTCGACAAAGCCGGCTTCGTTGATCGTGTCCGTGTGGATCGCCACCTGCACGTCGTAGCGTTCCGCCACGTCCAGGCAGGTGGAGATGGCCGCCGGAGTCGTCCCCCAGTCCTCGTGCAGCTTCAGCCCAATCGCGCCGGCCTCCACCTGTTCGGCGAGCCCGTCCGGGAGCGAGGCGTTCCCCTTGCCGAGAAAGCCCAGATTAATCGGGAAGCCGTCGGCCGCTTCCAGCATCCGCCCGATGTTCCAGACACCCGGCGTGCAGGTGGTGGCATTGGTGCCGGTGGCCGGGCCGGTGCCCCCGCCGATCAGCGTGGTGAGGCCGGCCGACAAACCCTCGACGACAATCTGCGGACAGATGAAATGGATGTGGGTATCAATCCCGCCGGCCGTGACGATCTTTCCTTCCGCCGAGATGACCTCGGTCCCGGGACCGACCTCCATCCCCGGCGTCACGCCGGCCATCAGATCCGGATTCCCGGCCTTGCCGATCCCGACAATGTGCCCATCCCGGATGCCGATGTCAGCCTTCACGATGCCCCAGTAGTCCAGGATCACCGCGTTGGTCACGACCAGGTCGAGGGCACCCCGCGCCCGCGTCGCAGCGGGGGACTGGCCCATCCCGTCGCGAATCACCTTGCCGCCTCCGAATTTGGCTTCTTCTCCAGGCGTCGTGAGGTCGCGCTCGATCTCGATGATCAGATCAGTGTCGGCCAGACGAATTTTGTCCCCGGCGGTCGGGCCATAGAGATCGTTATATTGGCGTCGTGGAATCTTCAGCATCGTTTCCCTCTTCTCACCCCTCACCTTTTCTCACCCCTCACCTTAATCCTCTCCCCTTCGAGGGGAGAGGGAAGGGTGAGGGGTCGCCTTAGGCTTTTTGCAGGAATCCCTGCTCGGCTGCCTTCGCCAGCGCGTGCTTCCGAACTTCGGGATCATCCAGTCGGCCCTCGGTCAATCCGTTGATCCCATAGGCGACGCGGTTCCCGCCGAAGGCCACCAGCGTGACGCGTTTCTCCTCGCCCGGCTCAAACCGCACCGCCGTCCCGGCCGGCACCTGTAGCCGGAATCCGAACGCCTTCTCCCGCTCAAATCGCAGTGCGCGATTCGCCTCAAAAAAGTGGCAGTGCGACCCCACCTGAATCGGCCGATCCCCAACATTCGACACAGTCAGCTCCACCGTCTGCCGCCCTTTGAACGCCACAATATCGCCCTGCCCCAGGAACACCTCGCCGGGCACGACATTCGTCGGCTGCAATTTTCTTGCATCGACAACTGCCGTGCGTCCCCTTGCTGGTACTTTCGCTTGAGCCTTTGGTCTCGACTTGACCCGTCCCCGCTGCATCTTCCTTTTCACATTGCCTCTTTGAAAAATTAAATTAACTAATTATTCACAGGAGTTGAATTGAATAGTTCGGCCAATACTTTACCTGATTGGCTGGTGCACGGTCACAAGCTTCGTTCCGTCCGGGAACGTCCCTTCCACCTGAAGCTCAGGCAGCATCTCCGGAACCCCTGGCATGACGTCCTTGCGGGTGAGCAGCGTGGCGCCGTAACTCATGAGGTCAGACACCGACCGGCCATCGCGTATCCCTTCTAGGATCGCTGCAGTCAAGAAGGCCACTGCTTCAGGGTGGTTCAGCTTGAGCCCCCGTTCTCTACGATCGCTGGCCAGTTGTGCCGCAACGTAAATCAGCAGTTTCTCCTGTTCTCTTGGCGTCAGATGCATGCTCCCCTCACCCTCCCCTCTCCCATCGCCCGTTGCATTTGGAAGAGCAACGGGCACCCGGGCGAGGGCTCAAGTCTTCATGGGATGGCCGGGTTGGGCTCAACTGCGCGCATCGAGCGACCACTTTCCGAAGTGGGGGCTCTGCGAGCAGTCCTTTTTTTCCTCCACCCCCTCTCCCCCGAGACGGGGCGAGTTGATCTGATTGTGATTTGGCGGGTGGCTGGGGCTGAGGCCTATTGCGCGCGTCCGGCGAGCACAGCATTATCGTGCGCGACGCGCGAGCACGGGACTTAGCCCCGGCCGCCCGCTCTTCAGACCGCTATCACACCACCAAATGCTGCTTCACCTGCTCTTCGCTCAACTCCGACGTCCGCCCCGACGCCACCACCGCTCCTTTGGCCATGATGACATAGGTGTCGGCCAGCCGCGCTGCGAACTCCATATACTGTTCCACCAGCAAAATGGCAAATCGGCGCTCGGCCTTGAACCGCTCGATCACCTCTTCGATCTGGTTCACGATGGACGGCTGGAGTCCTTCGGTCGGCTCATCCAGCAGCAGCAGTTTTGGTCGGGACAGCAGCGCCCGCCCGATGGCCAGTTGCTGCTGCTCGCCTCCGCTCAGCACGCCACCGGGTCGATCCAGCAACGTGGTCAGCCTCGGAAAGAGAGCAAACACTTCTTCCAACGCGGACGGCTCCGGCCCGTTGTTGTCCGACGGGCGCCGCGCCTCGAGCCCGATCCGAAGATTTTCCCTGACTGTCAGGTGCGGAAAGATCTCACGGCCTTGCGGCACGTAGGCAAGCCCCCGCCGGGTCCGCCGATCGGGGGATTCGGCCGCGATCTCCGCTCCCTCGAACCGGATCTGGCCCGACCGCGGCCGCAGCAGGCCCATGATCGTCTTGAGCAGCGTCGTTTTCCCGACGCCGTTCCGGCCCATGAGGCAGACCACCTGCCCGGACGCCACCTCCAGCGAGATGTTCCGTAGGATATGGCTCTCGCCATAGAACACGTTGAGGTTAGTGAGCTGCAGCACTCGTTTCCTTCTGTTCCTTCTGCCGGCCGAGATAGATTTCGACCACGCGCGGATCGGCCTGGATCTTCTCCACCGACCCCTCGCAGAGCACGGTCCCTTCGTGCAGAACCGTCACGGTGCGGGCGAGCTGTCGGACGAATTCCATGTCATGTTCGATCACAATGATCGAGTGCCGGTCGGCCAATGACTGCAGAAGCTGGCCGGTCTGCTCCGTCTCCTGGTCGGTCATGCCGGCCACCGGTTCGTCCACCAGGAGGAGCACCGGATCCTGCAGCAGCACCATTCCGATCTCCAACCATTGTTTCTCGCCGTGGGAGAGCGATCCAGCCGGTACGCCCGCTTTCTCGGCCAAGCCGATGGTTTCCATCGTCGCGAAGACCTTGCCAACCTCGGCAGGCGTGAGCGTGGATACGAGCGTGGCAAAGACGCCTTTGCTGGATCGACGCAAGGACAGGTCCAAGTTCTCCCACACCGTCAGGTTCGTATAGACCGTCGGCGTCTGGAACTTTCGGCCGACACCCAAGGTCGCAATCTCATGCTCTCGTAGCGGGATGAGATCCGTGTCCTTTCCAAAGACCACCCGTCCGGAAACCGGCTTCACTTTCCCTGAGATCACGTCCAGCAGCGTGGTTTTGCCGGCTCCGTTGGGGCCGATCACGACACGGAGCTCGTGATAATCCACGAAGAAGTTCAGATTGCGGAGCGCCTTGAAGCCGTCGAAGTCCACCGTGACGTCTTCCAGGTAGATGATCGATCCACGCTCGGTCACCGAAGACCTCTTTTTACTGATGCCCCGACTCCGAAGCCGCCAGCGGTTTGTCCAGGCTGTGCCCGGCGGGCAAACCAGTTGCCGCTCAGCTTCCGCACCAGCCCGACGCAGCCCTCGGGGACCAGCAGGACCACCGCGACGAACAGACCGCCCAGGAAAAACGGCCAGAGATCCGGGAAGGAATTGGTCAAGATACTCCGCGCCCAATTGACGCCGACGGCGCCGATCACCGCGCCGGCCAGCGTCCCCCGGCCTCCCACCGCCACCCAGATGACCATTTCGAGGGATGGTAGGACGCCGATCTGGCTGGGCGTGATGATCCCGACCTGGGGCACGTAGAGCGCGCCGGCCAGGCCGGCCAGGGCCGCCGAGACCACGAACACGAACAGCTTGTAGTTGGCCGGAGAATAGCCTGAGAACAGCACGCGCTGCTCGCTGTCCCGGATCGCCACCAGCACCTTACCGGTCCTGGAGCGGATGATCCACCGGCACAGCAGGTAGGCTGCGCCGAGGCTGAGCACGGTCAGGACGTAGAGCGTGCGCTGCATCCCTGGATCGCTCAACCGGAACCCGAGGATGGTCTTGAAGTCCGTCAGCCCGTTGGTGCCGCCCAGGTTCGTTTCGTTGCGGTTGAACACCAGCCACGCGGACAGCGCCAATGCCTGGGTGATAATGGCGAAATACACGCCCCGGATCCGGCTCCGGAACGCGAGGAACCCGAAGATGGTCGCAAACAGCGTTGGCACCAGGATCGCCGCGGCGACCGCAAACCCGAAACTATAAAACGGCTTCCAAAAGAGGGGCAGTTCTTTCACCTGGTTCCAGACCATGAAGTCCGGCAGGGCGCTGCCGTACACGCTCTCGGTGCCGATGGACAGCATCAGGTGCATGCCGACGGCATAGGCGCCGAGGCCGAAGAAGACACCGTGCCCGAGGCTCAGGATGCCGGTGTAGCCCCAGATGAGATCGATGCCCAGCGCGAGGATGGCGTACGCGAGAAATTTGCCGAACCGGTTCAAGGTAAAGTCCGACACATGGAGCCAGGAATCCGTGGCCGGCAGGACGTTCAGCAGCGGCATGACCACGAGCAGGAAGAACCCGACCAGCCAGAACGAGAGGCCCTCGGTTGCGGAGGATTCAGACAGCCATGCCCGGCGACGGTCTGGGGTCCCCTCGGCCGCCGAACTCAGACCGGAAGACTCGCCGAGATCAGGACTCGACATGACGTCCCTTGATCGAGAACAGGCCGGACGGCCTGCGTTGGAGGAACAGAATGACCAGGATCAGAATCAGCACCTTGCCGTACACGGCCCCGAAGCTCGGCTCCAGCAGCTTGTTCAGGCCGCCGATGCCCAACGCCGCCACGATCGTGCCGGACAGCTTGCCGACGCCGCCTGTGACCACCACCATGAATGAGTCCACAATATAATTCTGGCCCAGGCCCGGCTCCACGTTCCCGATCAGCGTCAACGCGCAGCCAGCCAGCCCGGCCAGCCCCGACCCGAACGCGAAGGTGTACGCATCCACCTTCCGCGTCGGAATGCCGAGGCACGCGCTCATGTCGCGGTTTTGCATGACGGCCCGCACTCTGAGTCCGACGCCGGTGCGAAACAGCAGCCAATAGATCCCGGCCACGCACACCGACGCCAGCGCGATAATAAAGAGCCGATTGTAGGGTAGTTGCACACCTACCAGAACCTGCGCGCCCCCGCTCAGCCAACTTGGCGCCACGACCGAGGTCAGATCGCCGAAGATGACGCGGGCCGCCTGGATCAGAATCAGACTTACGCCCCACGTCGCCAGCAGCGTTTCCAGCGGCCGACCGTAGAGGAACCGGATGAGCGAGGCCTCCAGCGCCAACCCGAACAAACCCGCCACCAGGAATGAGCAAGGCATGGCGACCAGGAAATAATAGTCGAAGAGGGTGTCCGGAAGATAGGCCTTAAAACATTCCTGGGTGATGAAAGTGGCGTAGGCCCCCAGCATCATCAGTTCGCCGTGGGCCATGTTGATCACGCCCATCAGCCCGAACACGATCGCCAGGCCGAGGGCCATCAACAATAAAATCGAGCTGAGGCTGATGCCGCGAAAGACCGTCTGAATGGCATTGGCCCAGCTTCCCCAGGTTTCGATGCGTTCGATCGCTTGGCTGGCGGCGCTGGCGACCAGTCCCTGCTGCCCCTGCTGCTCACCTTCCCCGGAGCTTGCCAGGAGTCCCTGCGCCAGTTCCTTCAACGCCGGCAAGGCGTTCTGGCTGCGCAGCTCGCCGAGCTTGGTCGCAGCAGCTATCTTCGTTGCCGGATCATCGCTCGCGAGCTTGATGAGGTTGATCGACTCCTCGATCGTATAGCGCACCCAGCGATCTGACTCGGTGTTCAGCGCCGCCTCCAGCCAGGGCACCGCTACCGGCTTCCCGAGCGTTCCCAAGTCCGTCGCGGCGGAACGGCGCGTGTCTGGATCGTCGCTGACTAGGTTGACCTTGTTCTTGAGCAGGTCGATCACCGGCTTGATGACCAGCCGCACACTCCGATCGGCATTCGCCCGCAGCTCTTCAAGTCGCGGAAGCAGAGCCGGATCGCCCTGCTCGCTCAACATGAGCACGGAGGCTTCCTGAGCTGCCGGATCCTGGCTGGACAGGTCGGCCAGCGCCCGCTCTATCGCGGATGGCGGAGTGGCCGACACCGGCCCTCCCGCCTCCACTCTTTCCCCTACTCCCCAGAGTGAAATTACTCCGAGCAGAACTGCCCAGTGTTTCAGCCTCATAGCTCTCGCAATTAGGGAATACACTTTCAACAACTCAACTGTTGCGCCAGAAGAACGACGGGGACCCAGCCTCGCGTCCCATCCAGCACTTGCAGACGTCGGGGCAGTGGTGGAGCGATATTGCCGGGCTCGCCGTGCTGATGTGCGTAACGGAAGAACGAGCGAGGCCCGACCGCCCCTGACTGTGGACACACCCAGGGGCGGATCGGAATCCCCCACAAAGTGGGGGCTGGGGGGAGCCGCAGCCGTTCTTCCAATAGCTACAGCAGCTAGGCGGGCACGCACCGGAGCGTAACCCACTGCCCCGGCGTCTCCATCGTTTTCAGCGCATCATGGCGAACCTGGAGCTGCCCGCCCTTCCCTGGTCGAGGCGTCCGTCACACTTTCTTCTGGTACGTCCCCTGGTGTTTCACCCAGTCGCAGCCCTTGTCAGGGTTTGTGTATTCGCTCCACGGCTCGGGTTTGACCAGCCCCTTCGACCGCGAGACTACCTTGAACTGGCCGTCCTTCAGGATCTCCCCGATCAGGACCGGTTTGTGAGTGTGGTGGTTGGCCTCATCCATTTTGATCTTCCCGCCCGGCGCGAGGAACTCCTGGCTGTACACCGCCTTGCGAACTGCGTCCACATCCGTCTTGCCGGCCTTCTCCACCGCCTGCTTCCAGACATGGACCCCGAAATAGCCGGCCTCGATCGGATCGTCCGTCACGCGCTTCTCCCCATCCGGCAGGTTGTTCTTCTTGCAGTACGCCTTGAAATTCGCCACGAACTGCTTGTTCTGCGGCGTGTCCACGCTCTGGTAGTAGTTCCAGGCCGCCAGGTGCCCGACGAGCGCGCTCGTGTCCATCCCACGCAGCTCATCCTCCGCCACGCTGAACGCCATGATCGGCGCATCCTCCGCCCGCAGCCCCTGGTTCGCAAACTCCTTGTAGAACGGCACGTTGCTGTCGCCGTTGATCGTGCTGATCACGCACGCCCCGCCCCCGGCCGCGAATTTCTTGATCTTGCCGACGATAGTCTGGTAGTCCTGATGGTGGAACGGCGTGTATTCCTCCATGATGTTGGCCGGCGGCACCTTCTTGGCCAGTAGCATCGCCCGCAGAATCTTATTAGTGGTGCGCGGGTACACGTAGTCGCTCCCCAAAAGATAGAACTTCTTGTACCCTCCGCCTTCCTTGCTCATCAGGTATTCCACCGCCGGCACCGCCTGCTGGTTGACTGCCGCGCCGGTGTAGAAGACGTTGTGGGAGCATTCCTCGCCTTCGTACTGCACCGGGTAGAAGAGCAGACCGTTGTTTTTCTCGAAGACCGGGAGCACCGACTTCCGGCTCACCGAGGTCCAGCAGCCGAACACGACCGCCACCTTGTCCTCCAGCAGCAATTGCTTGGCCTTTTCGGCGAACAGATCCCAGTTCGAAGCCGGATCTACCACCACCGTCTGGATCTTGCGGCCCAATACGCCGCCCTTGGCGTTGATCTCCTCCACCGCCATGAGCACCACGTCCCGGAGCGAGACCTCGCTGATCGCCATGGTGCCGCTCAGCGAATGCAGCACGCCGATCTTGATCGGTTCCTTGTCTGCCGCATAGGACAGAGCCCAGTTCCCTAAGTTCCCCAACAAGGCCGCGACGCCGAGTCCGGCCGCAGCCTTGGTGCCGTTCGCAAGAAACTCCCGACGGGACTGCCCGGGTTGTATTGTTCCGCTTCCCTCATCCTTCACGTCGCTTGCTTGGATCGGTTTCATCTCGGTCGCTCCTTTCACCATTCTCAGTCGCGTTCAGAAGTTGTACCAGAAGGCGACGTTGTACATGTCGCCTTGATAATGCTCACTCCCTGTTCCGACCGCCCAGGTCGTCCACAAGTGCTGCCACTCCAAACCGATGTAGAAATCGGACCAAATGGGATGGATCGCCGTAAGGTAGGTCCGATAGTTGTTCTTGTACTGCGTATCGGGGTTATTGGTGCTTCCCCGGAGATCTTGGTCGTAGGGATTGTCCCAGCCTACACCACCCAGAAAGGTGTATTCGCGAGACGCGGCCCAGTTCAGTTGCGCCCAGCTCACCCAGCTCCGGACGGGTTTGCCGGTCGTCAGATTTAGGTCCTGGCCGAATCGGAAGAACTCCTGCCCCAACGCCTGGGTATAGGCCAGTTCTCCCGCGAACTTCAGCGTCTTTGTGAGAGGCAAAACCACTTCAGTCCCAATGAGGTAGGAGTTGATATCTTTTCCAGAAGTGAAGGTTCCGCTTCCGAAGGCCGCCGCGTTGGTCCCTTGCCTGGGCGCGGACCGGTAGTACCGATAGGCAGCGCTGACTGCCAGGAGCATGCCATCCTTGTTGTATGCGAGCCTCCCTCCGTAATAGGGGTTCTGCACTGGATCGCTAAACGCGTCGTTCGAGGATTGTGCAGGATTGTCCCCTTGTCCAACCTGCGCACCCGGAGTTCTGTAATCTGGCCGCACCTGCCGCTGATCCCCAATGGCATAGAGGCCGCGCTCGAAGCGCATCACGGTCAGCAAGCCTTCGAGGTTCTCGTTGAATTGGTATCGGAGCGTGACCTGCGGAATACGCTGCCAGAGATTTCCCCCGTACCCCAAAATTGAGAAGTCGATCAAGTCCGGGAGCAATCCCATCACCGGCGTCCAGTCTTGCCCCACAGTCAAGCTGGCCGCGCCTCTCGTATAGCGCACATTGGCCAAGCGCAGTCGGGGCAGTACGCTGCCGGCGATGTCCTTTTCTCCGTAGAAATCAATCTCAACCACGCCGGTTAGCGTGTTCTTTCCGTCGGTGCGCTCGGCCCGAATGCCGAACACGCTATAGCGGGGGTTGAACGTGCTTGAAGAGTTGGTGTTTTTGCCGGCTGACGTCGCATACCCGTTGAACTGCGCCGGGTCCAGCGGGTTGGTGTTCCGGCTGCTGTAAATTAAGTCCAGCTCGACGCGCCCGTACGGGGTGATGTTGCCCTTGCCCTCTTGGGTAAACACAGGGGCAAGACATCCGGCACAGAGGTTGATGGGCGCCGTCGCGCCGTCGGCTTTGCCTTCCTCTGCTGACACAGGGAGTGCGGCCATCACGAACATGACGGCCAACAACCAGAGGCTCCCGCCTCTTCTCAGATGATATGGTTTCATGGTGACCTCCTCCGGGTCTGCAAGCGATGCACTGCGCACCACGACCGGAGGGCGTGAAACCAAAAAAAAACGCCCTTCCGGTCCAGATCCTGGACCAAAAGGACGCCGTTGTCCTTCCCTGCTTAGCCTGTGCCTTGGAAGGAGACGCCCTTGTCCGCCTTCCAACCCTCGCACGGCAGGCTTCTTAGTAATCCACTAGGACAAACCGTGTCAAGCAGTTTTTCGCATCCCAAAGACTCTTCGCCGTGGTCACACAAAACCGGCCCTGGGCGGCCCCAAATGCGTCGGGCGCCGTTTGGAAGAGGCCCTCTCAGCCTTCCCAGTCGCCGGCTGGGCGGTGAGAAGGGTATAATAGTTTAGTTTCGTTTGGGTACTCAGACGGCCAAACCTTGTTACGAAAGGAGGGCATGCCATGAGACATCGAGATTTTCTTCTTGGCAGTGGGTTGGTCCTGATCGCGGTCGTGTTGGCTGGCTGTGCAACCGGGCCAATGGTAGGCACTGGCGCACCGGGCGTGGCGATCCAGCCAGGGCCTGCCGACCCGGTCTTCCACTATCGCCAGCAGGCAGCGGATCTCCGTAACATGGCTAAACGTCTGGAGATGGAGGCAGCCTGGTTCGAGAAACAGGGAGAGCAAGGCCAGGAGCAAGCAAAGCGTAGCCGGGACATGGCCAGGGATTTCGTGGCCGCGGCCGAACAGGCGGATCAGCAGGCCACGGAGTACCAGCGTCGGGTGCCTCACGGCCAGCTATACTGACCAGTGTGGCGGCAGATCCGTGTGGATCCGTTGGCCCTGGAGCCGACGGCGGATTGCTTCAGGTCAGCCCTTCAACGCTCCGCCAGAAGCGGGGCCATATGCCTGCAAGTGGTCTGCAGGCGAGCGCGTTCGCACTTGACAAGGGAGAGGGAAGCCCTCTCTCCCTCGTTACGGACAAAAAGGCGACCCTCTGTGGCTCCAATCGAATCGCTGTCCCCGTTCCCTTGTTCAAGGCGTTGCACTTCCAGGTACTGCTCGAACGCGCAGTGATGCCTGGCCTCGAGGGAGTCGTGTCTGGCTCCGCAATAAGCAGTGATGGCTTTGGCAAGCCTCGCATGGGCGGCCTCCCGTTGCGCAAGGGCGTCCAAGAGCTGAGCACGATCGCGGGCAGAAGCCGTACACCCCCAGAGCGAAGCAGCGATCAGCATCATGGCAAGTGAGTGAACCAGCGTCTCCTTTACCATCGTCCTTCCTCCTGCGCAATTGGTGCCGGATCGGCCTTTTCGGGCCAAAAAAAACGTCCTTTTGGTTCCGCTCCTGGAACCAAAAGGACGTCGTTGTCCTCGTCTTGCTCCCCAGAGCGAAGGACGTCTTTGTCCTTCCACCCGGCCGGGGAAGCGTGCGCCTTTATAGCAGGACCCTGGTTCGGTTGTCAACTGTCGCCTATTGTGCCATCCCTATCCTGTGGTACACTAGCGCGCGCCAGGAAACCGACACTGAAGACAGATGGAGTTCAGGTGCTGCTGCGAGTGAGAACGTCTCCCCGGCCATTACTGGCGCTTTCAGTCGCCTGCGTGATAGCAGCGGGCTGTGCCTCATCCCCTCGCTCCGAAGCCACCGTTCACGAAAGCCAGCGCGGCTCCGTCTATGTGTCCCTCGACCGCGTG
>JACQQM010000017.1 GCA_016207025.1 Nitrospirota bacterium | reverse complement strand
TGGGTCAGCTCTTGGACGACGGTTGAAATATCCAGCGCCAGCCCGATCGTCCCATACATGACGCCTGCCATGAGCACCCACCGTCGAACAGCCCTTTGTTGCCTTGGCGCGGCACGGGTGATAGTGTGGCTAGGAAAGCCGGTTTGGAATGAGCCCTGCCGTTGTGGGGCGTGTGATGGCGCGTGAGACATCCAACGCGGAATCGGAACGCATCCTGATCTACGACGGCCAGTGCCGCCTGTGCGTGACCGCGAAGGAAGGGCTGGAGCGTCTAGGGGAGGAGGGGGTTGGACCCGAGAAAGTGCGATTCGTGCCCTACCAGAGCGAGGAGGCTGCTCGATGCCTGGGCTCCGACTACAAACCGGGCCGACCGGATGTCGCGTTCCTGGTGGAGCGGGATGGGACGATCAGCCGAGGGCTGGACGCCTTTCTCCCGCTGCTCCCCGGACTTCGCGGGGGACGCGTGCTGCTCATCTTGATGTGCGTGCCGCCACTCAGGCCGCTCGCCTATCTCGCCTATCGCCTGATCGCGCGCTATCGGTACCGCTGGTTCGGTGAGGTCCGGCCCCCGGACCGCGCCTAAATCTGTGAATTAGGTCTTGCCGGTCCTCAGTTTCTCGTTGAGGTTGTCCGCCCATCGACGCTGGAACTCGTCGTACGAGATAAACAGCCGGTCGTGGATTGCGGCGGCGATGGGTTGGCCGGTCGCCAGCAGGCCGATGATCTCCCGCACCTTTTCCATCCCATACCGATCAATGAGGTATAGCGTGGCGGAGTTTCCCTCGAGGTACGCGACGGTGGCGACGTTCGCCGGCATTCCCATCCAACTTCCTTCGAGCACATTCAATGCCATCAACTGCACATCGCCCTGAATGATTCGATCAAGGTCCGGCCAGGGGTCGCCGGCAAGCTGCATGGCCAGGCCCTCGTTCAGCCAGGTGGGGACTGCGCCCAGTTGTCCTCCGGTCCGTTCATGCAGCAGCGCGTGGACAAACTCGTGCCGGAGCACGCGGGTCAACCAGGCCTCATCTGTGAGAGCGCCCTTGGTTGGGATCTTGATGCGCCCTAAGATGGGGTCGAAGAGTCCATCCGCCCACACCGGGCTTCCCGACGCCGTTTGAAAGGTCTCCCTGGTGTGCAGCGCCACCACAACCGGCTTCGAAGGGAAATACCCGAACCTCTGCCCGATGTCCCGGTAAGCGTCTTCCAGGATGTCCAGCACCCGATGCCAGATGGCGTAGTCCTCCCCGCCGTCGAATTTCACCGTGAAATGGGAACTTTCCCGCGAGACGAATTTCTGTTCCGCTTGCTCTGTCCGCGTCACCTTCGCGGCGACGAGTTCCAGGTAGGCGCGGAGGTCGGGGTTCTGCGCGGCATGTCGGGTCGCGTGGTCAAGGTGGAGGATGGCGCCTGCCAGGTCGTCCTTGTCATAGAGCAGATCGGCCAATGCCAAGTGGGGCAACGGATCGTTGGGGACCATTCCGATCGTCTTCTCCAAGAACTCGCGGGTCAACCCTGGGTCCTTGAGTTCCCAGTACGCATGAGTCAGGTTCAGGCGCGCCGTCGGATCGTCAGGATTCAACGACACGGCGGTTTTGAACGCCGGCAGCGCGGCGGCCGTTCCGCGCGCCTTTCCCTGGATCACTCCGAGATTGTTCCAGAGGATGGCCGCAAAGTTTCTAATCCGCTGATCGCTGAGCGCCTCTGGGGGCAAGGCGACCAGCTTGGCCTGGGCTTCCGATTCGTGCTCTTGCTGAATCAAACGGAGGATGGCCTCAAGCGCTTGTACGTGTGGGGAAGCTGGCAGGTCGCCGGGCTGCGTGCTGCGGGCCTGTCCACCATGTGAGGGGATCGGAGGGGCTGCAGTCTGTGAGGGGCGGCTCCGAGGAGAAGCGGCGGGCAAGGGGACTTTTTCAGGAGCCTCCCGTTGCCGCTTCAGCCACCACTCTTGCCCCGCTACGAGCAAGAGGGCCAAGACGAGCAGAACGAGGAGCGGTCCGACCCTCCCGTGCTCTCCGCGGATGGCTCCCATTAGCCAAGCGTAGCTCTAAGAGCTGTTGTCTGATGCCCGGTACCGTTCGTCGAGAGCATAGTAACTGTCAAGATCGATGGCTTTGTGGAATTGCTGAAACGAGATGAGGCGAGACAGGGCGTCGCGCGTGGTGCCGGCGCGGTGGATGAGTTCGAACATTTCTTGCATGGCCTTGGCTGAGGCGTACAGGGCGGTCAGCGGGCAGACCACGAGCTGGAATCCGAGTGATTGAAGCTCGGCTTTGGTGAGCAGAGGCGTGACGCCTCCCTCCAGCATGTTGGCGACGAGCGGCGGAGGAAGCCCCCGGGCGATCGTGGCCAGCTCCTCTTTACTCTTGGGCGCTTCCACGAACAGCGCGTCGGCGCCCGCTTCCTTGTACTGCAGGCAGCGAAGGATCGCGTCCTCCAGGCCGTTGACCTGCCGCGCATCGGTGCGCGCGACGATGAAGAAGTCCCGACCACGGCGGGCATCCACCGCAGCGCGAATCTTTTGCGCTTGTTCCTCAACCGGAATGACCCGTTTGCCCTTCATGTGCCCGCACCGTTTGGGCCAGACTTGATCTTCCAGGAACATGCCGGCCGCGCCGGCGTCGATCAACTCGGTCACCGTGCGGATGACGTTGAGGGCGTTCCCGTACCCGGTGTCCGCGTCAATGATGACCGGGATCTTCACCGAACCGCACACCCGTTTCGCCACGGCCACCATCTCGGTTTGCGTCAGGTAGCCGAAATCCGGAAGCCCGAGCTGAGTGGCCGCCACGCTGTATCCCGAAATGAACGTCAAAGGAAACCCGGCCCGCTCCACCAGCTTGGCGCCGAGGGCGTCGTAGACGCCGGGAAAGATGAGCGTGCGTTCTTTTTCCAGGAGCGCGTGAATGCGAGTAGAAGTTGACATGCCCAGGCGGTTCTATGCTAAGGGTACTGACATGCCGTTCATGTCAGCGAGCGCGCCCATTGTAGTGACAATCCACGGATCGGTCAACGCGCACTGCCAGGGCGTTGCGGCCTCAGAACTCCAAACTGGCAATTGGCTAGAAGGAGAGCAGCCGTGGGAACTCTCAAAAACATCGTCCTGACGTTCATCATAGGTCTGATCGCGGGAATATCACCGTTTCTTTTTGTCCAGTGGGTGCCGGTGTTGCTCAACCCGAGCCTGGAACTCGTGCGGCCACACTATGGGGCTGTCATTCTGACCGGCCTTTTGTTGGGGGCGATCACGTCCATCATCTTTGCCAAGGATTTCGACAACAGTAATCCAAAGGATGTGTTTTTCTATGCGCTCGGGATTCCGGCTGTCCTGATCGCGACAGTGAGCAACATCAGCACCAAATTCGAAGCCACCCAACGCATCAACAACGCGCAGATCGAGGCCAGCAATACGATTCTGAACCCGGTTTCCCCTCAAGCAGAAACCGTTCCACTTACAGAAATTCCCACTTCTTCACAACCCGTTCAGAAAAGTTTTCTGTCACCCGCCCATGCATTGGCTGAGCAGAGCTTGAGCGGCGGGCTTACCACGGCGATGGTTGCAGCCGGCTACGTGGTCGTACTCGGGAGGTTTGACAGTCAGGAAGACGCAGTGAGAATGCTCAGAGAATTAGAACAAAGAAAACTGAAAACGGAGCTGTACTTTCCTAAAAACCTGAGGATCTTCAAGACCGGGTCGAGCTCCTATTATGTCAGCTATTCCACGCTCATGTCGCAGCAAGATGCGGAGAAACTCTACAAACTGATCAGGATCAATGATCCCGATCTGACGCCGGAAATATTAAGGCAGAAGTGATCTTGCGGAATGCCCTTTAAGAAATCAGGCTGTCTAGGGTTGGAGAAGCAGGCGGAGCAATTGCGCAGCTTGCGCGTAGATGCCCGGACATTTCGACTCGCGAGGCCCAGCTACATTGACCACCCGCACGTTGTGTTTGTTCGCCCAGGCGGGAACCTCAGACACGTTGGGGGACTCCGTCAGATAGAGCACCAGGCACGGCTTTCCCTGCCGCATGGCGACCTCGATCGTGAAGGCGGTTCCTTCGCTGGGGTGGCCGCGAGTGAGCACGAGCGTCCCATCTGAGTCTCGAACGTTCCATTCGGTACGTTGCGCATAGTCGTCAGCCGGCGTCTCCTTGAGCGGATACCGCGCTGCGATCGGTCCGTCCTCCGCCTTCCGGCCTTTGGGACACCATCCGCCGCATGGCACCCCCAACTCTAGTGCCAAATCCAGTGCGGCTCGGTCCACTCCCGTCTGCCCGCCGGAAATAATTTTCTCAAACATCGTGCGTTCCCTGTTCAGCCTTGCGGGTTCGAGAGAGCAGGCCACTGCCGCGATTTCTCTTCAAGGATGCAGTATAGCTGTTTTGAATGGTCGCTCCGGATAAGTCTGGGGGGAGGTTGACGTGGAACAGTCGTCTTCTTACTTCTTGCTTGCAGCCTTGCTTGTCTTGGCGTCGGCTTTAGCCTGAGACGTGGAGGAAGTTTCCTCTTCTAGCAGGAGGGTCTGCACGCTGATATCAAGTTTGGGATCTCCGCCATCATCTCTCCCATCCCTCCCAACACTGTAGAGTCTCCCGCTGGACTGGCTGAGGAGCATGGGGAATCCTGTGAAGGGGTCATAGGACACGGACCCCGCTTCAACAATGAGCGCCGAAATATTTTTCGGCCGTGTCGGCCTGCGGAGCATGGCTTGCAGAGAAGCGAGACGCAGGCGAGCCTCGGTTTCAAGGATTCGCGCCGTGAAGGGTTCCAACGAGAGGTTGGTTCCGGCAGGGATGGCATCGTCGAACGGGTTCAAGTAATCCATAAAGGATGACGGAGCGGTGGTGGCGAAGTCTTGGAATTTCGGCAGGGCGCTATTTTGGGCGTAATACACTTGGTTGATGGCCTGAAAGTATTTGGCGTAGATGTTTAAGGCCTTTTGTTTCTTATGCGCGGCCCTTGCCAGCAAGCCTGACGGAGGGGAGAACTCGATCTTTTTGAAGACATCCACGTTCAGACCGGCGATGGCGGCCACCCACTTTTTGTTGTTCTCCGACTCCTTCTGGCTGGTTGGGGCTTGGCTGGCAACGTGGCTCTCATAGCGGCTTACCCCTAAGATGAACTCATTTTGGATTGGCCAACGGAGTGAGCGCTCCCACGGGTCGAGCGGCCGGGCCAGTTCAGCGAGGCGGGGAAGCTGAGCGATGTCTAAGTCGGGCCGGCTCAGTAATCCGGACAGCAACACCGCGTCGTCATCGACCACACTGGCCGCCATGATCTTGGTGGGAAGCGTTTTCGCTTGCGCCAGGACAACCCTCCAGGCATTGAGGTCCTTCTCCAAACGATCAATCCCGGTCTGGATATCTTGAGCAAACCCATCGGCAACGTAGAGCCGGTGGATCGCAAACAGATCGGCAAAGCGAGGGCTCCCGGGGTGGCCATTTCCCCAGTCCTCGAACGGCATGGTCAGCCATCGGCGATAGCGGCTCATGAGGATGCCGTACTGCGACAGCGAGCTTTTCAGGGTCTCTTCCAGCTCCTGGAATTGAGCGAGGGGATTGGGATCGGCCCAGGCTTGTTGAACCTCGTCGGCCTCCGCCTCAACTTGGAGCTGGAGACGGGACTCTTTGTCGTAGTCGAAGAAACGATGGCCGCGGTCGCTTTCCACTTCCAGCCACATTTCATACCCTGTCTGGACAGGATCGACCGTCGGAGAGGAGGCGAAGCCAAGCAGGAAGAAGTACCCGTTCGATTTTGGGTTTCCGATGGTTCGTGGAGGAGTGGCTTTCATGGCAATGAATTCGTCATTGGGTTGTTCATCGGTCAAGATGATCCTTAAGATATGGACGGCGATCACCAGAAGGCACACACCGACGATCAAGATGGTTTTGTTCATACGATCCTACGAAGAACGACTTCGTGCGCGATGGAGGCTTCTCTCGTGTCCTGGTCCATGAAACGCCGGAGGAAATTATACAACACGACGACGCACGGACCAAACAAATAGGTCAAACCAAGAGCCGTATCGAGATGGAGGCCGGTGACCGCGAACTTTCGCCTTGACAAGGCTCGGCATGCTCTCATAAAGTGGGCAGGCATAAGACATGTTGACGGGAGAAGGGAAGAGGGTGCAATTCCCTCGCGGTCCCGCCGCTGTGATTGGGGACGAAACCCGCTGAACCCACTGTCCGACTGGAGCGGATGGGAAGGCGCGGGGAGTAGGCTCAAGACCCCATAAGCCAGAAGACCTGCCCGGGTACCCGTTGCTCTTGCGTTGCAATGGGTGAATGACCTTCTTTCCCTCGTGGGCTGGGGAAAGGATGAGGGTGAAGAAGCGGGTGCAATCCTCAGGGTCTCACAGGCCTTGAGGATTTTTTGTTTGGATCACAGAGACTTAGAGCCTCGGTGGCCGAGACGGATTATGTGGGCCTGCGCCGCCCTGGCCCTGCTGATATCCGGCTTGGCTCGAGCCTACGAGGCGGACGAGACGCCCATGAAGAAGCGACGGCAGCAAGGCATCCTGACCGGAATGCCCTTTATGGCTAATCTGGCGCCCCGCACGTTCGTGGACGACCTGGGCCGAAAAATTTATCTGGCGAAGCTTCCCACCCGGATCGTGTCCTTGGCACCCAGTATCACAGAAATCCTGTACGCAATCGGGGGCAGCGAAGAACTGGTCGGCGTCACGCCGTATTGCGATTACCCACCTGAAGCCCGACTCAAACCCAAGGTCGGCTATGCGCGTCCGAATCTGGAATCAATTGTGGCATTGCAGCCGGATCTGGTCTTGGCCCCACGGGAATTCCTCCGAGCTGATATCCTAGCCAAACTGGAACAGTTGAAGATTACAGCGTTTATCTTGGAAGCCAAGAC
>JACQQM010000016.1 GCA_016207025.1 Nitrospirota bacterium | reverse complement strand
GAGCAGTGCCTTGCCCCGATTTTTTTCGCAATCCCGGTGGCGCGGGCCGGACGAATCACTGAGCGACGAGAGGAGTATCTTGCTCGTCTGCTCCGGCGAACGATCGGGTATCAGTTGAAGATTAAACGGTGAATGCTCCGCGTCTTTTGCGTGCAGTGTCTCTCGCGTCTATCGCGAAAGACGCTACAGACGCACGGCGCTGAACGCTTTCGAGCTATTCATGAGCGGCACCATCATCAAGATCTCGGGTCCCACGGTGGTCGCGCGCGAGATGGCGCAGACCCGGATGTTCAACCGCGTCGCGGTGGGCCGGATAGGGTTGCTAGGGGAAGTCATCCGCGTCCGGCGTGACGAGGCCACCATCCAGGTTTATGAGGATACGACGGGACTGGCCCTCGGCGACGAGGTGTCGGACGCCGGCGAACCGCTGCTCGTGGAGCTGGGCCCCGGCCTGCTGGGCTCCATCTTCGATGGGGTTCAACGCCCGCTGGATGTGCTCGCGGCCGAGCACGGCGACTGGATTGCGCGCGGGCTCAAGCTGCCGGCTTTGCCTAGGGACCGACAATGGGTTTTCACCCCTCTGGTTCGGCCTGGGACACAGGTCGCCGGCGGTGCGTGCGTGGGCGCGATCCAGGAGACCGAGAAGATCCAGCACCGCGTGCTGGTCCCGCCGGGCGTGTCCGGCACCGTCCTTGAAATTCGGGGAGGGACCTTCACTGTCACCGAGACCATTGCCGTGCTTGACGACGACCGCCCGCTCGCGATGTTGCAACGTTGGCCGGTGAGGACCCCTCGCCCCGTTGCCGAGCGGCTCCCTCCGGTAGTGCCGTTCATCACGGGGCAGCGCGTCTTCGACATGCTCTTCCCCGTCGCCTCCGGGGGGACCGTGATAGTGCCCGGCGGATTCGGGACCGGCAAAACCGTGGTGGAGCAGACACTGGCCAAATATGCGCAGGCCGACATCATCATCTATATCGGTTGCGGGGAGCGTGGCAATGAAATGACCGAGGTGCTTGCGGACTTCCCGCACCTCAAGGATCCAACCACCGGGTTGCCGCTCATGCAGCGGACCGTTCTCGTGATCAACACGTCCAATATGCCCGTGGCGGCGCGGGAAACTTCGATCTATACCGGCATCACGCTGGCCGAATATTATCGAGACATGGGGTACTCCGTGGCTCTGATGGCCGACAGCACCTCACGCTGGGCTGAAGCCACCCGCGAGATCTCGGCCAGGCTTGAAGAGATGCCCGGGGAGGAAGGCTATCCGACGTACCTGGCCACAAAGCTGGCGGAATTCTACGAACGTGGCGGCTGTGTCCGATGCCTGGGGCAGGCGGATCGCCAGGGATCCGTGACCATCGTGTCGGCCATTTCCCCTCCTGGTGGAGACTTTTCCGAGCCGGTGACCCAAAGCTCGATGCAGGTGGCCGGGGCCCTCTGGGCCCTGGATTCCGATTTGGCGCACCGCCGCCATTTCCCGGCCATCAACTGGAAGCGCAGTTTCTCGCTGTACGCGGCTCCGCTCGATCCCTGGTTCCGGGCGCAGGTTGCGCCGGACTGGCCACAGCTCCGGATCGACCTGGCCGCGCTGTTGCAGAAGGAAGAAGAGCTCCAGGAGATCGTCCAGCTCGTCGGGATCGATGCGCTCCAAGATCAAGAGCGAATCGCGCTCGAGGTGAGCCGCCTCGTCCGCGAGGAATACCTCCGGCAAAATGCCTTTTCGCAGATAGACGCCGCTTGCCCACTGGAGAAGCAGTATTGGATACTCAAGGCCCTTCTGCTGTTCCTCCACTACTGCCGGGAACGCCTCAAGCAGGGCTGGGCGATCGAGCAACTGCTGGGCTCGCCTTTCAGGGCCGAACTCGAACGGATGAAGGAGACGCCTCCGCGCGATTGCGTCCAGCAGGCCCGAGCGATGATCGAGAAGATGGGGCAGGAAGTGGGGAAGTAAACGACGTCGTGCGTCTGTTGCGTCTTTCGCGATAGACGCTACAGACGCGACACGCAACACACGCGATGGATGATCTGATCACACGGGAATACGAAACCGTCAGCGGCATTGCCGGCCCGCTTCTGTTTCTCGAACGAGCGAGAACAGCTTCGATGGGCGAGATGGTCGAGATTCTCCTGCCGAGCGGGGAAACGCGGCGCGGCCAGGTGATCGAGCTGTCGGAGCAGCATGCCATCATCCAAGTGCTGGAGGAGACGACCGGCTTGGGGATTGCCGGGACCCGGGTCCGACTCACGGAGTCGGCCGCCATGATGGACCTCTCTCCGGATCTGCTCGGACGGCGATTCAATGGCGTGGGCCTTCCGATCGACGGGCTGCCGCCGATCATCCCTGAGGCTCGAATGGAGATCATCGGGCGGCCTCTCAATCCTGTCGCCCGGGACAAGCCGGCGCATTTCATCCAAACCGGGATCTCGACGATCGATGGGCTCAACACGCTGGTCCGAGGGCAGAAACTGCCCATCTTCTCAGGGGCCGGGCTGCCGGCCAAGGAACTGGCGGCCCAGATCCTTCGCCAGGCCAACGTGCGCGAAGACCTCCCCTCCCCTCCCTCCCCCTTCAAGGGGGAGGCGAAGGTGGGGGCGTCCGCCTTCGCCATCGTCTTTGCGGCGATGGGGGTCACGTTTCGCGAGGCTTCCTACTTTTTGCAAGAGTTCGAACGCGGCGGCGTGATGGAGCATACGGTCGTCTTCCTGAACCTGGCCGATGACCCCACCATCGAGCGGCTGCTCACCCCGCGCTACGCCCTGACCACGGCCGAATATTTTGCCTTCACGCAGGGCCGGCACGTCCTGGTCATCCTCACCGATATGGCCGCGTATTGCGAGGCGCTCCGCCAGATCGCCACCGCTCGGGAAGAGATCCCCGGCCGGCGCGGCTACCCCGGGTACATGTATTCCGATCTCGCGTCGATCTACGAGCGGGCCGGGCGGATTCGAGGCAAAGCCGGGTCCATTACCCAGCTTCCGATTCTGACCATGCCTGATGACGACATCACCCATCCGATCCCCGATCTGACCGGGTACATCACGGAAGGCCAGATCGTGCTCTCGCGCGAGTTGCACCGCAAGGGGATCTTCCCCCCGATTGACGTGCTGCCCAGTCTTTCGCGGCTGATGAACCTTGGGATTGGTCCCGGCAAGACCCGTGAGGACCATCGAGCGGTCGCCGACCAGCTCTACGCCCTCTATGCCCAGGGTCGGGACGTCCGACGCCTCGCTGCGATCGTGGGCGAGGAGGGTCTCACCGACTCGGATCGACGGCTCCTGAAGCTCGCGCAGGACTTCGAACAAGAATTCGTCAACCAGGGAGAGCAGGACCGCGACATTGACGGGACGTTGGACCTTGGGTGGAAATTTCTCCGCTATCTGCCGAAAGATCGGCTCACCCGGGTCAAGCCGGAACTGATCGAGAAGCACTACGGAGCTAATGGCTGATGGCTTATGGCTAGTGAAAAAAGAGTCGTTCGGATTACCCAGGATGAATTGTGAGCCGTTGGCCATCTGCCATGTTGCCGTTTCCCCCATTGACCATTAGCCATTAGCCATACGCCATACGCTCTCTCTATGGAGTCCATTGGCCGCACGCGGATGAACCTGTTGCTGCTCAAGCGCCAGATCCACGTGGCTGAGCGCGGGTTGGAACTGCTCCGGAGCAAGCGCGAGTCGCTGGTCCGAGAGTTCTTCACCGTGATGGACCGTGTGGTCGAGAGCCGGGGACAGATGGAGGCCTCGATGGAGCAGGCCTTCTCGTCGCTGGCGCTGGCTCTTGGCATGGAAGGACGCGCGCCACTCCGGTCGGCCGGCTATGCGGCGCAGCGGAGCCTGCCGATCGAACTGGCCGAGCGCAACGTCTGGGGAGTCCGCTTCCCGGATCTGCAGTACCCTCCTGTGGCCCGAGCGCTGGAGGCCCGCGGCTACGCCGCCTGGGGAGTCTCCACGTACATCGACGAAGTCGCACGCCGGTTCGAAACCGTGGTGGAGCTCATTCTTCGCAGTATCACGGTCGAGCTGCGGCTGAAGAGACTGGGGACTGAGATCAAGAAAGTGACGCGCAGGATCAACGCCCTCAACGAAGTGATCATCCCGTCCTTGACTCGCCAGATGCGGGTGATCCGCCAGACGTTAGAGGAGCGCGAGCGCGAGGACTTGTTCCGGATGAAGCGGTTCAAATCAGACTAGGGGCAAGAGGCGCTAGGTTATGGGTCAAGAGACAAGAGCTATGAAGTCACAACATCGACTCCGTAATTGAGATATCCACGGAGGATGTCGCGCCGTGCCACGATCCCGATTAATCTGCCTTCCGCATCGACAACCGGTACTCGGATCAGATGACTGGCTCGGAACACATGGATCAATGTTCCGATATCCGTTTCTGGCCTCACCGAATATGGGTTGGGGGTCATGATGTCCTGGGCTGACAGTTCACTCCACCTCTGACCCCGCTCGAGCGCTGCAAGGAGGTCGTACTCGCTCACGATTCCGACCAGGCGTTGCTTCTCGTCCACTATCGGCATCGCACCGAACCCCTCGATCATCTGCGACGCTAACACATCGGCTTTCGTTCGGAGATGGCCGTACTGCACATCCTTTTCCATGAACCGGGCCACCGTGAGCTGGCCGAAAGCGGCAAGTTGCCTGTCGGGGATATCTTTCTTCGGGTGTCTCATAGTGTCCTTCCGTGCCCACATCCGAGAGCGTCCTCATATCCACTGAATGAACTCGCCCCTTCGGGCCTCTCGGAACTAGAGAAACAAATACAAAAAAAGAGCTCTTCAGGATCTCGTGTGGGTGCGGTAGCAGCTAGGGCTCCTCAGGCGGTGAGACGGCCTCGCGCTCCCGCACCTCTCAGAGCGACCCTTCCGGGCTCATCACCCATTGCACGAAGTCCAGCAATGGGTACCCGGCGGAAGCCTTCGGAAATTCCCGTAGCTGCGGTCCGGGGACCCGATGCTCCTGATCGCAACGGGTGATGACCGCAGTGCCGTGGTCAGTTTCCGCTTTCCTGCCCAGCAAACCCTCGGTGGGGCCCCGCTCTTCCGGCGAAGTCCGCGCTCACCCTCTCACAGCCTGTCGCAGGGCTGGCAGAGTCTCCCCGTTTCACCCCGTCCGTCGGGGTGGGGAGAGCGACCTGGCGGGCGAGGCCCGTGGCTGTTGGCAGCGGCCGCCCCCGCGAGGCCCGACCACCCAGGGCTGTCCACGCTCCAGGCCTGGGCGGATCGGATACCCCCACAGGGGGATGGGGGGAGCCGCAGCAGGGCGGCGGCTGGGTACAGCCGCGTGGCGAGCCAGCCCGGAGCGGCTTCCTGCCCCGACGGATGCCAATGGACTTGGAAGAACCCACACAATTTCCGGAAGAGCCAAAAAAAGAGCGGAGAGGCCGGCTCCAGAGCTTCCACGTACGATGGGGATCTTGGAGAGGCTTTAGGCTTCCCGGCCGACCGGGCCTGCACACCGCCTCTGCGCTTGATCTCCTGTCCTTTTGGTGTTCCTCAGGCCAGCGTCTCCGCTCGATTTCAACATATCGTTCTCCCCGCCTGGATTCAATGAGTGGTTTGCATCATTTCATCGGCCATGCATTTGCATCATGCCTGTCCGTCCGCTTCACGATGACCAGGCACGGCAGGCCGACCGCATCACACGAGAGGGTGATGCGCGCCCCCACGCTCTTCCGTGGCAGCCCCCGCGCATCGCAGCAATTCTCGATCGGAGTCATAGGTGAGGCGAACCATCGCCTCGCGGACCGGCACCCAGGCGACCTCTTCAACTTCTGCGTCGTGCTGGCCGATCTGCTGGACCGGGGTCATCAGGAACCACCGAACGGTCTTCTTCACCCGACGCCCCTCGCGTTGGAACCAGTATTGCGAGCGCGGGAGTTCCGTCTCAATGCGACAGCGCCACCCCGTTTCCTCTTCCACCTCGCGGAGCGCGGCCTGGGGACTGCTCTCGTGTTCGTTCAGGTTGCCCTTTGGGAAGGACCAGACCATGTGCCCTCTGAGATCACGCGCGCGAATGACCAGCACCGTTCCCTCACGCAAGACCACTCCTCCGGCCGAAAATTCGAAGATCAGTTGTGATGCATCCATCTCGGGTCACCTAACCACGATCAGCCCCCTACACCAGCTTCTTCACCACCATGACGGGACAGGGTGCGCATTGGGCCACGGCCAGGGACACACTGCCGAGAGCCATCGCCGTCATGCCGGTTAAGCCGCGTGAGCCTATCACCAGCATGTCGCATCCGTCTTGCTTGGCCAGCCTCGGGATCGCCTCCGCCGGATGGCCGGTCGCAATCCGGGTTTGCACGGCCACTCCCGACGGGCGCAGGACGTCCACCGTTTCCTCGATCGCCCGCGACGCCGTTGCTCGCCTGGCCCGGCTCACCTGAGCGCGCAGGGTTCGCGGCGCCTTCTGGAGGGCTGCCGCATGCATGGCGAGTTCCCGCGCATCGACCGGCCGCACGGCGGTCATGACAATCACCTCTTCGAGGTCAGGCAACACCGCGAGGAAACGAGCCGCTCTTTTGGCGCCGCGGGATCCATCGGTCGCCAGCATGACTCTCATTCCGTTCGCGGGCTTGATCTTCGCCGGAATAAGCATGACCGAACACGGCGCATAGTTGAGCAGCCGCTGGGAGAGGCTGCCGAGAGCCAGCCCTTTGGCTCCCAGAAGACCACGGGTACCGCTGACAACCATATCGGGTTGCATCTCACGGATCATCCTCAGGACCTCATAGATCGGCAGTCCTTCTCGGACAACCACCTTGATCTCCGAATACGGCTTCCGGAGCGAACGCGCCGCGCGCGCGAGGAGTGCCCGCGCCCCGGCCTGTTGTTGGCGTTGAAGTGCCACCCGATCCCGGGCCCCAATTCCCTCCGGAACGTCCCGGGGCTCCATCACGTGCACAAGGGTCAGTCGCGTGCCTACCTGGTGCGGAAACCTCCGCATCCAGGTAAGAATGGCGTCCGCGTACCGCGACTCATCGAGAGCGAGCATGAGATGCATCGAGACCGCCTTTGGATCCGCGATGGTGGGTCGGATGCTGCAGCGGATACTCGAAGGGGCTGCCGCGTGCAGGCCCTCACCGAGGCGTTCCCACACCGGGCACCATAGCAATCTGCTGAGCTTTGAGCAAGACTGATGCCGTACAGACGCTCCAAGACACCAAAAGAACAACCGGAATATTGCTTGGTTAGAGCGGGTGACAGACCCAACTGAGCTTGAATCTGTTGAAATGGGGGGGATCTCCACAGTCCGAAGAGAAAGGTGCGGCGTTGAGGGACAGCAGCCGACCCGCAAGGCAAAAGGCAAAAGTGAAAAGGCGGGGAGTCAAGCACGTGGCAGCCCGGGAGGTCAGGCGTCAGCGGTGGTCTGCAATTTTTCGACGCGGACGCCGAGCAGACGAATCAATTTATGGTGGGGGTTCTCACGGCTATCTAAGAAGGGCATCAATAATTTCATTGCTTCGAATTGAAGTGCGCTGAGCGCGTTCGTGTGTTCTGCCAACGTATGGGAGCGCGACGTTGTTTCAAAGTCGGCAAAGCGAACCGTGAGCACGATTGTTCGAAAATGTGTGAAGCCCTCCGTGGAGAGCCGGCGGAAGATATGTTCACACATGGCGGTGAGACGCTCACACATGAAATTTGGGTCTCTTGTATCCTGGGCAAATGTTTCTTGCTCGCCTATGGATTTCACTTCATAGGCTTCCTGCACCGGCGACTCATCCCTGCCGCGAATTTTCTCATAGAGATCCAATCCCCTTTTGCCGAGCATCGCGCGCAACTCGTCGCGGGACAATCGTTTCAAGTCCCTCACGAGCCCGATGCCCATCCTGGCCAGTGCCGCGTCGGTCTTGGGCCCGATCCCAGGAATGGCACGGACGGGGAGCGCGGCGAGGAATTCTTCGGCTTCCTCCTCGGTGACGACGGTGAGCCCATCGGGCTTGTGTGCGCCCGACGCGATCTTCGCCACCAGCTTGTTGGGCCCGATGCCGACAGAAGCCGTGAGATGCTCCTCCGCCTGAATGGCGGCTTTCAGGTTCCGACAGACTTGCTGCGCGTTCGTGAATGATCCAGCGAAGGATAAGTCAACGTACGCCTCATCAATGCTTGCCTGCTCGACCACCGGTGCAAACCGGCGGAGAATCGACATGACACGCGCCGAGGCCTGCGCGTACTTCTCCATATCGACGGGGAGAAACACAACCTCCGGCTTCCCTTGTTTCTTTGCGGCTACCGAAAGCCGCCACGCCCTGGAAATGGGCATGGCCGATTGAATCCCGTATTCACGCGCCTTGTAATTGGCGGTTGAGACCACTCCTCGTCCCCTCCCGGCACGGGGATCGGCCCCGACTGCAATCGGCAAGCCCCGAAGCGATGCCTGATCCCGCTCTTCGATCGCCGCGAAAAACGCATCCATGTCCAGATGTCCGACAATTCTCATGCTTGCAAGCAGCACAGGGCGTGGCCGGCTCAGCGTCACACTTCTTTCCCGGACTGATCCAGGCGGAGATTTCCCATCTGCAGGATCCGGATCGGAGCTGCATCCGCCAGTGGCGTCAGGACGAAGATCGCGCGACCATCTTGGCTAGCGCCTTCCAGCAAGCCCAGCCCCAGCGTCTCGTTTGTCGGGTCATTGAGTCCGACCAGAAGGCCGGTGAGGTCCTCCGCACACAGCACGCTGGGCTCGAGCAGGGGTTGAACGCACCCTGCCCTCAAGCGAAACCGACCGGTCGGCGGCGTCAGCATGCAGAGCCGGCTTGACTCAAGCGCCAGCCGCTTGGCTTTCGCGAAGTAGGCCGCAAAGCACTGGGCTCTGTAAGCGGACCGCTCAGCCGGACTGCGGGATCGTGCGGACGGAGACACTGCCAGGCGATGGATCCGGAGTCCCGGTCGCTCCCTCACGACCGACAAAATCGCTTCAAGCTCCTTCTCCCGTTGAAGCGCAATCAGATGCCTTGGCCCGACCAGCTCGATCTTCCGGAGCTTCAGTTGAAAGCCTGCCCCATCATCGATCAGGCCCGTCGTATCAATCAGCACGGTTCTCGCTCCGGATCGCACAGCTTTCTCCACGAGCCGCGTGGTCGCGACAAGAAGCTGGAGCAAGTGGCCGATTGGAGAGACAGATCCCACAAACGAAAAAGCATGACTGGGAAGAAAGGAGAGCGAGCCTTCAAGGTGGCGCGTTTCTTTCAACACACTCAGGGCAACGGTGGCAGGGGGGCCGATGGTTGACTGCCCGATATCGCCATCCACGATCGCAAGCGGCCATTGACCGGCGCGCCCTAACTGCCGCGCGGCCGAGGCCACCCACGTCGTCTTTCCGGTGTCAGACCCTCCCAGGACGACCGCCACGCCGGGGTCGTCGGCAAGGGCCTCCATGGCTTGGGGCCAGGTCGGATGAAACACTGGTGAAGGTCCTGGGGACTGAAACGTCATGGACTGGTCAGAGAGCGCCGGAATGCCGGGCATTGGTGCAGACCTCGGCCGAAAAGCCAGAATACCCCCGGCCGATCAGAGCTCCGCCAGCCACGCAATGGCGGTTCCGGGTCTCTCCTGATGCAAGCGATAGAGCCCGCTGGTCTCGGCCAGGCGGACCGCTTCCGTAAATTCGTCCTGCGTGATCCTCCGGTGCAGCGGGGGATAGCGGAATGCCTTGAAGCAGGGTCGGTACTGGTCCATCACATTCACATAGGTGTCCCTTGAAATCTCTTCCGCCAGGAACCGCATCACTGCGGCCGTCCCAGCGAGCCCTCCCGGCAGAACCAAGTGTCGGACGAGCACCCCGCGCACGGCAATGCCGTCTTGATCCAGGACCAAGTCGCCCACCTGCCTGTGCATCTCTTTGATGGCCGCCTTGGCGACGGTTGGATAGGACTCGACCCTGGAGTACCGAAGCGCGACAGCAGCATCGGCATACTTAAAATCCGGAAGGTAGATATCCACGATCCCATCGAGCAGCCGCAGGGTCTCCAGGTCATCATAGGAACTGGTGTTGTACACCAAGGGAATGGAGAGTCCTCGCATTGCCGCGATGAGGAGTCCTTCAAGAATCTGCGGGACCTGATGCGAGGGCGTGACCAAATTGACGTTGTGACAGCCCCTGTCCTGCACGTCGAGCATCATCTCGGCCAGCTCACGAGGAGAGACCTCGGTTCCTTCCCGTAGCTGGCTAATCTCGTAATTCTGGCAATAGACGCATCGGAGGTTGCAGCTTCCGAAAAAGATGGTTCCCGAGCCTCCACGGCCTCGTAACGGTGCCTCTTCTCCGAAGTGCGGCCCATAACTGGACACGAACGGCTGAGCGCCCACGAGGCAGAACCCTTTCTCCCCTTCCATCCGATTCACCTCGCAGTGACGCGGACAAACATGGCAGAGACGGAGCCGTTCGCGTGCCTCGGCCGCACGCTCAGCGAGACGGTCGCCATCCAAAAGCTGACGGTAGGCAGCGCGACTCCGTTGCGCCATCGCCTACTTATCCCGCACGAAAGGGTGAACGCGGTTCCCACCACAATAGTCATGCATCGGGCAGTCTTGCCGGCGCTCCCGGCGGCAGTAGTCTCGACCCAGCCGCACCAACGCTGACTCAAAGTCGCTGAATGTTTTGTTTCTCACCCCGGCCGTCTCCCAGCGCGCTCTCAACGTCTCCGCCTGCACCCGGCCAGTCCGAACGGCCTGGGGCTCCAGCAACCGGAGGTGGTCTGCCGCCAACAGAGCCAGAGGGGATAATGCCGGTTGGGCCTTGGGCCAGATATCCCGCAACTCACGAAGAAAAATCTGCACGGTGACATCCCCAATGCCGTGCCCGAGCGCCTTCAGACGCGCTTCAAGATCCCGCGCATCTCTGGCCGCTCGATGCACGGCATTCAGATCGCCATCGTAGCGAGTGGTGAGGCTGCGCATCACCGCGAGCAGTTTCGTGCCGGTTTTGTAATCGTACCGCACGTACCCGCCCGCGTCGAGCAGTGCGACCAGACCATCCCATCCGGTCTTGAGGATCCGCTCTGGCGTGGTGACCCCCCGTCGGACAAACTCCTCGTAGGTCTTGACCGCGATGGTCCCGGAGATTCTGGCGCCAAAAAGCAGCGAGGCCAAGAACCACAATAACAGATCCTTCGAGCGTCGCCTCTTCAATGTCAGACCGAGTTCGGTTGAGAATCGCCCTGGAATTCTGGCCATCAGCGCTGCCACGACGTCTGACGGTTGGACTGGCTGCGGTGGCCACGGAATAGCCCCGTCGACCGCCCGACGGGGAAACGTCTGTGGTGTGCGCGTCGCCAACCGTCGCATGGGTCACCGCACCAGGTTGTCCGCGATTCGAGGCATGACAGGTTCGAAAATACGGCTCTTCCGGAAATTGCGTGGGTACGGTCCAGACCGTCAGGGCGAGGCATTCCGCTCCGTGCCGGCTCGTCCACGCTGCTGTAACTGGCGGCTGCCCGGCTGCGGCGCCCCCCATCCCCATGGCCCATTGCATCAGCAGGAGCAATGGGCACCCCAGGTTCTCCGGTCCGCCCAGGCCGCCGTGGCGCACATCAGCGGGACTCGCCCGCAAGGTCGCGTCTTCCTCACCCCAACGGTCTCCATCTGCACTCCCGGCGGAGGCTGGAAGGGGGAGCGCGACGGGCTTCCGCCATGGCGGGCCCCCGGGCATCACAAGCCCACCTCGGTGCTGCCGCGGCGGCTTTGCGTCCGCAGGGCGCAGCCTTACAGGCGCGGTGGCTAACAGCAGGAGCCTGGGGTAGGGAACCGACTCCAACGCATCATGGCGAGCCCGGAGGCGCTCCCCCTTCGTCAGCCGAGGCTAATTCCTCGGAAGACTTGACCCACACGAAAGCCAGAAGAGCCGAAAATACAAATGCGTCGAGAGGACGTTGCATCGCTGCTCAATGAGACTTATACTGGTTTTCCAGTACAGACAGAGGACTGGCGCCTTGTGCGAACGCTATCACGGTCAGGCCTCGCACGCCCCCCACGGACGATGACCCCGGCCGGATGTGACCATGGAGAGACGATATTGCCGATCGGATCCCTTCGGTGGCCTTCGTACTCCTCCGGATCAACAACACGCCATCCCACGATGAGAAGCTCCTTAGGGAAGCAAACGCCAGGTTCCCTCTGCCCAGAGATACATCCTCTTCTGCGGATCTTTTCCCGGACACTGGGCCAGGACAAACCGGCAGCCGGTCTGCTTGTACAGGTGCTCTGCCTTTTGCGCCATCAGCATCGCCAAGGGTAGAGAGGGCTTTTCAGCATCGAGCGTGACCGGGACAATGATTTGCCCTTCAGGGCCGCGAAAGACGTGGCGCTCATCTACTGTCGGCCGCGACTCAAACGACTCTTTCTCCATCAGGTGCACCAACTGGCCCAAAGCTCGACGCTCGTGCTCATCCAACGCTGTCATGACATGGCCTTCCACGTTTCACCCCGGATAGGCGTGTCCCATAAGCTACGCTTACGCCCATGGCTTCCTCACCTAGTCAACCCTGCTTGATCGTCCTTAAAACGGACTTATTCTATAAGTAGGCGGAGGTGTTGGTGAGAGGAACACACAGAGAACAGGGGGTCAAGTGAAGGGGTGGTGTGCAGGCCCGGCTACACCCGTTGCAACTCAGGAGCAACGGGTACCCGGGAAGCCTAAAGCCTCTCCGAGATCCCCACCATCGGTGAAAAGCTCTCCAGATCCACCCTCCGCCGGTTTGGTTTTTTAAGGGTTTTTTAAGGATGCCTCCTGTCCCTTAGAAGAGCGGATGGGGGCGGTTCCGAACTGCAAGACGGTCGAGCCTCTTGCTCGTCAGCCTTTTCGCTTGAACCCTTTCGCCAACCCTACAAACCGATCCCACGGGGTCGCGACCCACGTTTCAGTCGTCGCATGGCCGAACGAGCGGACAAGCAGTGCAACTTTGGTGGCCACGTCCCCATTCGGGGCTTCGAAAATGTCCAAGTAGTCACACGGGCCCAGCACGGAATAGTTGGCCAGCCACTTGACACTGGGGCATTCCTTCTTGATGCGGCTCTCCACCCGCCTGTTCAGTTCCACCACCGACTCCGGCTTTGTCAGCGCATCTGGAGAAAGCCTGGTCAGCATGACATACGTTGCCATGACACCCCTCCTTGGATTCACGCCTGTTCGCCGCGATATTTCTTCATATTGAGCAAGTGGGATGCCAGCTCGTCCTGCCTGGCTTAACCTTAGAAACCCCGCGGTCGGTGAAGGAGTTAGAAGAAGGTCCTCGCAGAGAGCTTGACGGGAGGCCAAGCGGAGAAGGCGTTTCGCAACAGAAGGCGAAGCGCCGACTGTGGAAGAAAGCGACACGCGGTTAGCACCTTTGTTCGATGGCCAGGTCCTTGCTCAAGTAAGGGTCCGGGAGGACCGGTTCGTCAGGGCCATCTGCCGCACCGGTCGAAAGGCGAGCATGGCGTGAGCCCCCGTGAAATCGGAGGCTCCACCTGTCGGAGCACGATGAAAGATTACGAATGTGTCCAGCTTTTGCAGTGGGCCCTGCCAAGACTGCGTCTGCGATGGGCGGGCTTCCGCAAGGTCCGGAAACAGGTCTGTAAGCGCGTCGATCAGCGTCTAAAGGAACTGGGCCTTCCGGAGGCCCGTGAGTATCACACATACCTCGATGCGCACCCTGAAGAGTGGTCTGTGCTGGACGAGCTATGCCGGATATCCATTTCCCGATTTTATCGCGACCGGCAGGTCTTTCAGCGTCTGGAACGAGAGGTCCTGTATGAGTTGGCCCAGATGGCCGTCGCCAACGGCGAGTACGATGTGCGGTGTTGGAGCATTGGGTGCGCGTCCGGTGAGGAACCCTATACCCTGGCGATTCTCTGGAAACTCGGCCTGGCGCCGCGCTTTCCCACCCTCGGTTGCCGGATTCTAGCCACCGATGTGGATCAGCGGATGATCGAACGCGCACGGCGCGGGTGCTATCCTGCCAGCAGCGTCAAGGACCTGCCGGAGGACTTCCTGGCGCAGGCCTTTCTCCGCACGGCGGACGGGTTCTGCGTGAAGGCACCGTATCGGGAGCCAGTGACCTTCCTGGAGCAGGACATTCGCAAGACGGTCCCAGATGATCAGTTTCATCTGATCCTGTGCCGCAATGTCGTATTCACCTATTTCGATGACGAGTTACAACGGCAGTCACTTCAACAGATCACGGAAAGACTGGTCCCGAGAGGCGCACTCGTGATCGGCAGCCTTGAGTCCATTCCGGAAGGCGGTTCCGGATTGGAACCATGGTCAAAGAAGTTGGGTGTGTATCGAAAATCCCTCGAAACATAACCCTGATCCGAAAAGAATTCGCGCCGCCGAGAGGGTGCGCGCGACCTTCGCCGGAGGAGCGAGGTGCCCACCGTGGCCTTGGCGAGCAGGAAAGCCGGAACTGACCACGGCACTGTGGTCGCTTGCGACCACAGCCACGGGAATTCCGGAAGGATTCCGCTCGGCAAGGCTCGGAAGGGCCGCTCCGGGAGGCGCGAGAGCGCGCATCCCTCCGGCAAGCTTATTTCGGATTAAGGATAAGAGCAGGTTGGACAAGGACTCGGTCTTATCTCTGCACCGCGAGTTTGTTGACGACCTTGTCCACCCCGAAGACATACCAGGCGTCGAATTCCGCCATCTCCTTCTGCACGTCCGTGGGTACGGATCCCTCCAGCGTCACCACCGAGTTGCGGGTGCTCACGCGGATGCGATCCACGTTGACAAACGGATCCTTTTTCAGCGCCAGGCGCACCGCTTTTGTGACTTGGTCATCAGAGTCTTCCTCTGGCGGCACGACTTCCATGCCGTTGATGACGTCGCGGCTCCCCGGGACCCACCAGGCCAGCACTCCGGCCAGCCGTTTTTGAACAAGGTTGGTCACGTGGTTGTCCAGCAGCACCACTCCATCAGTGACCGACACTTCGATGACGCCATGGGGGTCGACGGGGGGTTCTCTGACGGTCTCCACCTTCCCCTTGTGTTTCACCCGGATGGTGCAGTTCCGCAGGGCCGGCTCCTGAAGCAATGCGTCCCGCACCGCATCGAGGACGGCCCCGTCACCCATGCGGGCGGCAGGGACCACGTGGAGCCGATCCACGATGCCCCTGACGCCGGGGACCGCGATCGCCAGTTCCATGCCAAGCTTCTTGGCCGCTATATCCTCTACCTCGCCTTCCAGCGTCAGGACCCCGTCGCTGAAATCAATGTGCACCGGATAGCGATGCAGGTTGATACGCGGCTCGCGCTCAAACGCCGCACGCACCGCCTTGATCACCATTTCTTTCTGTGACACGATTGGCTCCCCTGTAACAAGTTGGTGAATTGATGATTTGGTGATCTGGTGATTGGAGGAAATCCTTCCGAACCCGCAATCACGAAATCACCAAATCACCAGATTACTAAATGGGCTCTTCCGGCTTTTGTGTGGGTTGAGCCGCCTTCGGCTGACGAAGGGCGGGCCGCTTCGGGCTTCGCCCTGATGCGTGTGCGTCCAGCAGCTCTTCTCCACGGTCCGGTTGGCCGTCGCGCCTCTGAGGCTTGGCCCCTGGGGCCACATGCCGGCGCGCCGGCACCGGGTCTGGCCTCCTGACCGACTCATGCCCGCCAGGGTGACAGCCCTCCGGGCCCATCCCTTCCAGCCTCGGCGTCCATGCTGTGCACCCCCAGAGGGCGCCGGGGCGAGGGCGAGCGACTTGGCGGGCGAGCCCGG
>JACQQM010000014.1 GCA_016207025.1 Nitrospirota bacterium | reverse complement strand
TTCTGGATCAGGGCATGCGTGCCAATAACCACCCGGGCCTCGCCGGTCTTGATTTGCCGCAGGATGGCCGTACGAGCCTTAGCAGACCCGCCGCTCTTCAGCAAGACTACTTCCAGCCCGAGGGCCTGAATGAGCTTCCGGAGGTTCAGGTAATGCTGCTCGGCCAGGACCTCGGTCGGAACCATGAGTGCGGCCTGGTAGCCGGACCCACACGCGATGAGTATGGCGCACAGGGCCACGATCGTTTTCCCGCACCCCACATCGCCTTGAATCAAGCGGTTCATCGGACGCGGCGAAGCCATATCGCGCTGGATCTCAGCCAGTACGCGCTCCTGCGCGGCAGTCAGCCGGAACGGCAGAAGGTGGCGCAGGCGGGTGCCCAGCGGTGTCCCGATCGTGAACCGGATGCCTTTGATCTCCTCCTTCACCGACCGGTGGCGCACGGCGAGCGCCAGTTCCAGCAACAAGAATTCTTCGAAGGCGAGTCGCCGATGAGCCGGGGTGGTGCCACGGTCGAACGCGTCCAAGTTTGCCTGTGGAGAGGGGAAGTGAACCTCACTGAGAGCGGCCTGAATCGTCGGGAGGCGGTGCTTCGCGCGCAGCGACTCCGGCAGGATGTCGTGCAGGTCGCCCAGATACTGATCCAGCAGTCCCTTGAGGATGGTGCGGAGCAGACGGCATGAGAGCCCCCTGGTCTCGTGATAGATCGGGACGATGCGCCCCACGTGCAAGGGCGTCTCGGCGTCCCCGCCAAGGATCTCGTACTGTGGGGCGTCCATGCGAAGGTCGGTCCAGCCTTTCCGGCCTGCCGACACCACGCCGCTCATCATCACCCGCGCGCCGGGTTTCAGCAGCGTTTCGAGGTAGGGCTGGTTGAAGAACACGCTGTGGACGAGACCGGTGGCGTCCTCGACGGTCACGTCCAGCACCGCCATGCCGCGGCGGGGGGTGCGCTTCAGGTCACTGCTTCGGATCGTTCCGCAGATGGTCGCCCGCGGCCCAGGAGAGAGCTGACCAATGGCCGTGACGACCGACCGATCTTCGTAGCGCCAGGGCAGGAACCACAACGCGTCCTCGACCGTCCGGACGCCCAGCTTCTCGAGTAAGGCGGCCCGCTTGGGGCCGACCCCCTTGGCATAGCGGATCGGCAGATTCCAGAGTTCAGGGGCGCTCTGGCCTGGCGCTTCGTGCCCCTCGCTCATCGTGCTGAGCCGGCGTAAGATCGCGCGTGCGCCGGCGAGCCGGCGTTGTTGCTCTGCCGGGTCGAGGCCGTCATCAAAGTCCGTGAAGAGCTGTCGCAGTGTGAGAAGGTCGGTTTCCACGGACGGAGGGTACACCTCGTCGGCCAAGGCCTGGAAAATCTGGCGTGATACGTAAGGGCCCAGATTCTTGACGGCGGCCAGGTGGGCATAGGCGTCGCGGCTGGCGAATTCAATCGGACGGGACAAAAGCTGCACGATGTGCTGAAGACGCTCCATGCAATAGCTGATAGCTCACAGCGAATAGCTACTCGCTGCTGGCTATTTCCGGGGAGGCTTGTCAGATAGGACGGGCCTATGGTAGCATGGGCGCCGTTTTCGGACAACGAGGCGACGTTTCAAGAGAAGGAGTGTCGACCGTGGCGTACGCATGTGATCTCTGCGGCAAGGGGCATCAGTCCGGGCATAATGTCAGCCATGCCAACAACAAGACGAAGCGCGTCTTCAGCCCGAACCTCCAAACCGTCAAAGCCCTGGTAAACGGCGCTGCCAAGCGCATCCGAGTGTGCACCCGCTGCCTCCGCTCCGGGCTCGTCAAGAAGGCCGTATAGCCTCACAACCTGTCCTCCACTGGCTTCTGCTCTCTGACCGTCAATTCCCCTACCTGCCCGTGGCTTGCTAGGAGCTTTCTGGTCCATCCGGAAGCCCAGCGGGTCCGTATAGTATAATGAAGCCGTGTTCTGTCGGCGGTTCGTGAACCTTCATCCTTCCCGGTACCGCATGAGCCAAGATCCCACCACCGAGGTGCAACATGACACCCCTACGCGAGCTGATACTCGTGAGCCTCGTGCTGCTGGTCGGATGCACGCTGTTCGAGTCGAAGCAGGATGCCTATCTCCGATCCGCTCAAGATCGTGCCACGCAAGATGAGATTCGGCAGCAGCTTGGTCCCCCGCGTCTGACCAAGCCCCTGGAAGCTGGAGGGTCGGTCTGGGTGTACCAGTTCTGGTACCACGACTATGGTGATCGCCTCCGCGCATCGGGGAGTTGGTGCGACGAATATGTGCTCACCTTTGACAGCCAAGCCGTACTCCGTCGCTGGAACTATGCAACGTACCGTCACCAGGGCGAGCTGATGCCGAGAAGCGGCTGTGCCCCCGGCGCCTCCGCTCCGGCCTCGTGAAGAAACCGGTATCGCCGTAGAGCAATCTGTCCGAGTTTCCTGCCTCCAAGGGTGGGAAGCGACTGCATCCGTTCATTCGCTATTCGCAAGTTCTGGAAACCATTTCTTTTCACATTCCGGGCATAGTGTGTGGGTAAACAAGGCTTGTGAATGAGCTTCAACATAAAGTTCAAGCCTGTTCCAATACCCCTTATCGTCACGAACCTTTTTGCAGGACGCGCACGTAGGCAATAATCCGCGCAAAGTCTGGACCTGTTCGAGAGCATCGGTCAGCTCGCGAATAAGTCTGTCTCGTTCCCGATCTGCGCGCGTGTGTAGGAGACACAGGCTCGCAATGATCCAAATGGAGAGCAGCGCAAGCCCTCGGTTGGCGATGGCCATCCAGAGAATTCCGCTAGAAGCCGAGAGGAAAAAGCCCAAAATGGTCAGCATGGTGCAGCCAAGTGCGACCATGAGCGGTAACCGCGGCCAGGGTGACCATAAGGAGAGCAAGACCAAGGCAGCATAGAGCACCCCGACTGCCACGCCTAGAGGAGTCAAGAGGTCCGAAATGAAGACGGCGGCGGCCAGCACAACGAGTATCCCAACCAGCCACTGTTGGACCTTCTCTGTTATCCTACTCATGTGGCACCTAATTCTTAGTTTCCGCTTCGAGCCGACCGCGCCGGGTCCACCATAAACGGCGACTGACGATTGGAACCGCCCAAAGGATAGGCCAAATCCATCCGAAAATCGACCGGAATGATAGAAGAGGCCGTTGCCGAGGTCCCTAGTAGAAATTGTGGCGGGGAACTGAGCTGTGGGGATGAGCGGCGAGCAGCAGCACGGCCGTAGACATAATTGCTCAATTCACCGGTGGAGGGGTCCCTCAAGAGGCGTATCCAACACCTCACGCACCTTGCGTAGGAGCTCATCGAATGAGAAGGGCTTATGAAAAAACGGTGTGGTGGGTTTCAGCGCGCTGTTCAGGATGATGGTGTTGTCCACGTGTCCGGACATGATGATGGTCCGGGTCTCCGACCGCAGAGCCATGACCTCTCGGGCCAATTCTAGCCCGTTCATGCCCGGCATGACCACATCCGTTAGCAACAGGTGGATAGGACCCGCGTGTCCTTTACAGATCTCGAGGGCTTCTTCGCCATGACTCGCCGCGAGAACGGTATAGCCGCATGATTCGAAGCTTCGGACCAGCAGAAACCGAAACCTCGCGTCATCCTCCACGACAAGGATTGTCTCAACGCCAGAAGGCCATTGGGGCGCCTTTTGCTCTAATCTGGCCATGTTACCGGTCTACCATACTATAAACGGACTTGGTGTGCCGCATCTTCTTTTCCCTCCGCGCGCAACGTCTTCGTCAACGAAAGCTCCGGATAACTCTGTGTGAAGATGTCGCCATACGAAGGCCCTGGATAACGGCCATGGCTCTAGCGTTATCCGGGGACCGTCCTCCAGAAGGCTTCCTGAAAGAGTTTGTCACGTCAAGGACCGCCGGTTCGCAAGCCTGGCCTTCATCCCATTCAGGCCAATGCGGGGAACCGGCTCTCGCCGCCGCTTCTACACCATCCGGCAATGATTCGTCCCGATTCATCGCTCGTTGATGATTCCAGCCTCACAGCGATCGGAAATTCCTATCCACAAAAAGTGTTGACGGATTGTGAATAAACCTGTGAATGAAATCTCGCCAGTGATGAACTAAAGCTCTACAAATCAAACTGCTCAAATTTAGGGCAGGTAAAACTCTCAAGTTTCAATTCGTTATCCCACATTGTGCGGTTAGAGATGTCCCCTACTGCGAATAGGAATTTGTCGCTGTGTCTTCAGTGCTTCGCGAACATCGCCACCAAGGCACCGGGTGCAAACGGCTTCAGGGACACCGATAATTGGAAGCCAAGATGGTGGAGGGAAATGATCAGAAGAAATAGTTTCAGTTAGCAGGCGGGCTGGCAAGAAGTCGAGAGAGCGGTCTTTAAGATTTGTTTTTGAACCTGCCTTGCTTTGAAGATTAGAGCAGAAGAAAGTCAACGAGTTCCGTTATGAAAGAAGTAGAGGAGTTTGGCACCTCCGTAACGATATAAGTCATATGCCACTTGGTTTTCACTGCGACGAATTGTGCCCGCAGGGAAAACTGAGTCAGAAATAGGATAGGACTTGGAAGCTGATGAAGCTTCACAAGTCCTTGAAGAATTTGGAGCGGGCGACGGGATTTGAACCGCGCTCCGTCGCCGGGTCGGCCCTGAAGCTTGCCTCCCCGACTCCCGCGAAGGGGCCAGCCCCCTCGCGCACTCCCCACGAAGGGGGCACACCCCCTTCGAATCCCCCTGTCGCGTGTTCAAAGGTGAATGTTTATTGGAGCGGGCGACGGGAGTTGAACCCGCGACAACTAGCTTGGGAAGCTAGGACTCTACCACTGAGCTACGCCCGCCCCTATTAAATTTTGATGTGGATGCTTCGAATCCTACCCTCCGCCTCCCACCAAGTCAAGGATGACAATTTCTCTTGGCGGGATGGCCGAGACCTGTATCGCGAATCGTGGAGGCTCGGGTCACCGCACTTGCCGAACAGATGCGGTCCGCTGCAGGCGGACGGCGAGGACTGTCTGAGCCCCGTCTAGGCGAGCCTGTTGACGGGGCGAGTTCCGCAGCCGAGCAGATGGAGGCTTAGTACGGTCGAGCCGGAGCGTCTGAGCAGAACAGGTCCGGCCATCCTGCCTCATTTCTGTTGAAACTCGACGATCGCGAATTTTCTGCGACCGATTCGCAACCGGTATTGATGCCCGGGCGTCAACATGAGGCTGGCGTTGGGATCGGTCCGCTTCTCCTCATCCACCTCGACCCCTCCCTGGGCGATCAGCCGCCGCGCTTCGCTTTTGCTGGGCACGAGCCCCGTTCGGGCCACGAGGTCTACTAATAGCGTCGCCGGTGCAGCGGGATTCTTCACATCGGCTTGCGTCAGCGTCACACGCGCATCAGGCTCAGCCGGAAACTCGCGCTCGCGGAACTTCTGCTGAAATCCGGCCTTCGCCTGATTGGCGGCCTTGGTCCCATGATAGCGCGTGACGATCTGCTCCGCGAGCGCCAGCTTGGCCTCCATTGGGTGCATCGCCTTCACCCGGGTGAGATCCTCAGTCGTGAGGAGTTCGTAATACCGGAGCATGAGCGTGTCACTGATGGACATGAGCTTCCCGAACATGTCCTCCGGCCGGTCCTCGAGCGCGATGTAGTTGCCGAGGCTTTTGCTCATCTTCTTGACCCCGTCGGTCCCTTCCAGCAAGGGCGTCGTGAGCACCACCTGGGCCTCCTGCCCGAAGTCCCGCTGCAAGTCGCGGCCGACTAGGAGATTGAATTTCTGGTCGGTCCCGCCCAGCTCCACATCGGCCTTGAGCGCGACTGAATCATAGCCCTGGATCAAGGGATACAGGAACTCGTGGATGCTGATCGGCTTCCCCTCGTGGTAGCGTTTGTGGAAGTCCTCCCGCTCCAGCATGCGCGCCACATTGTAGTGGGCGCTGAGCTGGATCATCGCCTCGGCCTTCATCGGGTTCATCCACCGGCTGTTGAACTCCACCGTCGTTTTCTTCCGATCCAGAATTTTGAAGATTTGCCGCTCGTAGGTCTTGGCGTTTTCCTCCACCTGGGCTTTCGTCAGCGCGGCCCGGGTCTCGGACACGCCGGAGGGGTCCCCGATCATGCCGGTGAAATCGCCGATCAGAAAGATGACCTGGTGGCCTAGGTCCTGAAAATGTTTCAGCTTGTGGATCAGGACGGTGTGGCCGAGGTGCAGGTCCGGGGCGGTCGGATCAAACCCGGCCTTCACGCGCAAGGGGTGTTTCTCTTTCAGGGACCGGGCGAGCTTGGCCTCCAGTTCGCTGGGCTGGATGACCTCCACGGCTCCGCGGAGGATCAACTCTATCTGGCGAGTCACTTCGCTCACAATACCTCTTTATCTTTGCCTTTATCTTTGGAAGATGCGCCCGAAGCCTTTGCCGGAGTGCTGACCGTCACCAGAGGCCGGAGTCGCTCCAGTTTTTTCGCACCGATCCCCTTCACATCCCGCAATTCATCCACCGTCCGGAAGGAACCTCGTGCCTGCCGCCGTTCAACAATCCGTTGCGCCAGGACTTCCCCGATGCCCGGCAGAGCCTGGAGTTGCTCGACCGTCGCACGGTTGAGATCCAGTCTGGACAGAGCTCTTGCCCGACCGGGTTGCTGGGACCGGGTGGATTGCTCGCCGGAGACAGTCTCGGTCGAAAGAGACTCGTCCTCCGGGATGGCCGAGGACTCCGGCTGAGCCTGCGCCTGTGGAACCTGTGATGGGGAATCAGGGTCAGAGGCGTCCTGTGTCGGCCAGCCGAACCACATGACGACAGCGACGGTCGCCGCTAGCATGGCCGCCTTCATCCACAGCGACCGCAGCATCGAATTACCCCTGCCGCTTGCGCGCGAGGTGGATCGCCATCCCGTCCACGTCCTCGGCCGCTTCCATGATGCCTTCGGACAGCGTCGGGTGGGCGTGAATCATCTCGGCCACCGCGGCCGCTGTCGCCCCCAGTTGCATGGCCAGGGCGGCCTCGTGGATCAGGTCGGCCGCATGCGCGCCGACGATGTGGACGCCTAAAATGGAACCGGTCCCGGCCTCCGCGATGATCTTAAACATGCCGGTGGTGTCGCCGGCTCCCTGGGCTTTCCCCAACCCCATGTACCGGAACCGGCCGATCTTGATGGCAGTCTCCGGCTTTCGGCCCAACTTGGCGCTTCGCTCGCGCGCCTGTTGCTCCGTCAAGCCCACTCGGCCGATCTCCGGCAGGGTAAAGATGCCGGCCGGGACCACATCGTAGTTGATCTCGCGGGGATGCCCCATGATGTTGGCGACCGCCACTTTCCCTTGCGCCGATGCGACATGCGCGAGCATCGCCTTCCCGACCACATCCCCGATCGCGTAGATCCCCGGCACATTGGTCTCCAGGCGCTCGTTGACCGTGATCTCCTCTCGCGGGCCCAGTCGAATCCCGGCCTTCTCGAGCCCGATCCCCTTGGAATTGAAGCCCCGGCCGACCGACACCAGGAGCTTGTCGGCCACGACCGCGGTTCCGTCTTTCAACGTGGCCGTGACCGTCCCAATCTGGCGCTCCAGCTTCTCGACGGTGGTGCCGGTCTGCACCGTGACGCCCCGCTTCTTCAACTCGCGGTCCATGAAGGCTGCGATCTCTTCGTCTTCAAGGGGCAGGATGCGGGGCAGCAGCTCGACCATAGTCACCTGCGTGCCGAGCCCGCTATAGAGTGAGGCGAATTCGCAGCCCTCGACACCGGCGCCGATGATCAGGAGCCGGGCCGGAATCTCCGTCAGGTCGAGAGCCTCCTTGCTCGTGATGATCTGTTGTCCGTCGATCGGGAACAGCGGCAGGTTGGGCCACGAGGAGCCGGTGGCCACGATGAGGGCATCGGCCTGAACCCGGGTCTCGGTGCCGTCTCGCCTGGCCACACGGAGTGTCCGCGCGTCCAGCAGCTCGCCGGTCCCGTCCAGATGCTCGATCCCCCAGGTTTTGAACAGCGTCGCAATGCCTTTGACCAGGCCCTCTACCACCTTGTTTTTCCGGCCCACCATCCTCGCCAGGTCGTAGCCGATCGGGCCGTCCAGCCTCAACCCGAACTCCGCCGCTTTCTTCGCCTTGTCCCCGAGCTCCACGACGGCCAGCAGCGCTTTGCTAGGGATGCAGCCCCAGTTCAGGCAGACGCCGCCCAGCGCCTGGTTCTCCACGACCGTCACGCGGGCGCCGAGCTGGGCCGCGCGGATGGCCGCCACGTACCCGCCTGGACCGGCGCCGAGAATGGCGATTCTCGGGGAATTTGATGATTTGTTCATTTGTTGATTTGTGGATTTTTTAGTCAATCAACAGATCATCAGATCGTCAAATCGACAGATTCTCGCGTCATTTCTTCTGCGACGCGAGAAACGCTTCGTACTGCGCGGCAGTCATCAAGGAGGCCACCTGGGCCGGCTCGGACAGTTCGATGAGCGCGATCCAGCCCCGGCCATAGGGGTCCGCATTGACCACTTCCGGATGGTCTTTCAGATCGGTATTGACCTTAACAATCGTGCCGCTCACGGGCGTGTAGATGCTGGACGTGGTCTTCGTGGATTCGACCTCACCAATCTCTTGCCCGGCTGTGACCGTGACGCCGACCTTCGGCATCTCGATGTAGACGATGTCGCCGAGCGCCTCCTGGGCGAAATTGCTGATGCCAAGGGTGGCCTGCGTGCCCTCCACGCGAATCCACTCGTGTTCCTGATGATACCGGAGATCCTTTGGCTCCATGTGCGCCTCGTCAATATGACTCACGTACGCCGCGGTCGTGCTTAAGTCGTGCTTAAACAGTGCGGGATCGTAGTGCAGCGCACCCTGTTTGTCAAGGAAGCGAAACCGAATTTCCTAGGTAAATCAAGCCGATCCCTTTGGTCATGGCGGCTTGATCCGATGCCGGGTTTAGCCGTTCCCCTACCCGTTCGAGGTCGCCTGCCGGCAGCGGAACCTCCACCCAAATTCGCTCCGGTTCGCCGAGTAATTCGAGCATGCGCGCCGCGATCGCCGGCCCATTCTCACGCGCCTGGCCGAGTGATCCGGGTACGGACGGGGTGTTCGACAGTCCCGAGCCCGCGACGTAACAATCGAACCGGCCGCGTTTGGCCTCCAGCAAATCTTCTCCGTACCGCACCAGCGCTTCGACCGGATCAGTGACGGCTTCCGGATGGATTTCCAACGCGAATTGCAGCTTGGGTGAGGCCCCGCGCAACGCGCGTCTGAGCCGGTCCATGACTTTCAACGTCTCCCGGGCCTTCCAACCCGACCAACGCCAGAACTCCGGCGCCGACTCCGGAAGCGGCTTGGGAGCGGTCAACGCCTTTGGGGACCGGCTTGCAGGGTCCTCCTGTTCCGGGAGCCAGGAGAGCCTGAGGGGATCAAGCTGAATGTGAAAGTCCCGCTCGAACCCCTGCAACCCGAAGGCGCTGAATCCCTCGGTCGGACCCAGCGGGGCGTCACTGCGGAACAGCATGCCGTCCACCCCCGAGGCGGCAAGATCTGTGAGCAGGCTGATGAGATGGTCCTGAAAGGCCGGATTGAAGATGTCCAGGTATGGCGTTGGCCGGAGTTGGCGGCTACTTGGATCGTAGGCAGAATCGTTCCATTGGAGCGGGGGCTCCAGCCAGTTCATCCGCCGCAGCGTCACGGCCGCAAAGACCGCCAGGCCGTGCTGGTGCGCGAGCGGCACCAGTCGGCCGAGGATGTCCCAATTGACAGGTGCTCGGTCCGTCCGGAAATAGACCCCGGCGGGGGTGACGCCGTGCCGCGTCCAGGCATCCAGGACCAGCGTGGTCACGCCAGCGCGAGCCAGGGTGCGCAGCCATTCTTCCAGATCCGGGACTGCCGGCAGGCGGTGCGATGGGATCATAAGCCCGGTGAGCCCGTTGGATTTCAGGCTCGACGCTCCCAGCAGCGTCTCCAGTTCAGCGATGCGGCTGCGCACCTGTCGCAGGGTGGTTGCCTCCGTGGCCGCTTGCTCCACCATGCGATACTGGGCGAGGGCCGCCTTCAGATCGCCCGTCCGTTCATACACGCGGGCGAGCCACCACCGCGAATCCGTCAGAAACGGAGACCGCGGGTAAGTGTGAATGAAGTTTCGGAGCAGCTTGGCTGCCTGCTCGTACCGGCCTTGCGTGTGATACGCGCGTGCATGCTGGAGCAGTCGGGCTTGGGCTTCGACGTTCGGATCGCTGTACGACGGGAGGCGGGCGGAGGGGGCGCGCGGGGAAGCGCAGCCGCTCCACAACAGCACGGCGGCTAGTAGGGCGAGCGCGAACTGAAACGCCTTTGCTGAGGGCCGGCCGAGCGCTGAGCCGGCCATCATGCTGTGCGCGACCTGAGGATGGACAGCCGGGTGTTCATGGCCGCGGCTCCGGTCAGTCACCGCACACCCAGCTCCATCTCGGAGAAGAAAAAGCCGATCTCGAACTTGGCGGTGTCCGGAGAGTCAGAGCCGTGAACGGCGTTGTATTCGATATTCGTTCCGTAGACCGCGCGGATGGTGCCGGGATCAGCCTTGGCCGGATCGGTCGCGCCCATCAGATCTCGGTGGCGCTTGATGGCGTCGTCACCTTCGAGCACCAGGACCACAACCAGCCCGGAGGCCATGAAGGTGGTCAGGCTTTCGAAGAACGGGCGTTGCCGATGAACGGCGTAGAACCCTTCCGCCTGGGCTTTCGAGATCCGCGTCATCCGGATTGCGATTGGCCTCAAGCTAGCGGCCTCATATCGTCGGATAATATCCCCGATCGCGTTCTTCTTCACTGCATCCGGCTTAATGATCGCAAGCGTCCGCTCCGTCATGACGTCGTGACTTTCTCCGCGAAAGGTTAAGAGCCGATCGGCGCATCGGCGCCGTTATTCTAGTGGAAGGTCTGCGCCGTTTCAAGGAGACGGCGCCGTTGTCGAGGGGCGAAGGGCGAAGGGATAGTGCGGAGAGGATCGCTTACGCTCTGAACCGCTCGGCCAGCTCGCTCGGCTTGAAAGTGCCTCGCTCGGTGATAATGGCCGTGATGTACGCCGCCGGGGTCACATCGAAGGCCGGGTTGAGTACGTCCACACCGGATGGAGCCACGGACGGCCCGCCGAGGACCGATGTGACTTCTTGCGGGTTTCGTTGCTCGATCGGAATCTGATTCCCGGAGGGCGTCTTCAAGTCAATGGTAGAGTACGGCGCGGCCACATAGAACGGAATCCCATGCGCTTTGGCCAGCACGGCCACGGAATAGGTCCCGATCTTGTTCGCGACGTCGCCGTTCGCGGCGATGCGGTCCGCCCCCACGAGGCACAGATGGATCAGCCCCTGCCGCATCAGCGCGCCGGCCATGTTGTCGGTGATCAAGGTGACCGGGATACCGTCCTGCATGAGTTCCCAGGCGGTCAGGCGGGCCCCTTGCAGCACCGGGCGGGTTTCGTCCGCCAGCACGCGGATCTTTTTCCCTTGCTCCCAGGCGGCACGCACGACCCCGAGCGCGGTGCCGTACCCGGCGGTGGCCAACGCCCCGGCGTTGCAGTGCGTCAAAACGGTTTGCCCGTCGTGGATCAGCGCGGCTCCGTGCCGGCCCATCGCTTTGTTCATGGCGACGTCCTCATCCAGAATCCGCTGTGATTCCTCCACGAGGCGTCGCATGATCTCGGAGATCGGGAGTGCTCGCAACTCGTCCAGGGTTCGCTGCATCCGCTCCAGCGCCCAGAACAGGTTCACGGCTGTCGGACGGGTCTCAGCCAGGTGCTGGCAGATGTCCTTCACGGCTTGTGCAAACTCCTCGTACGTGGTCACGGACAACGACTGGGCGCCCAGCGCCACTCCCATGGCGGCCGTCACGCCGATCGCGGGGGCGCCCCGCACCCGCAATTCGCGGATGGCCCGGGCCACGGTCCGGTAGTCGCGGCAATCCAGAAACTCCACTTTGTCCGGGAGCCGGCTCTGATCGAGGAGCCGAACCGCTCCATTCTTCCATTCGACTGTGGGAACCATCTCGTCAATGCCCCATGCGCAAATAGCTCATTGCGAATAGCTAGCAGCTTCTGACTATAAGCTACTCGCTGCTGGCTGTTGGTTTTTTTTCGTACCGGCCACGGTGCTCCAGTATCGTGATCATTACCACAATCAGGGTGGCCTGGGCCAGCAGCATGATCGCCTCCGCGGTGTCCGCCTTACGCAGCACGATGGCCGCGAGCCCGAGGCAGATGGTCAGCGCGAAAATCATCGCCACGCTGGCCCGTTGGCTGCCCAGCGCGCGCTCCAGCCGGTGGTGCAAATGATCCTTCCCGACGTAATCGATCCATCCTTTGATCGTGCTCACCTTGCCGGTCAGCACCCGTTCCATCGTGATATGAATCATGTCGTAGATGAGCACGCCGAAAATAAGGAGCGGGTTGCTGAACGACACAATCGGATTGTTGTCGGCCCAGTTGCCTTTGACGGCCAGGCAGGCCAGGGTGAACCCGAGAAACGTCGAGCCGCCGTCGCCCAGAAAGATGCGGGCCTGGCCTGTCATCCTGAAATTGTATGGGAAGAATCCCATTCCGGCGCCGATGATCGCCACGGCCAGCCAGCCCAGCCCGGGTTGATTCGTCTCGAACGCCACGATGCCCATAAAGAAGGCCATGAGGATCGCGATCCCTGACGCCAAGCCGTCCATCCCGTCGATGAAATTAAACGCGTTGGTGATCCCGACGATCCAGAGTAGGGTCAGCAACACGTTGACGGTGGTGCCGACCGGGCCCGGCGGGAACAGGGTGAGCATTTTCCCGGTGTAAATCACCAGACCGGCGGCGATGACCTGCGCCGTCAACTTGAACCATGCCGGCAGGTCGCGCGCGTCGTCCACCATTCCCACGGCCAAGAGCAGCGACCCTGCGAACAGGATCGCCACCATCCAATCGGCCAGGATCGAGTTGATCAAGACCGAGCCCACGAAGCCAAGATACACTGCGAGCCCGCCGATTCGCGGAATCGGCGAGCGGTGGATCTTCCGTTCGTTCGGTTGATCGACCAGCCCCCATCGCACCCCTTGCCGGATCAGAATCGGGGTCAACGCGAACGCCGAGGTGAAGGAAAAGAGCAGGATGTACAGCCACCGCACGCCTTCGGTCACGAACCACTCGTGGACCCAGGGCATCGCTAAGACGAGCAGCCCGGCCAATCCGCCGCCGGCTGCCGGGGTCAGCCACCGGGCGTCGTCATGACTGAGCGGTTTCATGCCAGTTCCTCGCAGAGGGTTTGGGCGGTGCGGCTGACCTCCTCGTCCGCCATCGAAGGGTAGATCGGGATGGACAGGGCCGTCTGAGCCGCTTCCTCGCTGGCCGGGTATCCGTCCAGACTCAGGTAGCGGTGCAGCGGACGAAAGACTGGATGGCGGCACTGCACGCCGCGCCCTTCTAAACGCGTGATCAGCGTGTCAAGGGATGTGCCTTCCTCGCGTGACCGAGGGAGTCTCACGACGTACCGGTAATAAATATGCGTCCGGCCTTCAGGGGTTGCGGGAAGCAGGAGACCGGTGTGCCGGAGCGCGTCATGGTAGTACGCTGCGATGGCGGCCCGCCGTTCCAGGAAAGAACGGAGCCGTCCCAATTGACTGATCCCTAATGCCGCTTGCACATCGGTCATCTTGCGATTGTAAGTGGCCGCCTCCAGCGCCGGCACCTGATCATATTCGCGTAACGCACGGCCCTTGTCGAGGATTGCCGGATCGTTCGACAGCAGCATCCCTCCTTCCCCCGTGCACAGGAGCTTGGTGGCATAGAACGAGCAGATCGTCGCTGTCCCGACGCTGCCAGCCTGTCGTCCCCTTTCGATGGCCCCCAGTGTTTGCGCGCAATCCTCGATCAGGGGGACCCCGAGCCGCTGCAGTGTGGACAGGTCGGCCGGCAATCCGAACAGGTGCGGCACGATGATCGCCCGCGTGCGAGGCGAGAGCGCCTTCTCGGTTTCCACTGGATCGATGGCGAATGTGTCGAGATCAATATCCACGATCCGCGGCCGTGCACCGACCCGGACAGTGGCCAGCCAGAGCGCCGCGCAGACATAGCTCGGCAGGACCACTTCGTCGCCGGCGCCGATTCCCAAGGCTACCAGCGCCAGCTCTACTGCCGCGGTCCCGGAGCTGACGGCGACTCCTCCGCGCGTGCCCACGAACGCCGCGACTCCCCGTTCAAACTCCTCGACGCGGGGTCCCTGCGACAGGTGCCCGCTTTCGACGACCGCCGCCAGGGCGCGGGCTTCTTCGCTGCCGAGCGTCGGCTTCGAGTGCGGGATGATGGGCGATGACGTCACGGCTTGATATTGATAAACAATCGAAGCGGCACGAATCCTTCCGCGTTCTTGACGCGCCCTTGAATTCCGCGGAAGTGCGCCGAGGAACGGATAATGTCCACGATCGAGAGCCCTTCGATGTTGGTCTTCTTCACCTGCGACGCGTGCGCCCGCAACGCGTCGATCTTATCTTCCAGCACCGAATCAATATCCACGAACACCGTGGGAGAGAAATTTTGCGTGGTGGGCCCCTCGTAGAACAGCACATTCTTGGTGTAGCGAGTCGCCGTGACGGTGCTGAGCGCCAAGTTCCGGTGATCCTGGTGCGTATCGTCGTGAAAATGGACAAAAATAAAATGCGGGGCTACCTCCCGCACCACCTGTTCGATTTGCTGGATCAGACCCTGGTCCATCGGCAGCTCCGCGTCGGGGTAGCCGCCCCAGTAGATCTTTTCAGCGCAAAGACTTTTCGCGGCTTTCTGTTGTTCGCGCTTGCGAATGCCGGCCTTCGCCCCGCGCTCCCCTTCTGTCATCACCATCAGAAAGATCTGATGGCCGTTCCGGGCGTACTTGATGAGCGTTCCGCCGCATCCGGCTTCGATGTCATCAGGGTGGGCGCCGAGCGCCAGAAGACGGATCCGCTGAGAGTCTTCTGCGTGCATGGTCATCTCCCGATCACGATGGTGAGCCTGGTCAAGAAAAACCGGCCGTCTCGTTCTCTCGCCGGCGCGCGCTTCGCAGGCGCCGGAGCGCATCATCCCCGCACGTGAACAGCATGTCAATGGCTGCCATGCCGGGCACGAAGGGTTCGTAGCACTGGGTATAAATGGGGTGCCGGAAGTCTTGCATCTCAAGCCGGACCCCGGAGGCTTCGAATCGGTTTCTGTCCATGTATCTCTGCGCGCCTGCTCCGGCTAAGTACTGGGTGGCGTCGACTGTTCGGCAGATATCAATGAGGCGGTCGGTCGGGTCGTTCCTGAGCGGCATCTCCGAGGCCAAGCGTAGAGGCGTGGTAATGCCAAAAGCGTCCAGCAGCCAGCGGAGCACGGCCAGATTGAGCGCCGCGAGCTGCTCCCACGGCTGCTGGTAAAGGTTCCACAGTCCTTTGAAAAATTGATCGCGACAGGCGGCCCGTCCGTAGTGCATGTCAAAGGCCCGGAGATGTTTCGCCCGCCAGTCCGTGTGCTGGTTAACCCGGACCTCGTTGAGCCGCTGCCCGAATTTGTGAAGCACCGGGACGGTCACCCACTGCCAGCCTTGGGCTGTTCGAATACGATTCCGATTCTGCCATTCGTTCTTTTTGTACTGGACTGTGTCGAGCACGACGAACAGATCGGCCTGATCAATCTTGTCGAGGTACCCGAGCCACGGCAGAAACTGGGGCTGGTGAATGGCCACACGCATCATTGCGTTAGTTGGTTTTTCAGTTTGTCTGGTTTATCTGGTTGAACCAAACAAACGAAACAAACCAGAAAAACCTTCTTATCCCGTCTGGACTGGTTTGACAAAAATCGGGTTGCTCACGATCTCCCCGCCTCCGGTGGTAATTTCCAGCCGATAGGCGCTCCACTCTCCCACGGGCACATGCTGATCCGAGAATCGATGCTCAAACGGGGTCTCACCGGTGAGACGCGCGATCACCTGGCCGGTCCTGATGATCGTCACGGAGATTGGATGAGCGCCCTTGTCAGTGGCCGAGACAGAGACCCGCACCGCCAGGTCTCGGGCGTGTTTTGGATCCAGCGTCTCACCGGACTCCGCCCACCGCGCGCCGCCCTCGCACTCTACCTGGAAGGCATCCAGCCGCAGACCGAACTCCTTGTGGTACTGGCCGAGGGCGTACAGACGACCGCTTCGCATGGCCTCAACAATCCCGGCAGCGGTCCGTTCCCGGACCCAGAAGACGGTCAGCACTTGGTTCAATTCGATGCCGGCCTGGCCGGGCGTGTGGAACGCGATTTCGCCGAATACAAAAGGAGGTCTGGTCCTTTGTCCGGTGAGGTGGCGCCGCATCACCTCATCCCACACCCCGCCCGGCCGGGTCACGGTGCGGGTGTCCTGGTAGACGCCGCCGAACCCGGTGTAGCCGGCGGTGAGCAGCAAAGCCTCGGGGTACGGGTCGGTCTTGATCGTCACCGATCCGATCGGTCCGAATGAGTGGACAGTGAAGTCGCGCGCCTCGGGCATCGACCAGACGACGATTCCGCCACGCTGCGCCACCGCATCGATGAAGTGTTGATAGGGCCGATAGCCGAGGTGGTCATTGTAGATGCTAAAGACCGGCTGGCCAAATGGCCACGCGTTCAGCAGCAGGAGGCTCCCGACGCTGCCCAGCACCACCGCCGGAGTCCGGTACCGTCTCGTACTCGAATACTGCGCCACCCCAACCTGTATCGTGCGATGGGTCCGCCGCCGCCAGAGCCATGCGGCGGGTGCAAACAGGAGCCCTGGGGTCAGGTTCAGCGCCGTTTCCCACCCGTATTGATAGGAGACATGATTGCCGTTGACCGGCAGGGCCGCGAAATCGTTGGCGCGAGACAGCCCCAGGACGAGCACATTCTTTTGGGAATTGTGCATGGTTAAGTCGCCGTTGAGCAGAGAGCCGGTCCAGTAGTAGTGCGGCGTCGCTTCCATCCCGGGTATCAGCAGGACCCGAGGATGGCGGGCTTGTGCGTCGGCGACATCGGCCAGGAACCGATCCACTCCGTAATCGAGCACTGACGGGAGCGTGACGGTTTTCCGGAGGACTCCGCGTAGCGGAAGCTGTCCATACTCGTAGCGCAGGACGAAATTTTCCGACAGGATGACCGCATCAAGCCCCAACCGCTCGGCTCGTTCGGCCAACTGGTCGAGGCTGAGACTGCCGGTGCTGATGGTGCTGTGAACGTGAAACGCAGCGACCACAGGCCGGCGGGGAGCCCCCTGGTCGTCCGCGCTATGGGCCGGACCGATCCATGCCGGGACGAGGGTGAGTGTCATGGATGCCAGGAACAGTCCGAGGTGGAATGATCGGTTCATGTGAGACGTGCTTCGCGCAGGGCGTCTTCGTAGACGGCTTCTAACGCCCGGACCATCGCCACCCATCCAAATCGCGCATCGATGTGTACGCTGGCAGCGGCCCCGAGCTCCTTTGCCCAGTCAGGACGGCGCAGCAGCTCGGCGATCGCCGTCGCCAGCGCTGCGGGATCGCCGGGCGGCACCAGCAAGCCGGTGCGCCGGTCTTCGACGATCGCCGGGATGCCGCCCACCCGTGTTGCAATGACGGGACGTCCCGCCGCCATTGCTTCGACCAGCGCCCGACCCATGCCTTCGTTGAGCGAGGGGAGCACGAACAGATCCATCGCCGCCAGGCACTCCGGCACATCGTTCCGTTCCCCCAAGAACCGCACCGAATCTCCCACACCCCGCTGTTCAGCCAGGGCCGCCAAGTCGGTTCGCATGTCCCCGCTTCCCACAATTACGGTGTACAGCTTGGGGTGCGATGGTTTCAATCTGGCGACGGCCTCGATCAAGAATCGGTGTCCCTTGACAGGGGTAAGCCACCCCACCGACCCGACCACGACCGCATCGGGCGGACAGCGGAAACCCTCCGGATGCCGGCCATACACTCCGGCCACGCACTTGAGCCGGTCCACATCGATCCCGCTGGGCACCACCGCAAAACGCTCCGGTGTTCCCACTCTGCGATCCAGATGTTCGTCCCGCTCCGCCGCCGTGAGGGCAATCATGCGGGTGGTGCCGGTAGCCAGGAGGCGTTCGACCTGCAAAAACATCCATGACAGGATCCGGTTAAAATGCCCGTAAAAGACATGGCCGTGCGGGGTGTGCACCACAACCGGCACTTTCGCGAACCATGCCGCCAGTCGGCCCAAGACACCGGCTTTGGAGGTATGGGTATGTACGATCGCCGGCCGCTCATGGCGGAACAACCTCGTGAGTCGCCGCAGCGTCCGGAGATCCTTGAGCGGATTGACTTCACGCGTCAGGGTTGGAATCACTTCCGCCCGCACTCCTATGGCCTCCAGCCGCCGGCGATTCTCGTCGGTCGCCCGGTTTCCGCCCTGGGCGTCCCAGGGACCCGGCAGACCGGCTACCACCATCGGGTCGAAGCGAGACCGATCGTGTCCGGCGGCTGTAAGCAGGGTATTCTGCGCCGAGCCTCCCCAATCAAGCCGCGTGATCACATGGATGACTTTATGAGGCGCCACGTCAACCACCGCACAGATGATCAAGGGCCTCCGCAGACGTCACGCAGAATCTGTTCGAGCTGTTCGCTGTGCCGAGTCCAGGTATAGTCCTTCTCGACTAAGGCTCGTCCTTTGGCGGACAGCCGCGCCCGCTCGCCCGGCTGATCACGGAACCGGCGCAGGATCCGGCGCAGCGCCGCCGCGAGGGCGGCGGCGTCCGTCCCATCCGTGACCAGTTCCGGATCCACACGAGCCAGCACTTCGGGGATCGCGCCGACCGGCGTGCCCAGGACTGGCGTGCCGCAAGCCAGCGCTTCGACCGTCACCAACCCGAACCCTTCCAGTTGGTGCGTGGGCATCAGAACGAGATCGGCCGCCTGGTAATAGCGCGGCAGTTCCGATTCAGGGACGAACCCGAGCAGCCTGACCTGCTCACCCAGGCCGAGCGACTGGATGAGTCGTTCCAGCCCGGTCTGCAACGGCCCCTCCCCTCCAATGAGCACCAGCGCGCCGTGAAGATCTTCGCGGAGCGACGCCAGCGCGCGCAGCAGATTCTCCAGCCCCATGCGCGGAACTAAATTGCGCACCGTGAAGAGCACCAGCCGGTTCAACGGCAGCGCGAGCCGACGCCGGACCTCTTTGGGATCTTCAGCCGGCCGGAACCTGACCGGATCGGCAGCCCCCGGAATGACCAACAGTCTGGGTTCTGGTATGCCATGGACGGTCAGGACACGTCGCTTCATGAACTCACTCAACACCACGACTCGTTCGCAACGACGCATGACAGCGTGTTCACACCACCGGCGCACCCGCGCGTTGAGCCCGTGGCGAATCCGTTGCAGCACGGTGGCCCCGGCGGATGTCCGTGACAGGTATTCCTCATGGGCCAGGGAAAGGCACACATAGACCCATGCGCGGGCGCGCCGGCGGTGCCGCAGGATAGGCCCCAAGCCGGCCAGGGATTGATGGACGATCACCACATCCGGCATGCCCTGGCGCGACGCGTGGTCGAATGCGTGGACCGAGCGGGCGACCGACGACAGCACGAACGCCGACTCGTTTCGCCGGGATACGGGATAGCGATACTCCACGACGTCTTCGACCGATGCCTGGGATCTCAGGTCTCCGATCGGCGCGCGCGCCAACACGCTGACCTTGTGCCCCTGCCGATGCAAGCCGAGTGCCTGCTCCCGTAGCACCCGCTCAGCTCCCCCGATAACCGTGGCGGCCGATACTTCAGCCAGCATTAGAATGTTCATGGTCGCAAGAAAGCGATCAGCCGTCAGCCTCCCCCCCCACCCTCCCCTCCCCCTTCCAGGGGGAGGGTCTCGGGGAGGGGCCTCACGCTTCGCGCCTGACGCTTCACGCTTCACAGGTCCGGTGCCAGAGCTCCAGAACTAGCAACGAGTACAGTTGATCGGCAAAATTGCGTGCGCCGGTCTCGTGCTCATGCAGCAGCCAGCGGACATACTCCGGTCTGAGCCATCCGCGGCGGCGGACCGCGTCGTTCGACAGGAGGTCATGGAGCATCTCCCGCAGGTCTTCTCGGAGCCACCGTGCCAGCGGCACTTGGAACCCGAATTTCGGCTGGGCCAGCGTCGTGCGCGGGAGCACATGACGCAACGCCTCGCGCATGAATCCCTTCAATCTCCACCCTGTGAACCGGACCGACGTCGGGAGCATAAGTGCAAAGGACAGTAACTCATGGTCGCAAAACGGCACGCGCAACTCAAGCGAATGGGCCATACTGAGCCGGTCGCCCATCCGGAGCAGGTCATCGGGAAGGTAGGTCTGGAGATCAAGCCCCATTGCCCGATCGGCGAGATCCTGGGACGGCCAACTGTCGAAGGCCGCGCTGTACGCGCGGTCCACGGCACCCCACTCGGCCTGCTCCAGGAACTCGGGGGAGAAGGCCGACGATCCCCACTCCGGCGGAAGAAACGTGATCCATCGGAGGTACTGGATAGCGGCCGGCTGATGCCCCTCTCGAAGGAATCGTTTCAGCCGACCGACTTGGTCTCGATTGCCGTGACCCTCAGGGAGCCACGGGGCGATATGCGCCGAGACCCAGGCGCGCGCCGCGACCGGCAGGCGCGCGTAGGGCTCCGCCAGGCGCATACCCAGATAGCGCGGATACCCGCCGAACAACTCATCCCCTCCGATTCCCGAGAGCGCCACTTCGACAGATCGCCGGGCCACTTCTGACACCAGGTAGGTCGGGATCGCGGAGGAGTCGGCAAACGGCTCGCCCATGGCTGCGACCATCTTGGGCAGGAGTGTGACGGCGTCCGGGCGAAGCCGCTCCTCTGTATGGTGGGTGCCGAAATGGCGTGCCAGCGCGCGGGCTGCATCGAGTTCGTCAAAGGCTTGGTCGGCGGCCTCGTCGTACCCGATCGAGAAACTGCGGATCGTCCCGTTCGTCACGGCGCGCATCATGGCCAGGATGGCGCCTGAGTCGAGTCCTCCCGACAGGAACAGCCCGAGCGGCACGTCGCTCACCAGATGCGCGCGAACCGAACCCCGCAGGCGCTCCAGAAAGGGCTCCACCGCATCAGACGGTGACGTGCTGGGTGATCGTGCGACGGCGCGCGCCGGATGATAATACCGCCGTGTCTCGACCCGGCCATTCACGGTTTTGAGCAGTTCGCCGGGGAGCAGTTGCTGCACGCCCTCGAAGACCGTTCGAGGAGCCGGCACATACAACAGGGACAGGTACTGGGCCAACGCCCGTGGATCAATGGAGCGAGGCGATACGGCGGAGAGGAGAGCTGGCAATTCCGACGCAAAGACCACGGTGCTTGTTCCGCCCGCTTCTTCCGGCTGGATCGCATAGTAGAGCGGCTTAATGCCCATCCGGTCCCGAACGAGCAGCAGCGTCTGCCGCTCACGGTCCCAGAGCGCGAACGCAAACATGCCGCGCAGCCGGTGGATGCCTTCTTCTCCTTCCTGCTCATACAGATGGACCAGAACCTCAGTGTCGCACTGCGAGACGAAGCGGTGGCCCTTTTGGGTCAATTCGTCGCGCAGCTCTCTGTAGTTGTAGATCTCCCCGTTCAGGACCACCCAGATCGTGCCGGTTTCGTTTGCAATTGGTTGATGGCCGCCTTCGGGGTCGATGATGCGCAGTCGTCTGGCGCCAAGCGTGATGCCCGGTTCGTGATGCAGTCCCTCTTCATCCGGGCCGCGATGTTCAAGCCGACGGAGCATGCGGGCCAGCCGCGCTTGGTCGCCGTCGCCGGTAAATCCGCAGATTCCGCACATCGGTTCTGCTACACTCCGCTGCCGTTAGGGATTCGACCGATCGCGTTCATGCCAAATGCACTTTCCGGGCCATCACCTCGATGGAGAGGCCCCAGGCTCGCCGATCCAGGCCGAGACTGGCTAAGACTCGGTAGGCAAGACGGTCTGCCACCTTGAGAAAACGCTTCAGCACGGTCGTCCACCGCGCTGTATCTTTATAGGCGTCTCCCTGCGTAGGAGGAGCCGTCTGCACGGCTACGACGGTGAATCCGAGACGAGGCAGATGGTAAAGAAAGGCGCCGCGGCCAAAACCGTACAGATGGAAGACGGTCAGGTGATCCAACCGTGCAGCCGACAAAAGGCGCATCAGCCTGACATGGACCGGTCCATTCGGAACTCGGATATACAGGAGCCCTCCCGGCTTGAGGATTCGCCAGGCCTCCTGGAGCGCTTGAAATGGGTCGTGCAAGTGATCTAAAACATTAATGAAAGTGACTGCATCCGCAGTCTCGTCGTCAAGCGGACACGGTGGCCAAAGCTGCGCGTACACCTCGAGGCCTAGGCGTTGGGCACGCGCCACGGCCGCACTGGAGGGATCGAAGCCAATGCCTCTCCACAGTCGTTCTCGACAGAGCGCGAGCAACTGTCCCGCCCCACATCCGACGTCCACCAGAGTTCCCGGATGCGGAGTGAGGTGGTGCAGCCATTCGAGCGCATGGGCAAACACATTCCCGCGCCCAGGTCCTAACTGTTCTGTTTGGTACAACGTCCAGTACTGCTCCTGATACCATCGCCGCAGCTCCTGCTCAGACGGCATCTGGACCCTTGCCAGGAGGCCGCAGTGCCGACATCGAAGCAGCGACGGGCTCTTGCCACACGTGGTTACGGTCGCAGGTGCGTGCCCGCATGGACATAGGAGCAGCTCGCCGGGTCTGCTGGTCATCGCCCTGCACTGATTTCGCGGAGCAGCGCCAAGAGGCGCCCCGTGCTGCGGTCCATGGAAAACTCCTTCGCCCGGAGACGTCCCCGGCACCTGAGGCTCTTGTTGATCTCGGCCTCAGTCAGAACGGTGGCCATGGCCGAGGTGATGGCGGCAATGTCTTCCGGATCGAACAAGGTCGCCGCCTCTCCGACCACCTCGGGAATCGCCGCTCGATTGGCCGCCACCACCGGGGCTCCGCACGCCATCGCTTCCAGCGCCGGCAATCCAAACCCTTCTTCGAGAGAAGGCAGGACGAACAGCGCGCATCCGCTATAGAGAAGCGGGAGATCCCGATCTTCGATCAGTCCAGGAAACAGGACGCGGTCGGCCAGTCCGAGTTGCTGGGCCAGCTTCTGGAGAGCCGGCCGATAGTCCTGATCGCCTCCCGCCAAAATCAATTGGTGCGATTTCCGGAGTGGCTCGCTGAGTCCTGCGAACGCGTGCAGCAAGCGGGGCAGATTTTTGTGGGGCTTGAAGTTCCCGACATAGAGAATGTAGGGGGCGGTGATCCCGTACCTGTGCCGCACGTCGTCGCTCAAGGGCGTCTCCTGAAACTCCGCGCTGAGGGGGATGGGGATCACGGTCACCTTCGCAGGGTTGATGCCAAGCCGTTCCACGATGGCTCGCTTCGAATACTCAGAGTCCGCGAGAATGGCAGCCGCGCGGTTGGCATAGAGCCGCGCGAGCCGGGTCATGACGGCATCATAAACCAGCCGCCGTTTTCCCAGATAGGTAATGAAAAAAAGATCATGGATCGTGAGGACGACCGGGCAGGGGGCAAACAGCGGACCTTTGTAGTACGGGGAAAGGAACACCGAGACTCGGTCCCGGGCAAGATGGCGAGGCAAGGTCACCTGATCCCACCATGGCGTCCAGCGTCTGTTCAATACGCGGAAAGTGGCGTTCGGCAGTGTGACGTCGAGGCGTGTTGAGTCATCACCGTACACCATGCAGTGCCACCCGTCCTGAGAGGCAGCGCGCAAGACTTCGAGGACGTACCGGCCGATTCCGGTGCGGGCCCCGGCTGCCAGCTCACGGCCATCCATGCCAAGCTGGATCACGCGAGCCCCGTTTTCGCCGCGCCGGGTTTGCGCGCTTTGAAAATCATCTCGCAGAATCCCACGTACCGGCAGTCCAGAATCTCGTAACCGGCAGCCCGAAGCCGTTCGGCCAACTCCTCACGGGTGAAGTGGGTGATGTGTTCCTCGGCATAGCCCCCCGGATGCACTTTCCCGTAGATCCACTCCAGGATCCACCAGAGCCAGCGACCATAGTCCGGCGTCCCCAGAATCAGAATCCCTCCGGGCCGAAGGACCCGCCACATCTCCGTCAGAATGTCCGGCACATCCGGCACGTGCTCGATCACCTCGGAATTGATGACAGCGGCAAAGCTCCCGGTTCGAAACGGCAACCGGTCGCAGCTCCCTCTGACCAGGCGGTGATGGCAAGACCGAAGCCACCGGAGCTTGTTCTGAAGGATGTCCATTCCGATGGCGGCCGGCAGATCGACGATGATGCGGCTGGACCCGCACCCGATGTCCAAGACTTCTTTCTGCCCTTCGAGGAACTCCAGGACGAGCCGGTGGCGAGTCCGCTGCCAATACCGTTGCAGCCAAATCGGGCTGTCAAACGCCCGATAGTCGTAGTCGGCGGAGGCGACCGAATTGCGAAGCCTCCACATCCGCCCCAGCGTTTTCAGAAACGCCCACGCGAACTTGATAAACCGCACGTGCGAGCTGCCGGAACCACGGGACATGTAGTGGAACGGGATTTCTCGGATCCGCCAGCCTTCGGCGTGGACTCGGACCAGGATTTCTTCCAGCACGTCGAAGTCACGGGCGGTCAAGCGCAATATCGCCACGACATCGCGGCGGTACATCCGGAACCCGCTGGAGAGATCATGAAGCGGCAGGGACAGCATCCGGCGGTAGGTACGGTTCAACACATGGCTGAACAGCTTCCGGATCGTTCCCATGTCCGCTCGGCCGCCGGCTACATAGCGTGAGGCGATCAGCAGCTCAGCCTCATGGCGCCGTCGCCAAAGCTCCTCCAAGAAAACCGGTCGGTGGGACAGGTCGGCGTCCATGGTCACGATGTAGGGGGCCGAGGTGGCCGCAAACCCGGCCAGCAGCGCCCCGCCGTACCCCCGTTCTTGCTGGAGCACCACGCGGGCTCCTCGTCGTTCCGCGGCTTCGCGCGTCCCATCGTGAGACCCGCCGTCGGCCACCAGGATTTCTGCCGTCAGGTTCAACCCGGTGATCATCTCCTTCAGGGCCGGAAGGAGCAGTTCGAGATTCTCCCGCTCGTTCCATGCCGGAATGACGATCGCTAAATCTGGAGGGGTGGCGGGGGGGGCGGCCAGCGAGGTCATGACGGGGGCCTTCCTGAGTCCCGGAGGCAGCGGAGAAGGATCCAGGCCACAGCCATGACGCCCAACAGTTTGCCCGTTGCGAGAAGGGAGAGCCAGCCCTGATGAAACATTGGAAATTGCTCCAGCGAGTAGCGGCTTCCCAGCAGAAGAATGGCGCCGACAAGTAAGATCGAGTCACTCGGCCGCATGAGATTCACAGGCCCGCCCAAGATGAGAAGCGCCAAGGGCAGGAGGAGCACCACCAGGTGGTGTTCCTCCGTCAACGGGGACAGCAACAGCATAGCGGCCAAACCAAGGCCCCACGACCAGTCTAGAGCGGAGGAGCCGGCCGGTATGGTGCGCGGGAGAGCCCGTGCGAACAAGGCCAGGATTCCTCCGTCAAAGGCCAGTGTCAGGCCGTCGGCGAGAAGGCGGCTTTGCCCGGGGGCGTCAAGCAGACGGTGCAGCGTGGCCCGCGGGGACAGGTTCGCGGTCCAGGTCACCAGGTAATCCGGCATCGAGAGCACGTAGCGGAGGTACTGGAGGTGATGAGTCGGCCCCAGCATGACGAGGCTCGCCCCCAACCCCAGGCCGGCAACCAGGAGGGCGCGGGCGGCAACGCGCCGCTCTCCGATCCACCACAGCAGCGGGAGCAAAAGGCCGTACTGCGGCTTCATATGGACGGTTGCCGCTGCAGCACCAGCCGCGAGCCAGGGATGTCCTTCATGCAGACCCCACCATGCGAGTGTGACGAGGAATAACAGGACCACGTTGGTCTGCCCCAGAGCGAGGCTTTCCATGAGGGGTTGGTAGTTCAGCGCGACGAACAGCACCGCTCCGACCCGCACCGGCGACGGTGGAGGGCCGTGCCGGAAGCAGAGGACAAGCGCGCCGAGCAGGCACAGTTGATTGACCGTGAACCAGAGGATTGTTGCCGGGCGAAACGGAAGCCACACCCAGGGCTGCATGAACAGGTAAAACAGCGGTGGATAGTTCGCCGCAGCCCCTGCCCGGCGGATCTGGAGCAAGTCATCTACGCGCGCGACGACGGTGGGATCGAAAGGATCCTGGCCGAGCGACACCAGGGTTGCATAAGTGTAGTAATGGGCGAAATCAATAAATGGTGATTCAACTAAATATTTAAGTACATCGTGAAAGTACCTGAAAAGACTTAATAATACTACGAGAATAAGAAAAAGATAGAGGCTATCTGGCCTGCTGTGTGCCTGACGTTCGGCTGGATGCCCCTGGAACCTCCTGATGTCCTGCATGCAGGCTGCGCTTGCCCACGCCCGATCACGATAGGCTTGCCGATGTTGTGTCGAGACGAGGGCCAGGAGGGTGAACACAGCGCGTCGGATTCCCAGTTCTCCGACCGCCATCCACCGGGCAACGGTCCCGCCCCAGCCTGGGAAATGTTTCTCGAAATAATAGCCCCGGCTCCGGTACGCTTCTCGGAGCACGGCCGCCGGGGTCTGAACGGTGGAAGCGCCCCAATGGTGAACGGCGGACGATTCGGGTAAATAGCGCAGTCGGTAGCCTGCGTCACGAAGTCGTTTGCAGAGATCCATGTCTTCGCAGTAGAGGAAGAACCGTTCATCGAAGCCGCCGACCGCCTCGAAGGCAGTTCGCCTGATGAGCATGCACGCCCCACCGCCCCATGCCACGTCCTGGGCGTACTGGTGTGTCCTGATGGTCGAACGGAGTAGCCACCGGTGGAGGGTCGGCCGACGGTACACCGCGTACCGGAGGGACGGGAGAAAGCACAGGTCACCGAGCAGGCTCCAGGGTGATGGAAAGGACCGGTGGACGGAGGGTTGCAATGACCCATCAGGGTTCAGCAACCGGCAGAACAGTCCACCGAGGGCGGGATCCTGCTCGAGCGCGTCGATCATGGTCTTGAGGGCACCGGGCGCGAGGTCGCAATCGCTGTTGAGCAACAGGAGGGTCCTGCCCCTACTCTCCCGTGCCCCGATATTGTTGGCACGCCCAAAGCCGAGGTTCTCCTGGTTCTGGATCAACCGGACGTGGGGAAACTGCTGGGCCAGCATTGTCTGGGTTCCGTCGCTGGACCCGTTGTCCACCACGATGACCTCGACAGTCACGCCCCCCGCTGCCGGGGCGATGGCCGACAGACACTGCGCCAGGTGGGCTTTCGTGTTCCAACTGACGATGATGATGGAGACGTCCGGACGATTCATGAATCGCCAACCGGCTCGAACCCTTGTTCAGGCAGGGGAGCGTGTCCGCAGAGGGCGAACAGGCTGTAGGCGTTGTCCGTTTGCGGGGACAGGGGAAAACTGCCGAACGACATCCGCTGGGGCGGCGTCACCCGATTCCAACGGGCAAGCGTATAGACCACGAGCGAAATCAGCCGGCGCGGCACGAGCCGCTTGAGGTCCAGCACATCCCACTGCCGAACCTGCTGGCACGCGTGCTCCAGGACATAGATATCCTCGGGACGACGTTGCCCGGCGAGCCTGACGAAGGCGAAGTGACGGCCGAGGAACGTTCGGAGTTCGTCCGGCTTGAACTCGTGCGTATGGAACGGATTGCGGGGGCCGACATGGGTTAAGGCGTTCGGCGTGGAGAGGAGCGCGAGGCCGGTCGGCTTCAGGACTCGTGCGAGCTCGCCGAGGAATCGCTCCTGGTCGGGGAAGTGCTCCAGAACCTGAAACGCGCAGGCGAGGTCCACGCTTGCGCTCCGCACGCCGAGCCGCATCCCGTCCATACAGGCGAACGACACGCCTCTGCGTTGATAGCCACGTGCCGCCGCCCGGGCGACGGCCGGCGCGTAATCGATTCCGAGCACGTGCCGGTCGCCATGCGCCAGATGGTCGGACCCGTAGCCTGCGCCGCAGCCGATGTCCAACACGATGCCGTTCTGGAGCAATCTCCGCGCGGCGTCGTAGGCGGACAGCAATTCCAGGTAGAGCGTGTTGTGTGGCTCAGCAGGAACCCGTTCGCCGGAGTCCCATAAGTTCGGTGTCTCGGTCACGAGACCGCCTTTCGCGCGTCAACGTGCATGGCTCCCCCCTGCCCCAAAACCCTGCGCAACGGCGCGCACGCCATCAGCGCGAGTTCGAGGTACTGGATGCCTCGCGCCGCGAATTGGCGTGAACCAGGTGATCCCCGATCTTCCAAAACGTACAGGAGGCTTCGCGAGCAGTCAACGGAATGGTACTGATAGCGCAACCGGGTCACCACGAACCCGCTTCGTTCGAGCATGGCCCTGAGCGTGTCCGGCGAGCAGACGAACAGATGGCGCGGCGGGTCGAGACCGTACCAATTGCCTCGGAACACCCGCGCCTCCCAACTCGCCACGTTCGGGGTTCTGAGCATGACGAGTCCGTCAGGTTTCAGGATCCGTCGAACCTCACGGAGAGTGCCCAAGGGATCCGGCAGGTGTTCGATGACGTGCCACATCGTCACCACGTCAAAAAACGCCTCAGGAAACCGGCAGGATTCGAGTGGGCCTTGGTGAACCGTCAATCCCAAGACCTCCTGAGCATACGCTCTGCTTTTCGGTCCAGGTTCAATGCCGTGACAGGTCCAGCCCAGCTTTGCAAGAAACGCGAGATAGCCGCCGCTGCCGCACCCGATGTCCAAGACTCGCCCGCCTGGGCACTGTCGGGGCACCTGGCTCAGGAGCGGACAAAAGGGTAACGCGAGCGCTTTCCGCAGCAACCGAACTGGGCTGGTCTGATGCCTGGTGGCATACCCGTACCATTCCTCGGCGAGGACCCGCTTCAGCCACAGCCGAGCGTTCTCGAGCCCAGTGCCTTGTCCTTCCCCCTGGACGGCCGTCACATGATCCGGATAATACTGAGCCATCTCCTGGTCGGACGGGCGGGGGTGGAGAAACACGAGTCCGCACCCTCGGCATCGGACATAGATGAACCGGCCCGGTCCGCGAAACTTCTTGTCGGACCCTCCCCACAGGCGATCGACATCCTGGCCTCCGCACAGCAAACAGACTGCGTTCTGCGCTGGCGATAGCATGCTGGGCTCAAGCTCGGTGCAAGGCGTCGGCATACACGTCCAGTGTGCGAGCGATGTACCGCTCGATCGTGAATTCCGCCCGGATTCTTGCGACCCCGGCGCGGCCCAACCTTGTCCGCAGGGGTGGATCGCTGGTGAGCCGACCGATTGCACCGGCCAGCGCGTGAGAATCACGCGGCGGAACCAGAATGCCCTCTTGTCCGTCTCGGACAATCTCCGGGGTGCCCCCGCTGTTCGTCGCGACGATCGCCGTCCCCGAGGCCATCGCCTCGAACAGAACTCGGCCGCATGGTTCGGCATCCGAAGCCAGGACCAGAATGTCCAGCCCGCGCATGACCGAGGGCGCATCGGGACGGAAGCCCGTCAACCGGATGCGGTCCTCCAGCCCGGCCTCCTTGACTTGGCGGCGGAGCGTGTCGGCGCGCCAGGCATCTTCCGGAAAGAGGGGATCCCCAACGATGAGGAACTGCGCTGGCGAGCCGGCTCGGAGGAGCTGGATGGCCGCCTCAACGAAATAGCCATGCCCTTTCCCCAGGCCGATGCGCCCTACGATGCCGACGGCTGTGTCTTCGGGGGCGATGCCTAGTTCGCGACGAAACGGGTCGCGGGGAATCTGCGGGTTGAATTCGCGGGTATCAACCGCGTTCAGAATCGTCACTGTCTTGGGCCACGCCCGGCTTCCCCGAAAGCGCTCGCGGATCGCCTCCGAATTACAGATGATCTTGGTCGCGAGTCCGGCCCCCACGCGGTCCACATCCCGCATAGTGCCGTACAGGAGGTTCCGTTCATGCCACACGACAGGAATGCGGGCCAACCGACCGGCCAGCCCGGCACAGATATTCGTCTGGGGGCCGTTGGCGTGCAACAGGGTTACACGGTGTTCGCGAATCAAGTGGAGCAATCGGCGCACGGACCTGATGAGGCCGCCGAGATCCCGCAGAGGGCCGAAGGCGACCGGAAAGACCGGAATCCCTTCCTGGGCTACGGCGCTCGGGAACGGCCCGGTCGCAGGTCCTGCCAGGAGGGGGAGGACCCGCTCACGGTCCAGATAGCGGAACAGGAGCCGGAGGCTGTTTTCCGCGCCGCTGATCTGCTCGACATGATGGAGATAGAGCGCTCTAATGGGCATGCTGTCTCCAGTCGGCCGCTCGGGTCAAGACCGCTTCATACTGCGCTGCGATCCGATCCCAGTTGAACAACGCTTCAGCGCGGGCGCGACCCGCCTCCCCCAGACGACGTCGTAGCGCTTCATCGTGGATCAACCTGACCAACGCATCCCCAAAGGCTGGCCCATCTCCCGTCTCCACCAGGACTCCTCCATCGCCGAGCACCTCGGGAAGAGCCGTATTGCGCACGGTGACCACGGCCCGACCGTAGCTCATGGCCTGGGCGACAACGATCCCGAAGGTTTCAAAGGTGGAATGGAAGGCGAACAAGTCGCAGGCCAGGAAATAGGATGCAAGCCGATCCTGGGGGATGTATCCGACGAACCGGACTTGTTCGTCGATCTCCAGTTTCTTCGCCAGGCTGCGAAGCCTGCCCTCCTCGGGTCCCTGCCCTCCGATGACCAGTATCCCGGCTCCGGCGCGGTCGCGGCAGTGGCGCAAGGCGTAGAGCAGGACATCCACCCGCTTTTCCGGGCCCAGCCTCTGGAGAGCAAAGATCAGAGGCTCCCCCGCCGGAATGCCTAAGACCTGGCGGACCGATGCTCCGTCACCTGAAGGGGGAGGAATCTCCACGCCGTTGTACACCACCTGGCCGCGTGGGCGGGCCTCCCCAAAGAGCGCCGTCTGGCAGTAGCGGGATCCGAACGTGACATCCGTAACCAGTCTGAGGAGGGCCCGCTGCCACCATCGCCATAGAACCGGTACGCCGGGGCCCGGCACGTCCCGGCCGTTCATCGTGACGACCGTTGGAACTCCCAGACCCCACTCCGCGACCACCCCAGCTAACCCGGTGGGCATCAGATAATGGACATTGAGCACATCGGGGTCAAAACGCCGGGCGGCCTGACGGATAGCTGCCACCGCGGACAGTGAGAAGGGAGGGATCATTCCACCCGTCCACCGGTGACCAGGGATACCCATGAACGAGATTCTGTCCTTGTACCGCTCGACCGAGAACGGGACCAAGCCGTCATAGTCTTTCGTGGCCTGGTCGCGCAACAAGGCGGGAGACGGGACCGGGGTCACCAGGCAGACCTCGTGCCGCTTGGCCAACCGGCGGTAGACCTCAAAGAGGGCCAGTTCGGCTCCCCCCACCACCGGCAGAAACGCGGGTGTCAGGACCAGGATTCTCATCGTCGCACGACCTCGGCATACAGTGCCCGCGTTGCACGGGCGATCGCAGGCCAGGAAAACTGCTCGGCCAGCATCCCGGCAGCCTTGGCCAGATGGGCAGCCTCCCCCGGTGTGGCCAGGAGGGCCGCGACTCGCGTGGCCAGCGCGTCGGCATCTTTCGGCGGCACCAGCGCCATGTTCACGCCGTCCTTGATGTAGGTCGATGAGACGGGGGAGTGAGTGCTGATGACCGGCAGGCTATGCGCCAGCCCGGCCATCAGGCTCCCCCGTCGGATCGAGACCCCATCGTCGTAGGGGACGACAAACAAGTCGGACACCTGGAGGATGCGTGACACCTCTTCGTTGGTCCGCCGTCCCGACCAGATGATCGCCGACGCGACGCCCAGGCGATCCGCGAGGGCTTCGAGGGTCGGTCGGTATGCGTGATTCTCGGGACGGGTGTCCCCCACGATCACGAGCCGGGCGCGTCGCTCATGGCTCAGGATCTTGGGCAGCGCGGCAATCATCGTCTCGAGGCCCTTGCCCGGATAGACCATGCCGAAATGAGCGAGCAACGGTGCGTCTTCGGGGAGGCCAAGCCGCGCCCGTTCCTTTCGTTTGTCCAGAGTCGCAGAAGCGGGAGCCACGTGAATGTTCGTGCCAATCGGGATTTCGGTCCAGCGGCCGGTATACGTCGGCACATGTCGGCGGAGCAAGGCGCTCACTTCTTCGTTCGCGCTGATGCTCCGATGGGCCGTCATCAGGAGAATCAGCGCCGCAACCTTCGTCCACAGCGGGCCTCCGATCAACGTGTGAAAGGTGACGATGGTCGGCAGCCCCGCACGTCGAAGCCTGGCAAGCAGCGGCGCCAGCTTGAACCCTAGCCCAGGGCCATAGAGGTCGGGAGTGTACTGCAGATGGACGAGGTCTACAGGGGGGCGCGCCCGGGACCCTGCCAGCCACCAGGCGGTGCGGAGCGTCCAGGCCTGGACCGTGGGTTGTACCGGGACCGCGCCGTCCGTCCTGCCGCGGTAGCGATCGGCAGTCAGCACGAGCACCTCTTCGCCCTGCCGGACTAACTCCTCCGTCAGGCAACGTGTGTAATCACCGACGCCACAGGTCACATCCTGTGGGGGATAGGAAGGGCACACCATGTAAATCCGCATCGTCGCCTTTTACATCCTGCTCAGGGCCAGGTTGCCTGCGCCGGCGCCACGGCGGTCTCCGGCCGGTCGTCACGAAGCAGCCATCCGATCGACAAAAACAATAAGACGAGCCCGTAAAATTTGATTTCCGCGGCCAGGATCCAGACTCCGTGAGCCAGGGCTGGATGCAAGTAGAAATCATCCACCACCCCGATCATGATCACGGCGGCGCCGGCAAGACAAGACCTGAGGCCCTTGCAAGGGCTCCCCTCGTCCAACAGATGTTCGAAGAGAATCCATACGCTTGGGAGGACCGTCACGAGATGATTGACCGTGGCGTTCGGCGTCGCCAGGGGAAACATGACCAACAGGAGCGCAAATTCAAGATCGGCTGTCCGTGAGCCGCGCGGCGCCGCCGGTCGTGCCAAGAGCAGAGCCGAGAGCGCGACCATCAGGCCGGCCGCAATCCGAGCGGTCCAGGGCGAACCGGTCTGGACGTCCGGGGCTGTCCAACCAAGGCTATGACCGACGGTCGCAAGGAACCCTGCGAGGGAATGGTTCTCCACTGAAATCAGGGCCGATAAGAATTTGGGCGCAACTTGCGAAAAGTAGATCGCGCTCTGGTCTGTCCCGAAGGCAAAGATGGCCAGCACGCTCACGACGCCGGCGGTGGCCAGAGCCACCGTCGCCGGGCGAAATTCTCGCCGCCAGAGCAGATAGAGAATCAGAAAGACGGGATGAAACCGCACGGCGGCGGCCACGCCTAACACCACGCCTGCTGCGGTGTCGTGCCCGCGGCGGTAGAACGCGAAAAAAGCGGTCAGGAGCATCAACATGACGGCATTCACCTGGCCCAGGTTGAGCGTGTTGCGGACGGGATGGAAGGTAAGGGCTAAAAAGACCATGAAAAGAATGGTCAGCGGTCGGCTGGAGATCGTCTGCCCGATGAGCCACATTCCTCCGCCCAATACGAGGAGCGAGAAGCCCAGCCAGACGAGCTTGGCGATAGGCAAGGGGAAAAAGGCGAGAGGCAGAAACAGCAACATCATGGCCGGAGGATAAGAGAAAATGTGCACGTGTTCGACCGTCTCGTGTCGGTGGAGTGTTCCCAGTCGGCTGGCGGTGGCAATTAACTCCGGATTTTCATTTTCAAAAAACCACGGCTTGCCCGGTTGAGGATCGTAGAACATGGCCCCGGACCTGGCCATCACGGCCGCCGTATAGTAGGCGGCAAAGTCCCGCATCTCGCCTTTCTTGGCCAGCAGGAGTAGCTCCATGCCGAATCGGACCGAGGCCGCGGCAACGATCAGCAGGAGGACGGTCATGACCGGATGCGCTAGGCTGTTCGGTGCGCGCAGGTCCTTTGTTCTTTGCTTCGTCATTTGCGACGTTGTCGGCGGCTGTGCTGTCGGGATGCCGTTGGTCATGCTGGCTGGATGGAGATGTCCGGGGTGAAGCGAAGCGGGCATTTGCCGAACCGGGCGCGATAAAAATCGTGGATGCCGCGGACCACGGCTGCTGCGTTCTGAATACGCCCTTGCGTGCGAAGCGTGTAGGCATACCGGAGGGACCGCGCCGTGTAGAGGGCGATCAGCCAAAGCCGGTACCGTGTCGGGGCATGGTTCCTGAACAGCAGGAGGCGGTTCCGCGCATAGTAATAGTCGGAGGTGGGAGAGCCGGTTTTCATGGCCTGGGAGACTTTGTGATAAATGCGAGACCCCGGAACATACCGGCACCTATAGCCTCGGCGCCGAGCTCGGAGGTTCCAGTCTGTCTCTTCAAAGTAGATAAAGTACCGTTCATCCAGGCCCCCAATTTCATGGAACACCTTGGCCGGCGCCAGGAGACAGCAGGCGGTGATGTAATGCACCTCGCTCGGGCTGTCCCATTGTCCCTCGTCCACCTCCCCGGCTCCCAGATGCCATTGACGGCCTGTGCGCCAGTCAATCCTGCCGCCGGCAAACCAGAGCCGGGTGATCTCCGGGTGGGAATAGATCTTCGGCCCGACCACGCCGACCTCGGGTACGGTGAGACCGTCCAGCAGCGGTGGAAGGAACGCAGGATCGACAAGCGTATCGTTGTTGAGGAGCAGGATGTGACTGGCCCCGTCCTGGAGCGCCCGCAGGATGCCGACATTGTTGCCGGCTGCGAAGCCCCGGTTTTCCGGAAGACGGATCACGGCTGCCTCGGGAAAGTTGTGCACCAGTCGATCCACCGACTCTCGGGATGACCCGTTGTCCACCAGGATCACCCGAAAGGACACGCCGTTGACGGCTCGGAGCGAAGTGAGGCAGTCGGACGTATCCTTCTCCTGGTTCCAGTTCAGGATTACCACGGCCACGACCGGAGAGTCTCTGGTCATCCCACCAATCCTCGTTCCCGCAGTCGAACGTTGGCCTCCACTACCCCGTCATGCGGCCGCTGGTTCCGGATCCAGGCACTGAGCCGGCCCATCCCATCAGCGAAGGAGATTTTGGGCTGGAATCCCAGGGTCTTGCTGATCTTCGTGATATCCGCCACACAGTGTCGAATATCGCCGGCCCGAAAGCTTTGCAGGAACTGGGGGACGATCTTTTTCCCCAAGCTGGCTGCCAGCACCTCGGCCACCTCGGCCACCGTCGTGGCCCGGCCTGTGCCTACGTTGAAGACCTGGTAGTCCGCCTCCGGACGTCGCATGGCCAGGAGGGTAGCCTGGACGATGTCACTCACATGAATAAAGTCGCGGCTCTGTCGCCCGTCCTCGTAGATCAACGGCGGTTGATCATTGAGCAGGCGGGACGAAAAGATGGCAGCCACGCCGGTATAGGGGTTGGACAAGGCCTGCCGCTCGCCGTACACGTTAAAGAAACGCAAGGCCACCGATGGGATCCCGTAGGCCTGGCCCACGCACAGGCACATCTCCTCCTGGTCACGCTTGGTAAGGGCGTAAATTGAGGTTGGCGCCAGGGGCTTCCCCTCGGGTGTGGGAACCGGCTCGGCGGTCCCCCCGCAGATGGGACAGGCCATCTCCCACTGTTTTGACTCAAGCTGCTGAGGACTGCGCGGAGGCGGCGTACAGGGTCCGCAGCGCACGCAGCGATAGGCGCCCTCTCCGAAGAGGGACATGGAGGAAGCCACCACCAGTTTCCGCACACCGTGCGCTCTCTCGCTTAGGATCTGGAGGAGATTGGCGGTGGCCTGGGTATTGGCTGCCACGTAGGAGGCAATCTCGTACATCGACTGGCCCACCCCCACCACCGCCGCAAAGTGGATGACCGTCTCGACCTGTTCGAGCGCCTGTCGGACTATCGCGGTATCCCTGACGTCTCCCACGCGCAGTTCGGCGGCAGGGGCCAGGTACGCCGGTCGCTCCCGGTTCAGGCCATGCACTTGAGGAACCAGTGCGTCAAGGATTCGCACTCCGTATCCTTCCGCCAGCAGCGCGTCGGCCAGATGGGATCCAATAAATCCGGCGCCTCCGGTAATAAGAACCAGGTGAGGCTTCACAACGTCTCTCCTCCTTTGTCCTGACGTAGGCGTGCCTGACGCCGTCGGTCATGGTTTGCGCGCAAGCAGACTCCATCCCAAGGCGTCGTAGTGCGTGCCGGTCGGGCGGCGGTCATACGTCAACCGGTCGATCCATTCCGCCAGCGCATAAAAAGGGAGCACGAAGAGCGGCCGCCATCGTTCCGAGAGATTGACTCGAATGACGTGGAACAGGATCAGGACGGGACCTCCTCTCGACCAGCAGTCAATGACGGTAAAGCCGGCGCTTGCGCAGAGGTGCCGAAGCCCTGCATCGGTAAACCGGTAGAAATCCGAAGGGTGCCCGTGTACGTGCCAGTACTGAGGCGTCGTGATGACCAGCATGCCGCCGGGCTGCAACGCCCGATAGCATTCGTTGATGGCGAGAGCGGGTTCCGCGAGATGCTCCAACACTTCCGCAAGCAGGGTGAGACCGGCGACACCGTCACGGATCGGCAGATGATGGGCATCCGCTACAAGGTCCACCTGTGGTCCTGGGAAGCGATCGAGTTCGAGCACGTCGCCATCTCCGTCGGATAGGAGGCCTCGATAGTTCCCCTCCCCGCCCCCGATGTCCAATCGAGGCCCACGAGGGATCCCGAGTGTTCGCGCGCGCGCGACGATTTCAGCCAGTTGACGCCCCGGATGATCCCGGCGCCGCCTGCTGAGTTGATCTTGGTGACGTTTCAAAAACCCATGGGCAGTGCGCCAGAACGAATGGAACATAGCCGACGTCGTCGTCACCAGACCTCACTGGGCCAGTAGCCGCTTGAATGCCAGCATGTCCGAGCTCCGCAGATACCCGAGGGCCATTAAGCCGCCAGCATACGCCAGCGCTCCCACCAGGATTGCTGCAGCCAGGCCGTAGTCCCGAACCAACCACAAGGCGCAGGCCATCCCCACAGCGGCGAGCCCGTACCGCCAAAGGCCCTCACAGGCAATCGTGACCGCAAACTGTCGACGAACCAGCCGGACCACCAGCGCAAGATTGAGCCACTCGCACAGGACGGTCGCGATCGCGGCGCCACCCGCGCCCCACGGGGGAATGAAGAGGAAGTTGGCCAGGATGTTCACCGCCACGCTGACACCGTAGACTCCGGCAAGGGGTAGGACGAGGTTGGTGGCCATCAGCGCTTGGGCCGGAATATTGATCAAAAGCAGAGGGAGCCCCCCCCAGATTAGAATCTGCAGCAGGGGCCCAGCGTCGACGAAGTCCTGGCCAAACAGAAGGAGGGTCAACGGCTCCGCGATAAAGTACGTCCCGAGCGAGAGCGGGAGGCCGAGGGCGAGCAGAGGCCGCCAGGTCGTCTCGAGGAGGGCCCGCGCCCCTTGGGGATCCCGTTCCGAAAGGCTCGACAGGCGCGGGTAGAACGGCCTTCCGATCGAGGCCGCCAAGGGGATGACGGCATCGAGGAACCGATACGCCGCCGCATAGACGCCGACCTCTCGTGGCGTACGGAGCCACTGCAGCATAATCATGTCCACGCGGTAATAGAGCGCAAAGCCGATTAACAAAAGCCCAAACGGCAGCGCCTGGCGCATCATCATTGTCGCGGCGGAGAACTGCACGTGGGGCAACGAGGGCATCCGCCCTGCCAGAGCTTGCGCCAGGATCAAGATGACTCCATTGGCCAGGGTCGCCGCGAGCAAGAGAGCCAAGGAAGCCCCCTTCAGATACAGAACGATCACGATCGCCGCGGATCCCAGCAATGATCCGACGACTTGATAGAGGGACAATAAGTGGAGATCTTCGCGCGCCGTGAGGGTCACCAGATACGGTGTGGTGATAGCCGAGAGCAGGCTCGAAAACCCGGCCAGAGCAAGACAGGACAGTGTGTAGGCATCATGACGGGTGAGGATCGCCAATCCCATCATGGCCGCCCAGCCTAGGCCGGCGAGCAAGAGCAGCGCGCGCCGGAGGATGGCCACGACGTCCAACTCGCGAGCGCGGTCACGGCTGATTTCCCTGATCGCGTAAGTGGCCAACCCGAAGTCCGCCAGAGCTCCGAACGGATACGCGAACGCCAAGATATAGGCGTACCGTCCCAGTTCCTGCGTTCCGAGATGGCGGACGAGGGCGATTGAGACGGCGACATTGACGAGCTTGACGACCGCCTGGGCGGAGACGAGGGAAGTGACGTTGACGAATAAGCTGCCTCGGCGCATTGGGCCCATCACCGTGCGAGGGGATTCGCGGAGAATACGCAAGAGAAACGAGACCAGCTCACGTTTCAGGCAGGCCTGAGCCCTCTCTGCGCTTCTCTCTCGTCGAGCCTCCGGTGGAAGATCGGTCCTGCTTCCTGGACCTGGCTTGCCTCGCACATGATGAACGCCCTGGTTATCAGCGCCGCAAAGAGCCAAAACGGCTCCATGATCCTGACGATGATAAAGGTGTTGGAACCGAGGGCATGGACGAGTAAGCCGACCAACCCAAGCAGGAACCCCAGCGCAAATCCGCGCGTCGGGGGGTCAGGACCCGACTGGTACGTCGTCCACCCAAGGCGGAAGAGCGACCAGAGAAGGACCAGGAACGCCACGATTCCCAATAGACCCATCTCGGTCAGGACTCTGGGATACATGGCGTCCATGAACGGCCCACCCGTCACCCCGTTTCCCCACACCGGCGATTTCTTCCAGACATCAAATGACTGCTGCCACGAGCGAAGCCGATCCGACGTGGAGGTGTCCACGCGGATGCCGCCCAGGCGGACCTGACCCTGTTCCGGCGCCTGCGTGAATGTGAACATGATCCGCTTTTTCACGGCATCGGGAGTCCACCACGGTGAGGCGATGATCCCGACCAGCACCACCATGAAGAGCACCGGCTTCCGATAACTCACGAACAACACGACGATCAAGATGATCACAGCGGCTCCCAGAAACGAGGCACGCGACAGCGTCGCCAACAGCGCGAGGCTGCCGGCTCCCATGAGGATCAGGAGCGGGAGCTTCTTGGGCGCTGCCTCGGGCGTGATCAGGAGGCCGGTGATGATCGCCAGCATGAACACCATATACCCGCCCAGGGTGTTCGGTTCGCCGGTTTCCCCCTCGAACGGAGCGGAGGCGCGCTCCCCGCTGGGGATCTGTCCAATGGCAAACAGCGACACCAGGAAGCAGGTGAACATGGCAGCGGTGGCCAGCTTCTTGGCATCGTCCAGGCTCGTGACCGCATTCACCACCATGAAGTAGAGGAAAAAATACTCCAGATACTTGAGGTTGAAGAAAAAGCCGGTCAGAGGTCGCACGTGCCCCTGCAGCACCCCCATCAACGTGGCAAACAGGGAGGCGACGGCATAGAACATGATCGGGCCATTCAGCGGAGTTCGTTTGATCGGCGCCTCTGATTTGTGGATGGCGGCTTTGACCAGCCAGACAAAGCCGATCATCACGAGCAGGAAATCATCAAAGCGGAGCGTGACTCCCCGCCCCGCTGTCGCCCCGCCTCCCATCCCGCCGACAATCAGCTCGGGGCTGAGCAACATGGAATACACCAGGATGTAAAGGCTGAGGGGGGTGGAAAGGAAGGCGGCGATCAGCAGCGCGCACCCGGCGACGAGGCCGAGCAGGAGCACGGATTGCCCGGTATTCATTGCGAGACTTATCCCGACAGCGACCGCGGTGAGCGCGAGCGCTTCGAGAGGTCCGATGCGCAGGTTGTTCATGCTCAGCTACCTATCGTGGACCCGGCTATTTGTAGTGGTAGCGATACATCTCATAATCGGGTGTCACCTCGGCACTGACGTTGCTCAAGACAATTCCGAGGAGGGATGCCTGGGCGTTTTCCAAGAGCGCCTTGGCCCGGCGGAGTGCGTTTCGTCCCACTTTACCGACTTGATAGACCATCACCACGCCGTCCATCTTCGCCCCGACCGTGACGCCGTCCGTGACCGGCAAGATCGGTGGGCAATCGAAGAGGACCATGTCATACTCTTTTTTGACCGCCGCGATCAGGTCGCTAAGGCGTGGGGAGCTGAGAAATTCCGAGGGATTGGCGGGAAGAGTACCGGCAGTGAGAACATTGAGGTTGTCGATCCCCGGCGTGTTGATGACCTGATCCACGCCTAATTTCCCGAGCATCAGGTCCGCCACGGTACGGATCGCTTGGGGATGCTCGACGGTGCCGAGGATCACCTCGCTCAAACCGGGTGACTGTTCCAGCCCCAGCCTCGAGTGCACGGTCGGTTTTCTGAGGTCACAATCCACCAAGAGCACACGCTTGCCGTCCTCAGCGAGGGCGATCGCCAGGTTGATGGCCGTAGTGGTTTTACCCTCCATGGCACCGGCGCTCACCAAAGCGAGCATCTTGAGCCCCTTCGTGCCACCGGCAAAGAGGACATTGGTGCGCAACGACCGGTAGCCTTCCGCCAGCGGAGAGCGGGGATCGAACAGGGAGACGAGGTGAAAGTACAAATCCATGGTCGCCCGGTCCAGTTTCTCCTTGAACCCTTCCTGGATTTCCCGCTCGACCTCTTTCCGATCCACCCTTGGGATCACGCCCAGAACCGGCACCTTTAAATACGATTCGACTTCTTCGATCGTGCCGATGGAGGTATCAAACGATTCTTTCAGGAAGGCCGCGACGAGCCCTACCATGGCCCCCATCAACACGCCCAAGAGCGCGCTCATCGGCAGATTGGGCGCATTCGTGGGCCTGGTCGGGACGATCGCCGGCTCGATGATCGTGACCTCTTCGACCTGCTCGGCCCCCCGAATCATAAACTCCTGGTGCTTGGCTTTGAGTGAGGCGTAGAGCGTGCTGGTGACCGTGACTTCACGTTCCAACTTGGCAAGCTGGATCGCGGCTTGTGGGAGGCTCAGGTACCGTTCCTTGTAGCGTTCGATCGACTCGCGGATCGCTCGTTGCCGTTCCGAGAACGTCCCGATCTTGGCTTCGAGCTCCCGAATCATTTCCTCTCGGACGTTTTGGATCTTGCGGTCCAGTTCACGCACCAGCGGATGTTGCGGCGTGTAATTGATCAGCAAGTTGTCTCGTTCCTGAGTCAGGTCAACCATCCGTTTGTTCAACGTGCTGATCAGGGCTTCTACCTCATCGGAGTACACGCGGGTGTGCGCGTGATCCGGCATCGCTGCGCTCTTTTTGAGCGACTCCAACTGGATGGCGACCTCAAGTTTCACCCGCTGCAATTTTTCAAGTTCCGCTTCCAGTTTCTGGTATTGCTCAAGCGCTTGTTTGGCTTCCTCGGTCACGAACACCTGGCCCTCTCGTTCCTTGAACGCACGCAGGGCCTCTTCGGCTTGGTTCAAGTTGCTCTCCAGCGTCTTGAGCTGTCCTTCCACGAATTGTTTGGCTTCGATGACCTGCCGGTTGAGGTTGTAAATATTTTCTTCACGGTAGGCTTCGCCGGTGAGCGTGGCGTATCGCTCGACCAGCTTGGGATCTTCGGCGGTCGCCGTAATCCTGATGATATTGGTGCTTCCTTCCTGGGCCGCTTCAATGTGCCCCTGGATGTCATAGATGATCGCCAGCAATTCGGGCATTTGGCGAATGGTTCTCGAGTCGACGGTGTTGTCCATCAGTCCGAGAGACTTCGCCACGCGTTCCATGACCGGAAAACTGCGGATCACTTCGGCCTGGGTGGAAATGTCGCTCCCTTCCGAGAAGGAGACCCGCTCTTGGAGCAGGCCAGTGACTGTTGTGGACCGTTGATAGCGGACGCGTGACGAGGCTTTATAGATCGGCTCCGGCCCGAACAGAGCCGGCATGAGGGCCGTGAGTGTTCCGACCAGGATGATGGTGAAAAAGATAATAGCCTTCCGGCGTCGGATAATCAGCCAAAAATCGACGAGGTTTAAATCGTACTGCGCCATGTTCCTGGTTCCTGACTTCTGCCCTATCCAGTCCCTAGGAGTGGCTGTCGCGCCGGCTGCACCGGAGTCTTCGGCACGATTTGTCTGTCAACTTCGAGCAGGGCTTGTTGAAGCAGATAGTTGAACAGCGGTCTGATAAGAATTTGTAGGCTCGGGTGGTCTCGCAGGAGTTGTGCCACCTCTTGCCCATACCGCACATAGAGGTTCGCAAACACACGACCCTGCCAGTGCTCGGCAAGAGGCCCCCCGATATACCACCGCAGCAGATGAGTCTGCCATGCATGATCGCCATACAGGACGCGCGCGACCCAGCAGGGGACTGCGACCGCTGGGCTGACCGGGGTCCGGAACAGAACTTCCAACGCCTTGCCGATGAACACCGCGTTGACCACCCCAAGGATGCTGTTCAGGATCGGTTGAGCCACCTTCGTATAGTAGTGGTTGAAATCGCCGATCCCGCTGCGTGGCACGAACACCACATCGTCGTCGGCAAGCTGGAGGTCGGCGCTCACCTCTCCATTGACCAAGACTTGTTGAATATTGGCGACTCGAATCTGGGGAGGATCCACTTGCCTGGAGATGACGATGATCTTCTCCAGATCCGCCACATCCGTGTACCCTCCCCCTTGCCCGATGGCTTGCAGAATGGTTGTCCGACGACCAAGCGGATATTTCCCAGGTCCCTTCACCTCACCAAGGATGTAAAAATTCTTCGCGCGTGTGACGCCTTTCTGAATGAGCCGAACCTGGACGCGCGGGTTCCGAATGACGGACATGAGCTGCTCGGTGATACGGGCCTCCGCCTCGGCCTCGGTGAGCCCTTTCACGTTAATGTCCATGAGCGCGACCGTCACGATCCCGTTGGCACTGATCGAGGCCGTATATTTCTCCTCGCCAGCGCCGCGACGGACGATGACTTCCAGCGTGTCGCCTGGTTCAAGTAGCTCTGCCGGCTCGGCGGCTGGCACCTGCTTGAGCGCGGCTTGCGCGGGGCCGCCTGCCCGTTCATTCTCGCCTGTCGGGGGAGGAAGCATGGGGGTGGAACTCGCGCAACCGACCCATCCCGACAGGACCAGGATCGCCAACCACGAATGTCGCATCGGGGACTCCTGGTGGATGCTCACTGCCTTAGCCACGGGACTCCGCATGCGTCACCTGGCCCAGTCTGACGCACATCCGGACCACCCCACCCCTTAACAAAGGGGTGAACTTACGCGTGCATCGTCTCGACAATTTCGCTGATGTGCACCAGCGGATTCCGGCTGAGATCAAGCTCCCTCGGCTCGCGCAGCTGCTGTCCGCCCTGATCAACAGTGATCGTGACCACTGGCCGCAGAGGAAACCGCGAGTTGGCGCGGGCGACGAATCCGATCTCGCCCGACGTCAGTTTGACTTGGGTCCTTACCGGAAACAGTGAGAACTGCTCGAGCACGCTTTTGATCAACTTGGTTGGGAACGCCGTTTTCTCTCGAGCCAGGAGCAACCGCATCGCATCATGAGGAAGCAGGGCTTGCCGGGACAGGCGGGACCGTAACATGGCGTCCAGGACATCCGCGATCCCAATGACCTGTGCCAGTTCATGAATGTCTTGGCCTTGCAGCCCTCTCGGATAACCGGTCCCGTCAGCCCGTTCATGTTCCTGCGCGATGATATCCGGGAGCCACGGGAAGTCGGTCGCCACGGAACGCAGCAACTCTGCTCCCAGTGTCGGATGGCGATGGAGGGATGTTCTCTGCTGGGGTGACCAGCGACCCGCTTTGTTGAGCAATTCCTCCGGCAGCCGAAACATCCCCACGTCGTGGAGGAGCGCTGCCAGCACCAATTGCTCGAGTTTCTCCTGCAGGTAACCCAGGCCTTTCCCGATTTTGAGCGAGAAAATTGCGGTCCGGACCATATTGGCTACTTGAGAGGGACCGCTTTCCTGGGGAGAGATTGCGCGGATGAACAAGAGCTCATCTTTTTCCAAGGATGTAATAAATCCGCGGGCGATGTCAGGAAGGTCGGCGATGGAAACGGTCTGCTGGTTGCGGATGGCCGTGGAGAGGGCTTGGAGCGATGTCTCCGCCACGGCGTACCAGTCAACGACCGCCGGCATCGGGGCAGGAGGCGCCGGCGGCGCTGGCTCCGGTACGGCCGTACGAGGAGTCGGCGGCGCCTCGCGTTGCACCGGGGGTGGCGGAGGCGCTGCGGTCTCTTGCGGCATTGATTTCGTCAGCGCGCTGAGCTTGATCGGCGCGGCTTTCGTCTGCAGCGGCGGTGGGGCTGGCTGGGAGGGCTTCTCCGCGGGCTTCTTGTCCTTGGCCTCTTCGTCAAGGGAATCCTTCCCTTTCCGAATGAGGTCACTAAGCCGTACCACTTTGATCTCCCAGGTGAAATTCTGCGACGACGCGCTCCACAAGCTCGTCATCGATCTGTGCCTTACGTTCCAGGTAGCCGGTCAGCAGGCAGAGGTCGGATACCGTGTTGATCCTCCTGGGAATACCGCCGGAATTCCGGAAGACCGTCGCTATCGCTTCGGCGGAAAAGATCGGGCGCTTATCGCTCCCGGCGGTTTCAAGCCGAAATTCAATGTAGTTGGTCGTTTCTTGAATATCGAAAGCCGGCAAATGGTAACGGATTGCGATTCGCTGCAAAAATTGCTGAAGCGCCGCAATCCGCTCGTTCAGTTCCGGCTGGCCAACCAGGATCAAAGTCAGCAGGAAGCGCTCGTTCAGTTGAAAATTTAACAAGAGCCGCAACTCTTCGAACACCGTATCATCTTTAATGGCCTGGGCTTCATCAATGACGATCACGGTGTCGATGCCGCGCTTGCCGTTGCCAAGGAGATGTTCGTTCAAAATGTTCAACATTTCCACTTTTGTTGTGCTGTTCTGGCTGAGCCCAAACTGATTTAAGATTTCCCTGACGAAATCGGTTGCCTCGAGCGAGGGGTTGGCAATCAAAGCGGTGTCGTATCGGCCCCGCGTGAGGTAGGTAAGGAGCCTTCGGGATAGCGTTGTTTTCCCGCATCCGATCTCGCCGGTGAGCATGGCGGCTCCCTTATGCCCCTGAATGGCATAGACCAGCCTTGCCAGTCCCTCCTCGTGCTTTGGTGAGGGAAAATAAAATTTTGGATCGGGAACATTTTCAAAGGGGGGCAGTTTGAGCCCCCAGTAGTCTTCGTAGTGCACGCTTGCCGTCAGCAGAGGAACGTTGTATCAGACGGTCTTTGCCGCGCGACCATCCTTTTTCTGGCACCAGTCAAGAAGCATCGCATTCAATCCTGACCGCTCCTTTTTAGCAACTATCCACAACTAGACACACACCTCCTTCTTCCCTGGATACGGGATATGGCAAGGCCAGCAAGAACGTGACCAACATGAGGCTTCGGATGATGGAGAATATGCCTGTATATATAAATAACTTATTGTTTTGTCAATGTCTTTTGAACTTTTAAGGTATTAGGGACCCATCCACTGGCTCCACAGTTTGGCCAGATTTTGGCGTTCGGCTGTGACCAAGGAGGGACCGACGTGGACAGGCCGGGGCAGATCTTCCCGCGCCACATGGATCTCGAGATGCGGCGAAGATACCTTGGCCGTCACCCAGACGGCTCCGTGCCGGTCTGTTCGGAAGAGCTTCACCCCGTCTTTTTGATACGCATTCAAGACCGCCGCTGACGGGTGGCCGTATGAGTTATGGCGTCCTACAGAAATGACGGCCACGTCTGGGTGCACCCGCCCAATCCAACCAATATCGAGAGAGCTCCGTGCCCCGTGATGCGGCACCTTCAACACATGAGCCTCAATAGGGTGTTTGGCGTCGCTCAGGCGCGATAAGGTTGCGGTTTCAATGTCGGCGGTGAACAGAAACGAGTGCGGTCCGCAATCCAACTTTGTGACCACCGAGAGATTATTCAACGCTGTTCCGCTCTTGGCGTTCAGGTTTGCGACAGGGCCCCCGGAAAGAGGTTTCATGGCGAGCGGATTCAGCACGTGCAGTCGGCATGGGCCTGACGAGATGATCAGCTGCCCCTCTTCCGCCCGGGATTCCGTCATATTCCGCTCATGCACCGCATTGCGGATCCGGCGAAAAAACTCCTCGTCCCGCTCAATTCCATTACCCCAGTAGCGGCCGATTTCAAACGTGCGAAGAATCCACGGCAGGCCACCGACATGGTCAAGCTGCGGATGTGTCCCTATGACATGATCGAGGCGCCTGATGCCCCGATCCCAGAGGTACGGTCCGACCACGACGCGGCCCATATCCAGCGTGTCATAGGACGCGCCTGCATCGAGCAAGATCGTCTGGCCGTCGGGCAGCTCGACCACGCAGGCGTCGCCCTGCCCCACATCGAGAAAGGTCACTCGCAGGGTCTCGTTATCTAGCCCGCGCGGTGACCATGCCCACCAGCCGATCACCGCCAGCGTACCGAACGTGCATCCCCACCGTACTCGCGCGCTCCCGGTGAGACGGCTGGCGGCGTAGAGCATGCCGTAGAAGCCTGCGATGGCGGGGATCGCGGGCGAGGCCACATGCCACTCGGCCCCCGGGAAACGAGCCATCTGTCTCACCGCGCCGGCCATGAGATCGAGCAGGAACTGGTTGACCGGGCCGGCCGGTAGCGTGTCGCCTCCGGTCAGCAGCAGCCAGATGGCCGATCCCAGCCCGACCGGTACGACCGCGAATCCCGCAAGCGGAACGACGATCGGGTTCGCGCCGAGTCCCAACCAAGCCATCTGATTGAAGTGATAGGCGACGAGCGGAAGCGTGGTGAGCGTGATTCCGACCGAGATCCAGATGTAGTCGCGTATCCAAGGCAGGAATCGTCGGGTGCCTGAGTTCGGGACGAGGGAGCCATCCGGATCACTGTGACTCCGCCAGTGAGCCACGAGCGCGATTGCGAGCACAGAGAGGTAGGAAAGTTGAAACGAGATATCATACAGGGCACGCGGATCATGAACCAGAATGACAAGCGCAGCGCCAGCTAAGCTGAGCACCAGCTTTCCCTCCCGTCCCAACCAGACTGCCAGCAGGAAGAAATAAATCATGACCAGAGACCGGACCGTTGCGACTTCGGCTCCTGCAAGCAGGGCGTAAAACGTGACCGGGGCGATCGTGATGAGAGCCGCGAGCCGCGTGGGCGTCGTCCTGCGTGAGAGTGTTTGCAACCAGGTTGCTGGCAGATGGAGGCAGGTCCACTTGACGAGGAAGAACGAGAGCAACGCGATCAAACCCAGGTGTGACCCCGAGATCGAAAGGATGTGAATGGTGCCGGTCGTCATGAAGGCGTCCCGGACCTCAGGGGCAAGATACCCTGGCTCTCCCAGGATGATGCCCAAGTAGATGCCAAGCGCCGGACCGTCCAGTGTCGACACGGCAGCCTGGTGGATGCGCGCACGCCACTCGTCAATCGCTCCCCAGAATACCCACCGCGACGGTAGCGTGGCCGAGCTGAGCAAGGTGACCTGACCCGGACCGGATACAGATGCAACCGCGTCAATCCCGTGCCGGTTCAGATAGGCCCCGAAATCGAATCCCCCGGGGTTCATGGTTCCGGACGGAGCACGCACCCGAGCGAGAAACGCAACTTGATCGCCTTGTCTGAACGTTCGATCCGGCTCTCGCCAGGTCAGGCGGAGTTTGCCCCGAACCGGAACGGCCGCATGCCCTTCGCCGAGTTGGACCATCGACAGCGCCATGACCGTACGCCCCGGAGCGCGCTGCACAGGCTCCACGATGACGCCCATACACTTGATCGGATTGCTGCCAGCCCGGTCCATGAGGTTCGAACCCGACGTCGCCCAGCTAAATACTGTCCAGTAAATCAGGCCGGCCGAGAGGGCGCCGTAGACGACGGTGCTCTGGCGCACCGTCATCCGCCCTAGATATTCAAGGCGAGTGAGGACAGCGGCGGTCAGCGCGAGGATCAAGAGAGCAACAGAAGGAAGATAGGGAAGGTAGGAGCCGAGGACCAAGCCGGCAAGAAAGGCAATCGCGAGAGGAAGGAGCATGGGAACTCACAACGCAAGCACCCCTGGAGAAAGGGGAAACCTCACGATGAAAGGTTTCAGGAGCTGTCAAGCAGGGGTTTTGGAAGGAACGATATCACTGTGTTTCCACCGGAACGGGTCGGGACTCTGTCATCCTATGATGCAGGCCCACTCCATGGGTGACTTTCACGGCAACCCGCTCAACGATGGCGCGATCGATGGTTTTTGCGTGATCGAGGCGGCCGACCAGCAAGCAGAGATCGCACAAGGTATTGATCTTGCGGGGCACCCCTCCGCTCAATCGGTAAATAAGGGGATAGGTGTCCGGCCGGAAAATTCGCCGACTGCTTCCGGCGACCTTCAAACGAAACTGGATATAGTCAGCCACGTCGGTCGCTGAGAACGGGCCAAGGTGATAGTGAATCGCGATCCGCTGGTAGAATTGCGGAATTGTCTTGACCCGGTTTTTCAGTTCTGGCTGCCCCAGCAGCAGCAATGTCAATAAAAACCGCTCGTTCAACTGAAAATTGAGCAGGAGCCGAAGCCTCTCGAACATATCGTCATCCCGAATCGCCTGGGCCTCGTCAATGATCAGAACGGTGTCCTGCCCCCTCTTCAGATTTTCCAGCAAGCGATCGTTCAACCGGTGGCGAAGGTCCACGTTGTTCCCGGTCGCATCAATGCCCAGTTGGTACAACACCTCCCTGAGCAATTGCATGCTTCCAAACGACGGATCGGCGATGACGGCGGTGTCATAGTCTTGAGTCACCAGATGCTGGATCACGGTTCGACTCAGCAACGTTTTGCCACAGCCGATTTCGCCGGTCAGCATCACGGCCCCTTTTCGAGTCTGTATGCCGTACAACAGGCGATGCAGAGCTTCTTCGTGATTGGGCGAGGGAAAGTAATATTTCGGGTCAGGGGTGTTTTCAAACGGCAGTTCTTGGAGTTCCCAGTACTTCTCATAATAGTCGCTGAGCTTCGGGAGAGCGGAGAGTCGGTCGAGATCGGTCCTCTGGCGCTCAGCCGGTTCCTCGCGTGGTTGGCTTTGTCCAATGGCGCTGGCATCGTCGATAGAAACAGGGACCGCGCAGTCGGATTGATTGACGGGCGGAGTGTCGTAGTGCTGGTTCTGCTGCGCGAGGAGGCTCTCGCTCTGATCGTCCCGCTTGGCGCTCGAGGCGTGCGGGCGCACGGATCGGTTTCGCTGATCCGTGATCGGCCTAGACGCGGGACAGGGATGAGCCCCCTGCTGGGCTTGGCTGCATAGGGCCGCTGCGATGGCTCCAATCACCGAGGCCAACACGGCATTGGCGAACGTGAACAGGCTCACGGCATACACATCGTTGAGCACTTCCCGCGACCAAGCCTGAAGACTCTGCGCCAAGGCAATCGCTTCAGTTGACACGGTGATGTGGCCAGACCCTGACGGCCACGTCAGCAGATACTGCTGAAACCCGGCGGCGTGGAGACTTTTTGCCAACTGATACTTGACCCATAGCCCAAACGTGCCGGGAGAGATCTGGTGGTAGATGAGGCAGGAACCCATTACGACGGCGAGGATGCTGCCGGTTACAAAGCCGTGCCCGATGATACGCATATACGGAGCCCACTTTGCCTCGGGCATGACTACGTGGGTTTCACAATCTGACACGATTCTCATCACCTCACTTGTCAGGGTGATAAGATGTGGTGCTCCTATTCTGTTCTTGAGCGAAGGGCCATCTCCCTAACCGGACACCATGAAAAATTCAGGAAACAGGACTGCATGCTGCCTGGTTGAAGAGAAGAACGGGCTGGACGATACCACAATATGTTGTAGGAATCAACTATTAAATTACTCAACAAATGGTAGGGCACCCCGGAGCGAACTGTGAGTTCTGTGGGGCAGCCTGGCCGGTTGGATCGCAGAGTGACCGACGGAATGGAAGACTTTCCTGACCGCTTGGATTGATCCGCAAGGATTAAGACTGTCACTGCTTCAGAAGTGCTGATGAAGTCATTTGCCTGATTTTTTTAACGCGGGTCTCCAGTACGCAGGCTTCGGCATCCCTGTTCCATTTCCTCAGAAGGGTGATGTAGTGATTGAGGGTAATCGCCACGTCCGGGTGGTTCGGTCCTAGGTTTTTTTCCCGGATCGCCAGCGACCGCTTGTAGAGGCGTTCGGCCTCTGCATAGCGGCCCTGCCGGTTGTACAGAGCTGCCAGGCAGTCTAGGTTGGTTGCCAAGACCGGGTGGTCTGGCCCCAGGGTTTTCTCCCGGATCGCCAGTGCTCGCGTATAGAGTTGCTTGGCTTCGGCGGCACGCCCCGCAGTTTGACACAGCGCCGCCAAGCTATCCAAGTTAGCTGCTATGTCCAGGTGTTCCGATCCAAGAACTTTCTCTCGGATCGCCAGTGCTCGCTTGTAGAGTTGTTTGGCCTCGGTGGAACGACCTTCGGCAAGGCAAAGCGCCGCCAGCTTGTCCAGGCTGGATGCCACAACCGGATGGTCCGGTCCCAAGGCCTCCTCGCGGATCGCGAGCGAACGCCTGTAGAGCTTCATGGCCTCGGCGCTACGGTTTTCCTTTATGTGGTCAGCGGCCTGTTTCTCGAGGAAGGCCGCCATGTCTTCTGCTCTTGGTTCCGGTGCTGGCTCGGCTGTAGCCATGGTAGCCATGGCGGGTGATTGACTCCCCTCCACCGGAACAATCGCTGGCGAGCCCGGCGGGACGGGATCCACAGGTACCGGGGCGTCCGGGACCGGGAGCGGCGTCTCGAGTTGTTGAGTCTGCTCGACAAGGGGCTCCGCTTCCCCCGCCAGGTTCTGGGGGGCTGCCGGTGCGTGGTCACTCGGCGGCGCTGGCTCTATGGCGGGAGCCGGCCCTGGTGCGTCCGCAGGGCCCAGCATAGCCTCACATGGATCAGGTGTAAGGAGCGCCGCCTCCTCGCCGGCGGGCACAGGGCCCTCGATCGGGGCAGCATGAGCCTCCCCTGAACGTTGACGCGCATATTCCCAGAGCCGAGTCAACAATTTCTCGGCCTCTTCGCATTTCACATCCCAGGCCTGGATGAGGGTCACACAAGCTTCCGCGTGGGGCAGGAACCGTTCACAGAGGTCCCACGTTGAAAGCGCGACCTCAGGAAATGCGCGCTCCATGGCTCGCACGGCTCGTTCGGCCCATTGCCGTTGCACGGCTTTGCTCAGGCTGTCCCTGACCACGGCCTGGATGAAGCGGTGAATGCAGTAGGTGCGAGGATCGGAGGTACGGCTGACGAGGGAGTAGTCAACCAGCGGCTCGAGAACTTCTTCCAAGGCAGGCTGGCCGACAGAGGTTGAGGACAGGGAGGCGACAAACGAGGGGCCGAGCGCCTCACACCCGCGAGCGATGAGTTCAAGCGGGATTGCGTCTGGATCGAGAAAGGCGCTCGCCCGCAGGAGATCCGCCGACGCGGGGAACTGTTGGGTCACATGTTCGATCGTCAAGGAGCAGGCGGTGGCCACCGGCGGCGGATACTTTCCTGTCACTGAACCGGGCCTTTCCATTAGATCGAGACCGTGCCTGCGATAGAGGAAGAGATACTCCTGGAAGTCGCACTGCGACTTGGCGATATAGGCGCCGGCCTGTTCAAGGGCCAGCGGCAACCCGTCGAGTTCTTGAGCCAGTTGGTCGACGGCGTTAGACTCAGCCCCTTGAAGGTCCTGTCGCCCCGTGCGTTTCAGGAGGAATTGCCCCGCCTCGACGGGAAGCCACGCATCCACCACGATCGGATTCGCAACACCCACTCCGTCCCAGCCCTGTGGTCCCGAGATGAGCAAGAGATGTCCCCGGTGGCCTCGGGGGACGAGGTCCTCGACCAGTGCGGGATCGTCGGCGCTGTCGAGAATGAGCAACCAGCCGGCGGTGCGTTCGAGCCAACGCCTGACGGCGGCGACCGAGGAACCGGAAGCCTGGGACGGCTTCTCCGGCAGGCCCACCAGTCTCGCGGTAGCGACCGTATCGGCCACAAGCGCGTCGCGCGAATGGGCCCTTGCCCAGAGCACGGCCCGGTACTGCCCTCGATGGAGATAGGCGTACTCAACGGCGGTCTGCGTCTTGCCGATGCCGCCGAACCGGCCGATCTCACGAGGTTGCGTTAACGCCGCTGCCCCGGCCGATGCCAGGTTCTTCTGCATTTGATCGAGAACCTCCTCCCGGCCGGTAAAAAACCGGTTTCGACAGTACGGCACATTCCACGGAACGGCCTCAGGATCCCCCGGGTCTTCCGGTCCAGGCGTCGTGGCCACGGTGATTCGTTCTGGCGTTGGAGGGTGGAGTGGCTGGGAAAGACGGAGGATCAGAGCCTCGCAGCCCTCGGGCGTGTCGAGGTTGTACCGTGGGCCCTTCCGAAGCACGGGGGGAACATGGGACCAATCTTGCGAAGACAAGAGCACCGGAATGAATTTGGCTTTATTGGGTTCGGCTTCGTAGAGTTCCTCGGTGAGAACAACCCCCTCCGGGGTGGCACCCCCGCTGCTTCTGTTCCCTCGCTTGCCATGAAAACGAACAGTGAAAGCTTCGGTGCAGACCACCAGCACGACATCAGCGTCGTGTATCTGATCGGCTAGCCACGACGATTGTTCTTGCGAAGGAGAGTGTGTGTCCTCGGGGATGCGACAATCGATCCCCTTGGCGCGCAGGCGGTTCGCGAGGTCCTGTACGCGGGCTGCATGCTCGGGTGGATATCGGACATAGCTGATGAAGACTGTGCGATGTTCAGAGGCGGGAGAGTCCATCTGACATGCTCAGATGTGATTCAGTGCTCTGTCGGTCCGCGGCGTCATGGGTCCCGTGGATGCTATCCGAGACGTGCGCGGAGCGCGCTGGCCAACTCGTCGGCAACCGAGCGGATGAGCGAGTCCTGTTCTCCTTCAACCATGATCCGGATCAGCGGCTCCGTGCCCGAATATCGGACGAGCACCCGTCCGGTCCCGTTTAAACTGGCTTCTCCTTTCTGAATGGCTTGCTGGATGTCCGGCAGCCCAGCGAGATCCGGCTTGGCCTTCACCCGTATGTTGAGCAGCACCTGCGGTACGGCGGTCATGCAGCGGGCCAACTCCGACAACCGCCGACCGGTCCGCTTCATGAGGGCCAGAATCTGAAGCCCTGATATGAGCCCGTCGCCCGTCGTATTATGATCCAAGAAAATAAGATGGCCGGACTGCTCCCCGCCGAAGTTGTAGCCATCCGCAACCATCCGTTCCAGCAGATACCGATCTCCAACCGGCGTTCTGACCAGCGCAATGCCGGCCTTTGCCAGCGCCTGCTCGAGGCCGAAATTGCTCATCACCGTGCCGACCACCGTGCGCTGCTTCAGTTGGCCGCGTTCGTGTAGATCGAGCGCGAGGGCAGCCATCGCGTGGTCACCATCCACGATCTGCCCCTGTTCGCACACAAAGACAGCCCGGTCCGCATCGCCATCGTGGGCGATCCCGATGTCGGCCTGGTGGTCCTGCACCGCTTGCTGGAGCTGTTCAGGATGCACAGCGCCGCAACCGGCATTGATGTTGGTGCCGTCCGGATGGTCACCAATCACCCACACGGTGGCGCCCAGCTCCCGCAAGACTTTCGGAGACACTTTGTACGCCGCGCCGTTGGCGCAATCCACGACGACCTTCAAGCCTTGAAAGTCCAGGTCCTTAGGCAGGGAGCGTTTGACAAACTCGATATACCGGCCTTCTGCGTCGTCGATCCGGTACGCTTTGCCCACCGCGTCCGCCGTCGGGCGCAAGTGCTCGATTTCATCGGAGGTCATGATCTCTTCCATACGGGCTTCGAATTCATCGGGGAGTTTGAACCCATCGTTCGAGAAAAACTTGATACCATTGTCCTGGTACGGGTTGTGCGAGGCCGAAATCATGATCCCCGCATCCGCTCGGAGGCTTCTGGCCAGGAATGCGATGGCCGGGGTCGGCATGGGGCCAACTAAGAGAACGTCCACGCCCATCGAGCAAATTCCCGACGTCAGAGCCGATTCCAGCATGTAACCCGACAGGCGCGTGTCTTTGCCGATCACGATTTGATGGCGACCCGCCCGCCGCTTGAACAGGTACGAAGCGGCCCGCCCGACCTTCATGGCGGTCTCGCTGGTCATCGGTTCGAGATTCGCGATGCCCCGAATTCCGTCTGTGCCAAACAGCTTGCGCATGTTGCACCTTTCTCTGACTTATTGTGCTCGGCGACGCATGAAAGCGTGCGCGACTTTAACCACATCCCGCATCTGTGCGACGTCGTGCACTCGCAGCACCCGTGCGCCCCCGAGAATCGCTATCGCCACCGCGGCTGCTGTCCCCATGAGCCGTTCACCGATCGGCCGGTCTAGGACCTGTCCGATGAAGGCCTTGCGCGACACTCCGACCAGGATCGGGCGCCCCAAGGAGGCAAACGATTCAAGCCCTTCCAGCAAGGACAGGTTGTGTTCCAGATTCTTCCCAAAACCGATTCCTGGGTCAAGCAAGATTTGTTCTTGACACACGCCGACATCCTGTGCCGCCCGCATGCGTTCGGCAAGGAATTGCCGGACCTCTGCGACGACATCCCTGTAGCTCGGCGCCAGGTGCATGGTCTTGGGGGTCCCCTGCATATGCATGAGCACGAGGCCGGCCCCTGCCTCGGCGACGACCTGCCCCATGCGAGGGTCGGAGCGAAGCGCGCTGATGTCGTTGATGATGGCCGCGCCGGCGTCAAGTGCCCGTCGGGCGACGCCAGCCTTGGTGGTATCGACCGAAACCGGAACCGAGGCCCGGCGGCACACCTCGCTCACGACCGGGATCAACCGGCGAATCTCTTCTTCCTCGCCCACCGGGTCTGAGCCAGGCCGAGATGATTCGGCCCCGATGTCAATGAGGTCTGCCCCCTGTTCGACCATGGCCATCGCGTGCGCCACGGCGGCCTCAGGGTCGAGATACAGCCCCCCGTCCGAAAACGAATCGGGCGTGACGTTGAGGATGCCCATGAGCAAGGGGCCGGCATCAAGAGGGATCGCCCGGCCACGTGCCCGTAACGCTTCAGGACTCTGCGCTGTGTTGGAAGTCGGCATAGCCGGCCTCTCCGCGATGGAGGACGAGGCACACGGTGAAGGATGGGGCGATCGTGGAAGGAAAAAGCAACCCGCCCTGTTTCGCGCTCATGGCCCGCCTGGGACCGGCTGCGCGATCTCCTTGCGGGCCTCCATCGCTCTCAGACCGGCACGGTCTGTGGAACCGAGCCTTGCTGGATAATCTGGTCGATCTCGGGCGCGTCCAGCACTTCCTTTTCGAGGAGAGCTTCGGCCAGGGCTTTGAGAGTGCCCATATGTTCGGTGAGCATCCGCTTGGCCCGTTCGTAGTTCTCGGTCACCAGCCGTTTCACTTCGTGGTCGATTTCGATCGCCACCTGCTCGCTGAAGTCGCGGCGCGTCGCGATCTCACGCCCAAGGAAGATTTCTTCGTCCTTCTTGCCGAAGGTCAGCGGCCCCAGTTTTTCGCTCATCCCCCACTCACAGACCATCTTGCGCGCCAGGTCCGTCGCCCGTTCGATATCGTTCCCGGCGCCGGTCGTGATGTGGTTCAAGACCAACTCTTCAGCGACCCGCCCGCCCAGCAAGATGGCCAGCGTGTTGTACAGGAATTCCTTTGAATAATTGTGACGATCATCGGTGGGTAATTGCATGGTCATGCCCAATGCTCGCCCACGCGGGATGATCGTCACTTTGTGGACCGGATCAGTGCCCGGAAGCAGCTTCGCCATGAGGGCATGCCCGGCTTCGTGATAGGCGGTGACCCGCTTTTCGTCGTCGCTCAGGATCATGCTCTTGCGCTCGGCTCCCATGAGGACTTTGTCCTTGGCGGTTTCAAAATCCACGAGCTCCACCACTTTTTTGTTCTGTCGGGCCGCCCAGAGGGCCGCCTCGTTCACCAGGTTCTCTAGGTCAGCGCCGGAGAATCCGGGCGTGCCGCGCGCGATCTTTTCGAGCTCAACGTCGCTCGCGATAGGCACCTTCTTGGTGTGGACCTTGAGGATCTCCGTCCGGCCTCTCAGGTCCGGCCGATTGACCACAATCTGCCGGTCGAACCGGCCCGGGCGCAGGAGCGCCGGATCGAGAACGTCCGGCCGGTTGGTCGCGGCGATGAGGATCACGCCCTCCGTCGTGTCGAACCCATCCATTTCGACCAAGAGCTGGTTCAGAGTCTGCTCGCGCTCGTCGTGTCCACCCCCTAAGCCTGCTCCGCGCAACCGGCCCACGGCGTCGATCTCGTCGATGAAGATGATGCAAGGGGCGTGTTTTTTCCCCTGTTCAAAGAGGTCCCTGACCCGTGAGGCGCCGACGCCGACGAACATTTCCACGAAATCGGACCCGCTGATGCTGAAAAACGGTACACCGGCCTCTCCCGCGATGGCCTTGGCCAGCAGAGTTTTCCCGGTTCCAGGAGGCCCGACGATCAGGACGCCCTTGGGAATCCGTCCGCCCAGTTTCTGGAACTTACGCGGGTCCTTCAGGAATTCGATAATCTCGACCACTTCTTCCTTGGCCTCATCGATCCCGGCCACGTCGGAGAAGGTGATCTTCTTGCGCTCTTCGGTCAGCAGGCGGGCCCGGCTCTTCCCGAACGAGAGCGCCTTGTTTCCGCCGATCTGCATCTGGCGCATGAGGAAGAACCAGAGTCCCAGGAACAGGACAAATGGTCCCCACGTGACCAAGAACGTGATGTACCAGGGATTTTCGTCCGGCGGTTTGGCTTCGATTTGGACGTTCCGCTCGCGGAACAGCTTCACGAGTTCCGGGTATTCCGCCGAATAGGTTCGAATGCGGGTTCCGTCTTTAAGAATCGCGCTGATATAGTTCGCTTTGAGGATGACCTTGGTGATGTCGCCCCTGTCCAAGTGGGTCATAAAGTCGCTGAATATCACCTCGTCTTCCGGGGTATGGGTTGGCACGCTGAACAGATTGAACAACAGGATCATGAACAGACCCACCACCACCCAGAACAGCAGATTTTTAACCCGGGAATTCATCCAACTCCTTCTCAGTTCTCACTGAAGACGGGGAAACATTATTTATCCGGCGAATTCTATCACAGGTGTGTACGGACTGACAACACTGCGCTAGAACCCCTGGCCCTCATCATCCACGGTGTCCAGCACCGCCAGGTAAGGAAGGTTTCGGTACTTCTGTTGATAGTCCAGTCCGTACCCGACCACATACTTGTTGGGAATTTGAAATCCGACGTAGTGAATGGCCACATCCACCTTGCGGCGTTCCGGCTTGCTCAACAGAGTGCAGACCCTGATGGATTTCGGTTTTCGCTTGGACAATGTGTTGACCAAGTACTTCACCGTCAGCCCCGAATCGACGATATCTTCCACGAGCAGGACATCCCGCCCGGCGATGTCTTCCGTCAAGTCGGTCACCATCTTGACCTTGCCGGACGGCTTGGCTTTCGAGCCATAGCTGGTGACGACCAGGAAGTCCACGCGCAGGGGACTCCGGATCGCGCGGGCCAGGTCGGCATAAAACGCGTACGCGCCTTTGAGGACTCCGACCAGGATCAGGTCCTTCTCCTCGTAGTCCGCGGTGATTTGCCGCCCGAGTTCTTTGATGCGCGCGCGCATCTCTTCCTGGGTCACGATCGGCCGTCCAAAAATTCGCTCCATGCTGTTCACTCTCCCCTGTGTGAGGTTCCGTCCAGGAGCTCTGCGATCAAGGTGCGCGTGGTTGAAGAGCTTGGGCGAAAGCGTTCATCGGACCGAAGCCCCCCGATCCACAGGATGCCTTCTGGGGCGACCAGCAGCGGGATCCGTCTCCGCTCTTCACGGGGCAGCTTGATGTCGGCGAAATAATCCTGCAACTTCTTCCGTTGACCGTGCATGCCGAACGGATAAAACGCATCGCCAGGCAACCACGGTCGAACCACCAGCTTCATGGTCAGCCGGTCTGCGTCGAAGATGGCCACGTTTCGCCCCATGCGCGGAGGCGTATCCGTGGGATGCGCGCTTCCCAGGCACACCCGGATTGTCTGGCCGGTGAGAGGCCAGCGGATGGTTGACGGGACAGGCAAGACCAGTCCTTTCTCAACATCTTCTCCGGCCGCTCCGAGCGATTGGGTTGCGTGCGGCACAAGCTGAGAAGATCGGAATCGGACCTTCTCGTACTCGCGCGCGACGAACGCTCCATGCACGGTGAGGGCGGAACCTGACCGACCGTGAACGATCCGTTCCAAGACCGTCCTGACGGCCCCGAACGTAGGCCCTTTCATGACCCCGCTCGTCCGACGCAGCAAGGATCGGATCATTCTACGCTGGAGGGCCACGGGCAAGGTTAGCATCGCCTTACGGTCCAGTACCATCTCCCCGTCGGCGCCCTCGTGCGTCATCCTGGCCAAATGCATGGACACCAATTGTTCCAGGCAGAGGTCCTCTTCGCGGAGGATCTCGGCCTGCCGTTTCAGCACGTCCAGGATGGCCGGATTAAACCGTTTCAGGACCGGCAGCAACTCTTGGCGAATGCGGTTTCTTAAATAGAGCGGTTTTGTGTTGCTCGAGTCCTCGCGAAATTCCAGCTCGCGGGACCGGAGATAACTGAGAATGTCGGCACGGCTGATCTCCAGAAGAGGGCGAATAAATAATGGCTCCCGGGAAGGCGGAATTCCTGCAAGCCCGGCTGTCCCCGCCCCGCGGAGCATCCACATCACGAGTGTTTCAGCCTGGTCATCGGCTGTATGTCCCACTGCAATCTTGTCGACGCCAAGAGCCTCCCCGACCCGGTGCATGGCCGTATACCGGGCCTCGCGCGCGACTTCCTGGAGCGAACGTCCTTTGAGCCGCCCGGAGGAGACGGCGAGGCTGACCCGCTCGCAAGTCAACGGGATCCCCATCCGACCGCACAGGTTGGCCACAAAGCGAGCATCCGTTTCAGACTCCGTCCCGCGTAAGCCGTGATTGATGTGCACCGCCTGGAGAGCCAAGTCCCAGGAAATGGCTAACTCCGCAAGGATGGAAAGGAGCGCGACCGAATCGGGACCACCCGAAACAGCCACCAAGAGCCGTTCTCCTGGCGCAAATAAACGCTTGGTCCGCGCCGTGGCGGCCACGCGGCTCGCGACCTCCGAAAAGTGTGCCCGACGCTGAAGAGAACGACTCATGAAAGACCCGGGACGCATCATGCTGGCGGCCGTCTCACGCATCCGTCACAGTTTGGGAGGCGGCTCTGAGCATCTCGCGCGCGAGCGTGACGTCGCGATCAATACGGGCTGAGAGCTCTTCCGCGGTGTGAAATGCCAGGTCCCCGCGTAGCCGCTCGACGAAGTGCACGCGAAGTTCCTCGCCGTACAGATCGAGTTGCGTATCCAGGAGATACACTTCGAGCAGGCGTTCACCCGGTCCGAATGTCGGGCGCGTGCCGATGTACGAGACCGAGTCGAACGAGCGCGTCTTCCACAGTGCCATGGTCGCATAGACGCCGTCGGCCGGGATGACTCGATTCGGCGGCAAGCGAAGATTTGCGGTCGGCCAGCCCAGCGCATGTCCACGCCGCTCCCCTCCCACGACCTGCCCGCTGAGGGCGTAGGGACGTCCCAGGAACCGGGCCGCTCGGCCCATCTCGCCGGCCTGCACCAACTGGCGGATTCGAGTCGAGCTGACGATCTCCCCGTCCACCCGCACGGGCGGCACCGGATGGACCTGAAACCCGGCTTCTGCCCCTAGCCGAAGAAGATCCGCCATCCGTCCCGCTCGGCCCTTTCCGAATGCGAAGTGCTCGCCCACAAACAGATCCTTGACGCCCACGCCATCCCGCAGGATCTGAAACACGAACTCTTCAGGAGCCAATGCGGCAAACTGCGTATTGAATCCCAGAAACAGGACCTCCTCAATCCCGGCCTCCTGGAAACGCGCCAGCTTGTCTTCCATCGACGTGAGGAGACGGAGGTCAACGCTGGGTGCAAGGACCGTGATCGGATGAGGGTCGAACGTGAGGGCCATCGGCGTGCCGCTCCGTGCGGCCGCGGTTTCGACAACAGCCCGCAGCAGCGCGAGGTGGCCACGGTGCTGTCCGTCGAAGTTGCCGATCGTCAGCACCGGGTGAGGCGCCCGCTTGTGGTCGGCCAGACCTCGCGTGATCTTCATGCGGGCACCGTCATGTGCGTGACTCGTTCAAGAGCCTGGCCGCCTCATTGGCGAAGTACGTCAGGATCACATCCGCCCCTGCCCGCTTGATCGAGAGCAAGGATTCCATCATGGCCCGCGATTCATCCAACCAGCCGGCGCGAGCCGCAGCCTTGATCATGCTGTACTCGCCGCTCACTTGATACGCCGCGATCGGGAGCGTGGTCCGGGTACGCGCCGCCGCGATCACGTCCAGGAAGGGCAACGCCGGTTTGACCATGACGATATCTGCCCCCTCCTCGATGTCCAAGTCAATCTCCCGCAGCGCCTCGCGTGCGTTCGCGGGATCCATCTGATAGGACTGGCGATCGCCGAACTTCGGGCTCGAGTCCGCGGCGTCGCGAAACGGGGCATAGAAGCACGATGCGAACTTCGCCGCGTAGGCCATGATGGGGAGAGCGCTGAATCCGTGACGGTCCAGCTCGTCGCGGATGGCTCCCACCCGGCCATCCATCATATCGGACGGCGCCAGCATGTCGGCGCCCGCCTGCGCGTGTATCAGCGCCATGGCCCGCAGGCATTCCAGGGTTTCGTCGTTGAGGACGCGGCCGTCCTTCACCAACCCGCAGTGACCGTGGGTCGTGTACTCGTCGATGCAGACATCCGTGATCACGAGCAGATCCGGCACCTGATCTTTCAGGGTTCGCACAGCCCGCGGGACAACGCCGTCCGGATCGTACGCCGCCGTCCCGCGCTCGTCTTTCCGGTCCGGGATTCCAAACAGGATCACGGCCGGGATGCCGAGCAGCTTGACCTCCCCCGCCTCCTTGACCAGGAGATCCACCGACAAACGGTATTGTCCCGGCATCGAACTGATCTCCTGTCGGCGGTCCCGCCCGCCGGTCACGAAGATCGGATAGACGAGATCGGCGGGCGACAGCCTCGTTTCCCTGACCATCCGTCGCAGGGTTTCGGACTCCCGAAGACGCCGCATGCGCTGACGCGGAAAGGCCATATTGTTCAACCGTCACTTCCTCGGGAGATTGGTGAGAAAGACCACCAAGTCCCGCACCGAAATCATCCCGATCAGCTTGCCATCCCGTGTGACGCCCAGATGTCGCAGGTGCTCGCGTGCCATCAGATCATTGGCGTCGAGCAGGGTTTTGTTTTCCTCGATGGTGACGATCGGAGCCGACATGATCTGCTCAACAGGGGTCTTCGCGGGGTCCGCTCCCACAGCGACGGATCGCCTGACCATGTCGGTGTCGGTCACGATGCCGATGATGTCCTTGCCGCGAGTAATGAATACGCTTCCGATATTGCGATCGCGCATGATTTCGGCCGCTTTCCGGACATTCGTGTCGCGGTCCACGGTTACAAACTTTTCTACTGGAACCATGAATGACTTCACAGGAACCATGCTGGTCTCCTCCGTTCAGAATAAGAGTAAACGCACACTGCTTCCGTTGCCCCTCTTCATGCCTGCCTGCGCCCTGCGTAATAGTGGACGATCGCTTCCACCAATGCCGGGATCGTATTTTCCGAAGCCGTGATGGTGACCGACAATCCTTGCTCCGCCGCTGTCCCCGCGGTAATCGGCCCGATGCAGGCGACGGCCACGCTCCCCGTCAACTTGAGCATTTCTTCGCGGCTGTCGAACAGCCGGCTGAAGTTTTGAACCGTCGACGAACTGGTGAACGTGAGGACGTGGATCTCGTTCCGCCGGAGTAATTCCTTGAGCCGCTCGGTATCGATCGAAGGGAGGACCGTCTGGTACGCGGGGACCACCCGCACGTCCGCGCCCAGGGCTCGGAGTTGCTCCGGCAAAATCTCCCGCGCGACCGCCGCGCGCGGAACCAGCACGCGCTGCCCGGCGACGCCGGCCGCCGTCATCGCGGCGATCAACCCTTCCGCCTGGTATTCTGACGGGATCAGATCGGCCCGAAGACCGTGTGTGGCCAGTTCCTCCGCGGTTCGGGGGCCGATGCAGCAGAGCCGGAGGCCCGACAGGGCTCGTGCATCCAGCCCCTGCCGCTGGAGCCGCTCCATGAAGGGGCGAACGCCGTTGACGCTGGTGAACACCAGCCATTGATACCGGCGCAGGTCGGCAATGGCCTCATCCAGTTCCTTCCAACTCTCCGGAGCCACGACGTGAATGGTAGGGCACTCAATGGGGTCTCCCCCATATCCCGCGAGTAATTGCGACAGTTCGCCGGCCTGCTCCCGCGCGCGCGTCACCAGAATGCGTTTCCCGAACAACGGACGGGTTTCGAACCAGTTCAATTGTTCTCTCAGGCGAACGACGTCCCCGACCACGATGACCGTCGGCGGTTCCAGTTCCGCCTGTTCAGCCTTCTCCACAATGTCGCGCAAGGTTCCCACCACCGTCCGCTGGCTGGAGCGCGTGCCCCACCGAATCAACGCCACTGGGGTGTCGGCCGATTTGCCTTCGGCCAGGAGATGTTCGACGATGGCCGGCAGGTTTTTCATGCCCATCAGGAACACCAAGGTTCCGTTCGCGGTCGCCAGGCGTGGCCATTCCAGCGTCGCCCCTCCTTTGGCCGGATCCTCGTGCCCGGTGACAAACGCGACGGTCGAGGCCAGCGTGCGGTGGGTCACCGGAATGCCGGCATAGGCCGGTACTGCAACGGCCGACGTGACGCCCGGCACCACCTCAAAGGGCAGGCCGGCGCCAGCCACCGCTTCGGCCTCCTCGCCGCCCCGTCCGAACACGAATGGGTCGCCCCCTTTCAGTCGCACCACCACTTTGCCTTCGCGGGCCTTCTCAATGATCAGACGATTGACTACGTGCTGATCCTGGTACGTCCCCCGCCCTCGTCGGCCGACGTAGATCCGTTCGGCGTGAGCAGGAACATAGTCCAGGAGAACCGGGTTGGCCAGATAGTCGTACAGCACGACATCGGCCTGTCCCAGGCACTCCTTGCCGCGGAGGGTCAGCAGCTTGGGGTCGCCCGGCCCTGCACCGACCAAATAAACTTTTCCTCTCTTGCTCGCCACGGCGTTCACGCTTTTCCGTAAATTTCGTTGAGGATGGCATCCCCGCCCCGGGCCAAGAGCTTTTCGGCCAACTGCACGCCTAAGATGCGCGCCTCTAATGTCGGCCCTTGGATCGTATCCCGGATCAGGCGGCGACCGTCCACGCTCGCGATCAGCCCGTCCATGATCAGGGTTGATTCCTTGATGGTCGCGTGGGCCGCGATCGGTACCTGGCATCCTCCTTCCAGCCGTTGCAACAAAGCCCGTTCGGCCATGACCGCCGTCCGTGTGGGACCATGGTCCAGGCGTCCGACCAAATCACGGGCAAACTGATCATCCCGGCGACCTTCCAGCCCCAACGCGCCTTGCCCGATTGCCGGCAAGCTCACCTCAGTCGGCAAGTACTCCGTGACCTCGTTGATCCACCCCATGCGCCGTAGCCCGGCCGCGGCCAGGACGATGGCGTCGTACTCGCCGGCCTGTAGTTTTTTGAGCCGGGTGTCCAGATTTCCCCGCAGCATCTGGATGTGCAGGTCCGGCCTGTAGTGCAGGAGCTGGGCTTGCCGGCGCAGACTGCTGGTCCCGATCCGCGCTCCCTTCTGCAACTGGTCAAGTGGCTGGGCTTTCCGGCTGATCAGCACATCGCGGGGATCTTCGCGAGCCGGAACGCAGAGAATTTCCAGCCCCTCAGGCAGGACCGTTGGCACATCTTTCATGCTGTGCACCGCGACGTCAATCTCTCCTCCGATGAGGGCTTCTTCGATTTCTTTGACGAAGAGTCCTTTCCCGCCGATCGCGGCCAGGGGGACATCCAATATTTTATCGCCGGAAGTCTTGATCCGCCGGAGCGTCACGGCGATCTCCGGGGCAATCTCTTGGAGCCGGGCCTGAACCCATTCGGCCTGCCAGACCGCCAAACGGCTTCCGCGCGTCCCGACCACCAGCGACGAGCGTCCCACGTGTGTTCCAGGCATCGCCGACCTCATCGTCCCGGCTCGTGATAGGGACTTTGAAAAGGCATCGTCTTAGGGGAGTCCGAACCCGGCAATTTCTCTTGCGCCTCGTCTTGGTGTGCCGCCGAGGTTCTCGGGACGCCCCCCATATTCCCTCGGTAGTACGAGGCCACCAGAAGGAAACTCATCAAACTGATGATGACCAGTAGATAGACGAGCACATCCCACCGGAACCCCTCCTTCTCTCGGTAGTCGTACCCGCACCGGGGGCAATCTGGCAGCGGGTCGTGGCCGAGATAGGTATGCCGGCACTTCGGACAGGTAAAGAGCTTGGGCCTCTTCGTCATGCGTGGTCGCCGCTCCCCTGCGAATCGGCCGGGCATCCAGCCGTGAGGCGTTCAGGTTTCTTCGTCCGGCATATCCTGGGCCGACGCGCGTTCCGGTCCAGAGCGCCCAGCCACCGGCACAGGGCGGTCGGGCTGGTGCGCGTCACTCTGACCGCCGGTGTTCGGTAGCTGCTCCGTCCGCCCTGAGGTCGTCTCGTCATCCAGGTTGAAAAATCTCTTCGCCGCTTCAATGAACAGTGAGCCGCTTGCTGAATTGGCTTCCGTCTTCAACGTCACCAAGGAGCCGTGCAACAGCTTGTTCACGATGGCCGAAGCCATCCCTTCAATGAGGCCGCGTTCCTGGGGGGACAGATTCCCGAGCCGGCTCAAGCTTTTTTCGAGTTCGGCCTGCTTGATCTCCTCAGCCCGCTTGCGCAGGGCCACGATCGTCGGCGTGACCTCCAAGGATTTTAACCACTGGCGGACGACGCCGACCTCCTCCTCGACCATGCGTTCGGCTTTTGCGGCTTCCCGCAGCCGCTCTTCCCGGTTCTGCTCCACGCGCATCTCGAGGTCGTCGATGTCGAAGCGGAACGCGTTGGCGATGGTGCCAACCGTGGGATCAATATTGCGCGGCACCGACATATCGATCAGGAAGATCGGACGGTTCATCCGAAGGCGAATCGCTCGCTGCACGTCCTCCGCCCGGATCAGATAGTGCGCGGCACCGGTTGAGCACAACACGATGTCGGCCTCGGCCATTTCGCGACGAAACTCGTCGAACGGAACCGGCACGCCGTTAAACCGCCTTGACAGTTCCAGCGCCCCATGCGGGTCGCGCGTGGTGATCATGATGTGCCGCACGCCGTTATTGATCAGATGCCGCGCCGCCAGCTTGGCCATTTCTCCTGCGCCGACCAGCAGCACGGTCTTCTCGCTGAGATTGGAAAAGATTTTTTTGGCCAACTCGACCGCCGCGTAGCTCACCGAGACGGCCATTTCGGCGATCTTGGTCTCGGTCCGAACCCGCTTGGCCACCGAGATGGCTTTCTTCACCAGCTTGTTCAGGATCACGCCGCTGGCCTTGTGGGCCAGGGCCACTTCAAACGCGTCCTTCAGTTGGCCGAGGATCTGCGGCTCGCCAACGATCATCGAGTCCAGGCTGGCCGCCACGCGGAACAGATGGCTGATGGCATGATCCCCTCCATGCCAATAGAGGTGCGGGGTGAGTTGCTCGGAGGACAGCGAGAGATGCGTGTCCGCCAGAAACTCTTGCACGCGGGTATAGCCCGACTCCATCTCGTCCACGACCGCGTAGACCTCCACCCGATTGCAGGTGGACAGCAGGACGCCTTCTTTGATGCCGGGGTAGGCGCAGAGCCGATTCAGAGCCTCGCCCAACCGGCTCTCCGGTACGGCCAGCATCTCCCGCACCTCGACCGGGGCGGTTTTGTGACTGAGACCGACGACGATGATATTCATCGCATGGTACGGCGTGCGCTTAGGCGACCGGTCCGTGGCCTTTCAAGACGACTCCGATAAACGTCAGCACGACTCCGGCAAACCCGATGATGGTCAGATAGGCCGCCCTCTTGGCGCGCCACCCGACCGTGAGGCGGCCCATCAGGACCACGAAGTAAAACACCCACGTCACCAGAGCCCAGGTCTGCTCGGGATTCCAGTTCAGATAAGATCCCCGCGCAAACTCGGCGGAGAGCGCTCCCGTGATGATTCCCAGTGTCAGAAGCGGAAATCCCAGCACGATGGATTGCTGGTTCAAATAGTCCAGATAATCCAGGGGGGGCAACTTGGTGTACAAGATGTTGAATCGTTTCGACTTCAGTAGACCGTCCTGGATCAGATACATGATGCCGGCCACGAAGGCCACGGCAAAGCCGACTGTGCCCAAGATGCTCAACGTGACGTGTACCCAGACGGTTCTCAGCACCGGTTCCAAGGTGGGGACCTCCTTGGGTAACGCGGCGGCCGATAGAAGAGAGATTAAGGCAAGGGGGAGAATAAAGGATCCGAGAACATGGATGCGATGCCGGAGTTCCACGCCCAGGAACACGAGTACCAAGGCCCATGAGAAGAACGACAGTGCTTCGTGGAAGCTGGCGAGTGGCACGTGATCGGCCGCCATCACACGGGTAATCAACGCGAGGGTGTGCGAGATGAACCCAATTCCCGTGACGCCCAGCGAAACCTTTGAGAGCGCTTCGGACCGCCGCAGCAGATAGGCCAGGGAAAAAGCGGTGCCAGCAAGGTACAGTACCATCGTGGTCATAAAGAACATGACCGGCATCCTCTCCTATCCTCGCAACTTTTCAGCGGAAAAACATCCTTTGCGGAATTTAAAATTATAGCTGCAGAATAACAGAGCAGTCAAGGAAAGTTACGGGGGGGAACAGTTCAAATTAAGGGCGGAAGCTTCGATCGCCCCTTGCGAGAAAATCCCGAAGCGCCTGGGCCGTGCTAGGGAAGGCCAGATCGTGCCAGGGAATCGCATCCGGTTCGAACGTTCGCGCCTCGAGGGTCTCGTCGCCGGCCGACGCGTCCCCGCCGACTGCCTCCCCCACGTAGACAATGATGATGACAGGATTGTTGGAATACGAATAGATATTCAGAAGCCGGACCAGGCGAACGTCCAGGTTGCTTTCTTCGCGTGTCTCGCGAATGGCGGCTTCTTCAACCCGCTCTCCCCTGTCGACAAACCCGCCCGGAAACACCCATTTGCCGTACGCGGGTTCGATGGCTCGCTTCAGGAGCAGGATCCGGCCATCCAGCGAGATGATGGTGCCCACAGCCACTTTCGGATCCAGAAAGAAGACAAATCCGCAGCCCTGGCACACGAGCCTGTCCGGCTCGGACGCCTTGATGGAACGCCGGCCCAACGGACCGCCACATTTCGGACAGAATGCGTAGTCCGCCCTCTTCCACTCTTCGTACGTTTCGAGGATGGGCTTCGCGTCCATTCAGCATCCTTCTCGGGCTCTTCGCCGCCGAATCTTAGCACAGTCCTCTGGGAGGTCAAGGCGGTCGACGAGAAGCCTTTTCAGGAGTACAGTGAGCGACTGTGCAGGAACGTGAGGAAAGATTCTGAGACACGTGCCTGATCCAGGCTCGCGTGAGGGCATTCAACTTCTGATTCAGAGTCCCTGAGGACACATGGCCGGCCTCCTCTACATCGTGAGTGTCCCGATCGGGAACGCGGAGGATATCACGCTCCGGGCGCTGCGGATCCTGAAGGAAGTCACGGTCGTCGCGGCGGAAGACACGCAGCGGACCAAAGCCCTATTTGAACACCACGCCATCGACACTCCATTAACGAGCTATCACACCCTGAATAAGGAGGAGAAAGCGCCGGTGCTGATCAGGCGGTTGCAGGAAGGGCACAGTGTGGCGCTGGTCTCCGATGCCGGGACGCCGGTGATTTCCGATCCCGGATATTTTCTTGTCAGACGGGCTCTGGCATCCGGCATCCGGGTCGTCCCGGTCCCCGGACCCTCCGCTGTCCTGGCTGCGCTCCCGGCGTCGGGGCTACCGTGTGACGCGTTTGTGTTTCTCGGAATGCTTCCACGAACAGGAGACTCACGACGTCGGCTGTTAGAGACTGTGCGCTCAGAGCCGCGTACTCTGGTTCTGTTTGAATCTCCTGGACGATTGCCATCCACGCTGAAAGAGCTGCACGCCGTGTTGGGTCATCGTCAGATCGTGTTGGCGCGGGAACTGACGAAACCGGGCGAGGAGTTCATCCGTGGGATTCCTATCGAGGTGTTGAAGACGACTGCCGTCAGGCCCTTGAGCGGCGACATTACGCTGCTGGTTGAAGGAGTCCAGGGAAGGAGACGGCAGGGTAGAACAGGAGGACGGAAAAACCCTACACGTCGGCGCGCTTCCGGATCATGACTCGGTACGCCTGCGCGACCGGCTCTTGACTGAGGACCTGGTGCCCGTCGTCAGTGACGCTGCGGGGAACGTTGCGGATGGGATCGCCTTCGTCCAGGATCACGGCAAGCACCTGGCCGGCCCTCATGGTCTCCAGTTTCAGTTTCGTCTTGACGAAATTATAGGGGCAAATGACACCCCGCAGGTCCAGTTCCGCGTCTGCCCGCAGTTCGGACGGGGCTTTTTCAACACTGGTCTTCATACGAGAGGCTCCATTGATTGCCCCTCAATCTTAACAGGGGCAAACGATCGCTCTCAAGTCAGCTTGTTGAATTCGAATGCAGTGGCAGGATGCCGCCGAAAACAGCGGTGGCGGCACAATAAGCCGCCACCGTATTCCAGCCTCACTTCAAGTTCTAGTCGGACAAGAGCACTAAGCTGACAGGCTTGTCAGGCTTATTTTGCAGGGCCAAGCCCTTTCTCGTAGTTCGGCTTGTCGGAAGAGCCCCAGTCGCTCTTGTTTGCCGCCGTGTTTCCCCAGCCCGGCTGCGGATCACACTGCCAGCACGGCGCGGTACCAGTGACCTCCCCTAAATTGCTCGTGAATCCTAGAGCTTTGTTGATGTCTCCAGGAAGAACCTGGCCGACAATGCCGCCATGGCTGGAGAAGTTCTCCGTCACAATGCCGCGCTCGGTCTTGGGATCAGGGCGCTGCCCGAGGCCGCCGAAACCGACCAGTTTCTCATTCGGTCTCAATACAGCGATGTCCCGCACCAGCTTCCTGCCTGTGCCGAACGGCTGGGCTGCTGTTTTTTCCTCGTCGACGAGGACGTAGACATCATCACCGTTGTTGATCGTTCTTATTTTCTCCATATTCGTGTGGTCGTCAAAGTACGCAACGACCTCGGATGTTTCACCAAGACCGACTCTTCCGAGATCATGCGAGCTTCCACCTGTTTCGAGGTGGATTCTCTTGCCCGCGTAATTGATACCTTGCACGCGGCCAAAGATCGTCTCCGGTTGCGAGAGCCTCTCCAGGAGAGCTGCCTTGTCCCAGATCTGAGAACGCGTCCCGGTGCCCGCCGACTCACCCACGCCGGTCCCGAACCCGGAGGCCTGCGGCAGACGCTCCTGGGCAACCGCTACGCCGACGGAGCCCGCAAGCAAGATTGCTGCTCCCAACATGAATACCTTACGCATGTTTTGCCTCCTTGTGAGTTAGGCGATGAGTGTAGGAATAATGAACGACGATACCAGTGAGACTACCTCACGTGCAGGTGCGTGCTAGACAAGCGGAAATATAGGCTCATTGCGTAAGCCCTGTCAAGAGGAATTCCTGGGGGATGCTCTGCCCGGGACCCGTCGCTCCACCCTAGAGGTGGTTTCCCACCAGACCCATTGCCCGATCACAAGCTACGGCCTTGAATTGAGGACTTATAGCGGAGTCCATGGTGCCCGGAGGGAGGATCGAACTCCCACTCTCTTGCGAGAACCAGATTTTGAGTCTGGCGCGTCTGCCAGTTCCGCCACCCGGGCACAATCTCCGGGAAACATGCTGGTGTTGCGGGCCTCCTTCTAACATGATCATCCCGGGCCGTCAACCGGCCCACGAACCCCTTTTCTTTCGTAGGAAACGAATGCTACAATGCACGTGTTTTGCGCTGCATTTTGGGTCGGGACGCCGGTACCGGCGCATGTCAGCAGGAGGGCGAACAGATGGCCGTAGTCCAGTGTGTCAAATGCGGAAATGCGGGTGAAGCGATCACCGATACCCTTTTCTTGGGACGGCTTGAGGCGGAAGTCAAGGCGAATGTCTGTAAAAAGTGCTGGAAGGAATGGGAAGCGATGAGGGTGATGGTGATCAACGAATATCAGATCAACCTTGGCGAGGAGAGCGGCCGGGAACTGGTCAAGAAACAAATGCGGTCCTTTCTTAAGCTTGGAGAAACCATGGACACCTCCAAGCTCCAGCAAAGCTACAGGCCGCCGCAATGACCTGATGCCGATCGGATTATACTAGGCGCTAGATAGAAGGCTTGGCCTACCTGACTCGCCATCGAACCTCCCGCTCTCACGACAAGAAGAGCCAGCGACAATCTCCTGTCAATAGTCTCCACCGAGAGAACCGAAGCGGCTGTCTTGCGAACGTCGTCGCGATCATCACCGGGGCCGGTCGTGGCATCGGTCGGGCTACCGCGGAGTTGTTTGCCCAAGAGGGAGCAAAGGTCGTGTTGTGCGCGAGAACGAGACGCGAGCTGGACGCGACGGTGACCGCGATCCAGGCGGCCGGTGGGGAAGCCGCTGCACTTGTCGCTGATATTGCCTCACCCCGACAGGCGCGCAGCCTGGTGCGCCTTGCTGTTCGCCGGTACGGTCGCCTGGATCTACTGATCAACAATGCCGGCATCTTGGGGCCGCGCGTGCCGATGGTTGACTATCCCCTCCGCGCCTGGGCGCGAGTGCTCCGGATCAATCTGACCGGCACCTTCCATGTGACGCGCGAAGCCGTGAAGGTCATGATCCACCAAGGCGGCGGGCGCATCATCACGGTCTCGTCGTCCGTCGGCCGGTCCGGTCGGGGCGGATGGGGCGCGTATGCTGTCTCGAAATTTGGCGTGGAGGGATTGACCCAGGTTCTGGCCGACGAGTTACGTCCTTTTGGCGTCACGGCCATAACATTCAACCCCGGCGGCACTCGCACCGCTATGCGAGCCGAGGCCTACCCCCACGAAGACCCGGGCCGGCTCCAGGACCCCTCCGTTCCGGCCGCGGCCCTGTTACGCTTGGCGACCTGCCCGTCCACATCGATATCAGGCAAAGCCTTCGACCTCACCAATCTGCCGTGACGCCCACAGAGCCTCATGGGGTAGGTTTCGTTGACAAATCGCAAACATAAGTGATAGATTGACTCCCGCGTTTCAGCGATGCCACCATAGGCAGAACCCAAAGTAGGCGCTTCATATGATTACACAGATGAATGTCCGGGGCCTGATGTTCGACCCGTACAATAACACCTACATCGTGATACTTCGCGATGAGGACAATTCGGACATGCTGCCGATCTGGGTGGGAAAAGCGGAAGCCAGCGCCATTAGTTTCGCGTTGGAAGGTGTCGAAGCGCCGCGGCCGATGACGCACGATCTCATGAAGTCAATTCTGGATACCGTTGATGCGAAGGTCATCAGCGTGGTGGTTAACGACCTGAAGGACAACACGTATTACGCGAAAATCCATCTGATGTACGAAGATTCCGAATATTCAATTGACTCAAGGCCCAGCGACGCGATTGCGCTGGCATTACGAACGCATGCCCCGATTTTTGCGCGCGAGGAGGTCCTTCGCAAGCAAGCATCGGAAGACTTGGATCACTGGCTAGAGAACCTGAAACCGGAAGACTTCGGCAAGTATGAATCGTGACTGGTAGGTTGCGCTGCTGGTGTGGACACGAGCCGGCGCGTGAACCAGTCGGTCACACTGCGGACTGACGACGCACACGTCTCACGATCGCAATCTCCGACAACACGTTGGGCACGGCTGTTGCCGCGCCTGATCATCTGTAAGGGGGATCA